>JAYTXQ010000129.1:0-8425 GCA_043742825.1 Caulobacteraceae bacterium | reverse complement strand
GAATAGGGCCTTGATCTCTTGCGGCCCAAGGACGTGAACAGGAAGATCAAAGACCTTGGCCATCGAGGCGCTGCGTTTCAGTTCCTCAAACCGCTCGTCATTGGTCGCAATCGAAAGCGACCCACATTGTCGGTAGCCTGTGGCCTGTCCGGTTTCTGCTTCCAATCCGCGGTAGAGTTCCCCGGTATATTTGGCCAGTTTGGTCATGTTGATCGTCGGCCTCAACTGGCCCACCAGTCCGGCGGCATGCCAAGTGGTGCCGCTGGTCAACTGTTTGCGCTCCAATAGGACGACATCACTCCAGCCGATCTTGGTCAGGTGATAGGCGATCGAACATCCGATGACCCCGCCGCCAACGATGACCACACGCGCGCGCGAGGGAAGCTCCGGAGGCTGCGCCATCACGCCTTCATCTTCAGATTGTCAGGATCATAGACGGGCCGGTCCAACACGGTCCCTGTACGGCACTGACCTTGGACATAGATGTCGAACTGGCTGCCGACTGTGGCAAATTGCGGTTCGACGCAGGCGAAGAACAAGCTTTTTCCCACCCGATGGCCAAAGCCCCCAGACGTAGTCAGACCGATGCTCCGCCCATCGACCAACACTGGTTCTGCGCCACGGACATCAACATCCAAGGCGTCCATTTCGCCATAGACAATGCGTAACGGCCGGTCGGGGGCGTTCAGACTTGCCGACTTACCAATGAAGTCCGGCTTTTTGAAATTGATGAACCGGCCCATATCCGCCTCGTGCATGGTCAATTCGTTGGTGAGCTCATTACCCCAGGCCTTGTAGGCTTTTTCCAGGCGCATGCTGTTAACGGCATACAAACCATAATTGGCGATGCCGAATGCAGCGCCCGCGCGCCAGATAGCGTCATACAGGTCTGCCATATCCCCCATCAGTGGGTGCAATTCCCAGCCCAGTTCGCCGACATAGCTGACCCGCAAAGCGCGGACCGCGCAGCCGGCGATCTCAATCTCGCACCCGCTCAGCCAGCGAAAGCCCTCATTGCTCAGGTTCGCGTCAGTCAGGGTCGCTAGCAGATCGCGTGAGCGCGGTCCGCTCAGCACGAGCACACCGCGATCCAGGGTCACATTGCTGACCATGACCCGCTCGTCCGGCAAAATCGCCTGGGTCATCAGGTCCAGGTCGCGTAGTTCGGCTGCGGCAGCGGAAAGAGCGTAGTAATGATCATCGGCAAGCCGAGTTACGGTCATTTCGCCAGCGATGCGGCCGCCACGCGACAGGGGATGCACTAGACCGATGCCCCCAGATTTCCGCGGCATGCTATTGGCGCAGATTCGATTTAGGAAAGCTTCCGCGTCCGGGCCGACCACATCGAACTTGGCGAATCCGGTCAGGTCCAGCACGCCAACGCGGCTTTGAACGGCGGCAACCTCAGCGGCGACCACCTCGAAGACATTATTGCGGCCATAGCCCGAGACCTCGACTCGGCCGTCGAGTGAGAACCATTTGGGCCGCTCCCAACCAAACGTCTCAGAGTGGACCGCCCCCGCCGCCTTCAGCCGCTCATACAACGGACTGGTCTTTTGCGGTCGACCATCCGGCTCTTCCTCGCCAGGCAGACGGGTGGTGAAGGTGGTGCGATAGTCGAGAAAGACTTTGGCCTGGGAATAGGTCTCGTTGGCATAGGGGCCGTAACGGCGTGGATCAAACTCGGTCATATTGATCTCAGAATCGCCATGGACCATCCATTGCGCCAGGTACTTCCCCGCACCGCCGCCTTGAGCGATACCGAACGAAGTGCCGCAGCACATCCAGAAATTCGCCAGGCCTGGGGCCGGACCCAGTAGGGGCCCGCCGTCGGGGGTATGGGGAATGGCACCGTTGATCACGCGGCGGATGCCAACCTCGCCAAAGACCGGCATGCGTTCGATGGCGCGCTCAAGCCACAGCGATATCCGGTCTACATCGTTGGTGAACAGTTCTGAGGTTGACGACCACTCTGGCGTTCCCCTGGGCGACCAGGCCCCGCGCAGGCCGATGTGCTCATAGATGCCGATCAGGCCGCTGTTCTGTTCCTGACGAAAATAGCCCGACATATAGGGGTCGCGCATGACCGGGATTTCGATGCCGCGCTCGGCGAAAGCCGGGATCGGATCAGTGACGACATACTGGTGCTCCATATTGGTAATCGGCGCATCAATGCCCACCATCTGCGCCACCTGGCGCGCATAACAGCCGGCGGCATTGACCACGACCTGGGCGATCACATTGCCTTGCTCGGTTTTCACGCACCATTCGCCGCCTGGACGTGGCTCGATGGCGAGCACCCGGTTCTTACGCATGATCTTTGCGCCCAGGTTGCGCGCGCCGATCGCCATGGCATTGCACAGGCCAGCGGGGTCGGCGTGGCCATCATCAGGGGTGTAGGCGCCGGCAATGACGCCATCAGTGGTCAGAAACGGATTGATCCGTCGGATTTCGTCTGGACCGATGATCTCCATGCCAAAGCCGATAGCCTTGGAATATCCATGAATGTATCTGAACCAGGCCAGCTCTCGCTCATTGGTCGCCAGCCTGATCCCGCCGGAGGCATGCCAGCTGACATACTGGCCGGTCAGGGCTTCGAGTTTTGGGTAAAGCTGATTGCTGTAGGCGTGCATCTTGGCCAGGTTGTAACTGCCAGTGATATTCGGGCACTGGCCGGCTGCATGCCAGGTCGAGCCGGAGGTCAGTTCATCTTTTTCGATCAACAGGGCGTCGGTCCAGCCCAGTTCAGCGAGATGATACAACAGGCTGGCACCCATAATGCCGCCGCCGACGATGACTACTCGCGCGCTCGACTGCATGTGATCTTCGGATCCTTCTCGTTTTTTTAGCCTAATGACGGGCACGCCGGTGAGGCAAAGCAATAAATTCGTCGGGTGCCGCTAAAAAACTTATCAGTGGTGGTGGAGACCCGTCAGCCAGACCCTGCACCCGCATCTTCGAGCACCATTGCCGCGCCCTTTTCCGCCACCATCACGCATGGGGCATTGGTGTTGCCTGAAGTCACGCTGGGAAAGACCGAGGCATCGATGACGCGAAGATGGCCCAGGCCATGCACGCGCAGCCGGGCATCAACAACCGACCGCGTAGGATCCGAGCCCATCATACAGCTGCCTACCGGGTGATAGACAGTGTCTGCCCGGTCGCGGAAATCCTGGAGCATCTCCTCGTCTGATTGGACACCTGGACCGGGGATGATCTCGTCGGTGACAACGTCTGCAAGGGGCGTGGCTGCCGCCAGGCGGCGGAGCAATCGGCACCCGGCCAAGGCCTCGGCGACATCGTGGTCGGTGGCCAGATAGTTTGGCTGGATCAACGGATGGGCGAGGGGGTCAGGCGAAATGATCGAAACCTTTCCCCGGCTGGTGGGCCGGCAGGCATTGGCTGACAGGAGAAAGGCAGAAAACGGATCGGGCCGGGTGAGACGCCGCTCTGCAAGCGGGGTCTGGGTATAGCTCACCGGGCTGAAATAGAGCTGCAGGTTGGCACGCGCTTGTGACGGATCGCTGCGGACAAATCCGCCCGCTTGATTAACGCTTAATGCCAAAGGCCCGTCGCGCCGCATCAGATAACGCAGCGCCGCCCCGGCCTTGCCGCGCCAGGATCCCAGTTCATCATTCAAGGTTGGCCGGTTACACCGGTACACATAGGAAATCGCTAGGTGGTCCTGCAGATTTTGTCCAACAGCGGAGGCGTCGAGGACCGGCGAGATGCCGAGGGATCGGAGATGTCCCGCCGCGCCGACACCGGAGAGTTGCAGCAATTGGGGAGAATTGATTGCGCCGCCGCAGAGGATGACTTCCCGCCGCGCGCTCACCGTCTCCAGCCGGCCGCCACGACGGTATTCGACGCCGCTCGCGCGGGTGCCGTCGAACAGAACACGTGTGGCGAGCGCCTGGGTCCGCAGCTCAAGATTTCGACGGCGCAAGGCGGGCCGCAGGTAGGCATTGGCGCTGGAGGCTCGAAAGCCCTTTCGAGTATTGATTTGGTAAACACCCACGCCTTCGGGGTCCACCCCGTTGAAATCAGTATTACGGTCAAAGCCGAGCGCCGCTGCCGCATCGACGAATACCTGGCACAAGGGATGCGCCGCACGGGCCATGTCGGTGACATGGATCGGTCCGCCGGCTCCGTGGTAGGCCCCCGCGCCAAGGTCATGGTCTTCCGCCTTAAGAAAGTAGGGCAGGACGTCGGCATAGGTCCAGCCCGTATTGCCCATCGCCGCCCAGTCGTCGAAGTCGCGTGGGTTTCCGCGCACCCAGACCATGGCGTTGATCGACCCTGAGCCGCCGATCACCTTGCCCCGCGGCCAGTAACTGACCCGCCCGCCCAGCGTCGCGATCGCCTGGGTATCGTACATCCAGTTGACCCGCGGGTCGAAATAGGTCCGACCGTAGCCGATCGGCATCTGTATCCAGAGCCTGCGGTCTGAACCACCTGCCTCCAGAAGGAGCACTGTGACGTTTGACTTTTCCGACAAACGGGCAGCGACTACACAGCCCGCCGTGCCCGCGCCGACAATCACATAGTCGAACACCTGCATCAGACGACCGGCGTCTGAGTCATCTCAAGATGCAGCATCGTGCCGGTATAGGGGTTCGCTTCCGCCACAGCTTCATTCAGCTCGACCCCCAGGCCCGGATCCTCCGACGGGATGACATAGCCGTCCTCCCAGCGCACCGGTTTGATCAGTATCTCTGCATGAAAGCCCTGCCAGTATTCGATGCTTTCCAGGATCAGAAAATTGGGCGAGCAGGTCGCCAGCTGTATATTCGCCGCACCGACGATGGGGCCGCAATAGAGGTGCGGCGCGATCTGCGCGTGATAGACCTCGGCCATACCAGCGATTTTCTTGGCCTCCAGGATGCCGCCGACCCGGCCCAGATTCATCTGCAGGATCGCCGCAGCGCCAGCCTGTAGCAGACGGTGGAAGTCGTATTTTGTCGACAGGCGCTCACCGGTGGCAATGGGGATCGAGGTCGCACGTGCGACCTTGGCCATCTCCTCAGGCGCGTCAGGTGGGACGGGCTCTTCGAGCCACAAGGGATCGGCAGCTTCCAGGCGTTTGGCCAGACGGATCGCCCCCGCCGCCGTCATCTGACCATGTGTGCCAAAGAGAAGATCGGCTCGACTGCCCACCGCGTCTCGAAGGGTCAACGCGAACCGCTCACACAGATCGAGCGCCTCCAGAGATAGCTGGCGACCGTCAAACACACTGTAGGGCCCGGCAGGATCGAACTTCAGAGCGGTATAGCCGCGCGCCAGATATTCCTGTGCCCGTTCAGCCGCCAGATCGGGGTCGCGATAGACATCGGTCTTATCGCCGGGCCGGGGATAGATATAGGTATAGGACCGCAAGCGCTCATGCACCCGTCCCCCCAGGAGCCTGTAGACCGGCTGGTCCGCCGCCTTACCGATTATGTCCCAGCAGGCCATTTCAAGAGCACTCAACACACCCATCAGGGTAAGATCCGGGTGTTGGGAAAAGCCGCTGGAATAGACACGCCGCCACATCGTCTCGATGTCGTGCGGATCTCGTCCGCACACATAACGAGCGAAGACATCCTCGATCATCCGCGCCACGAGGTGCGGCTCGAACGGCACACAATAGGCCTCGCCGATGCCACAGATTCCGTCACTCGTCGTCAGCTTGACGAAAACGAAATAGCGTCCGCCGAAGCGGGGTGGCGGGTTGCCAACGACGAAGGTCTTGATGTCGGTGAGTTTCATTTCGGGCAGGCCTGCGGCTCACACGTATCCAATGGCCAGCTTTTGCTCGGCCTCTATCGTCCGGATCGCCGCCCAATAGTGGTAGGCGGCCCAAAAGCCTGTCGGGGCCAGGATCAGCAGCGCAAGACGCAGGGACTCCGCGTTGGCACCAGCGTGGCCGGCGAAAGTGTCGCTCATGAAACCCACCGCCTGCGGGGCGACGATCAGGTTCAGCACATTGGCCACCAGCAAGGAAACGGCGATGAAGGTCGCCCGCATCTTTGGCGGTGCCAGGTTTTGAATCAGCGCCATGGTGGGGCCAATGTAGAAATAGATGGCCGGAATAAACATCCAGAACATCAGCTTTGCCACCCACAGTTCGTGGGTATAATAGGCGAAGAACGACGGTATCGTCGCCAGGGCTATCCCGCCGGCCATCAGCCAGGCGACGTTGCGGGAATTGGCAAAGGCCCGCCGCGACAAGAGCCATGCAGTCACTACGCTGGCCACGGAGCCCCCGATCAGGTGGATCGGCCCGACCACGGCACCAGCCTCCCCAACGTTGAGATGATAAGCCCGCTGCAGGAAGGTCGGGGTGAACCACATCAGGCCCCACCCCCACAACGCCGCGACGCCGCCGGCCATCACGGCGTGGACACACGCCTTTTGTTTCCACAGGAAGACCATGGACTGCATGAATGTTGGTTTGGAGGCCGTGTCGCTGGCGTCAAGCCGGCCGCGCACGGGCTCACGTATGGTCAAAAAGACGATGATCCCAAGCACCAGACCAGGCACGCCCAGGACCAGAAACGCCGCCCGCCAGCCATATTGGTTGGCCACGGCACCGGCCATATCGGCCCCCATCCAGGCGCCCAGCGGAGCACCCAAAGCAAAGACGGTCATAGCCATTGGCCGGCGCGGGGCGGGGAAATTATCGGCGATGATCGAATTGGCAGGTGGCGTGCCCCCCGCTTCACCGACGCCGACGCCGATCCTGGCGAGCAGAAACTGGAAATAGCTCTGCGACAGACCACACAGGGCGGTCATGCCCGACCAGATCACCAAAGCCGCCGCCAGAATGTTGCGACGGTTTGCTTTATCCGCGAGCCAGGAGATGGGAATGCCCAGCGTCACATAGAACACAGCCAGCGGGATCCCGGTGAGAAAGGCTATGCCGCTATCGGTCAGGTGCAACTCCAGCCGCATTGATTCCATCACAGTTGTGACGACATAGCGGTCGGCGATATTAATCGCGTAGCCCAGGCACATGATCAGCAGGACGTACCAGGCCGCAAGGCTGACGGGTGACCGGGCGGGTGTATCCAGGACTGCGTCGGTCAAATCCATTCCTCTGCTTTCATTCGGGCTGCGGAATCAGTTCAGGGCCCAAGGCCAACTTCAATGGCCCAAGATAGGGTTCGAAATTCTCCCATTGGTCGAGACCTGTCGTAAAGATCGGCTGGCGAACCTGTTCTGAGCTTGCCGTGCGCACCGCGCGTTCGGTTTGGTGAAAATCCAAGCAGGCTTGTTCGAACGGCAACCCACAATGATCCAGGAGCCGCCGGACCTGTGTTTCGAGATCTGCAACGACGTCCTCATATTGAATCCGTAGCACGCGGCCGGGGAGTACCTGGTCCCAGTGGGCCATCAGGTCGACATAGTCGCGATAGTAGCGGCCCACTTCTTCCAGCCCATAAGTGAAGTCCTGACCTTCGCCGAACAACTGCTTAAAGCCGGAGAAGCAACAGGCCATGGCCTCGCGCCGCGCGTCGATGATCCTGGCATTGGGCAAAATTAATTGGATCAGGCCGATATGCCTAAAATTATTTGGCATCTTGTCGACAAAAAATGGCGCGCCCTTGCGATAGATCGCCGTGTCGCGAATATAGTCTACGCCGAATTGGCGAAAATCGTCGTTGCTCAACTCTGCCAAGTTATCGGGATAGCGACGCTCCTCATCCACGCGCCGTCGCCCGTCCAGTTTGTGCGCCAGTGCCAGGATGTTGGGTAGTTCCATTGTCCCATCGACCATAGAGTGTGAGGCCAGGATCTGTTCAAGCAGGGTCGAGCCGGCGCGGGGCAGGCCGACAATGAAAATCGGATCGGGAGCGGGACAGCCGCCCGCCCGGTGGATCGCGAAAACATCGGCACTGCAGCATTGGGCCTGAGCGGCGAGATCCTTGTGCATACGCTCGGCGCTGTAGTTGACCTCATCGCGTTTGAGACGGTTGCCGCGATCATAATATTCAAAGGCAATCGCAAAGTCGCCCCGATCCTCCAGGGCCTTTCCGAGCGCAAAGCAGAGGGAATAGCGGTCGAACAGATTGGTCTGTGGCAGGCCTTCGGCCGCCCGCATGCCTTCAATCTCCTCTTCGGTGAACCGATAGGTCTTGAGATTGGCCAGGCTCCAGTAGGCATCGCCAAGGTCTGGGCGAACCGCATAGGCACGGCGGTAGGCTCTGACCGCTTCGTCGGCGCGGCCAACGGTTTTCAGCGCGTGGCCGTAAGTCAGATTTATGGACGGATCAGCGGGAACGGTGGCGTGAAGCTCGCCGTAGAGCCTGAGGGCTGTATCGAAATTTCCCACTGCCAGGTGCTGGGTTGCGTACTGAAGCTTAAAGTGTGGACTGTCGCCCGCGAGTTCGCGCACAGCCTCGGCCTCTGCCAGAGCCTTTTCGAACCTCTGTCTCTGGTTAAG
>JAYTXQ010000128.1:0-6903 GCA_043742825.1 Caulobacteraceae bacterium | reverse complement strand
TAAATTGGGATATCGAGGGACACAATATAGATATCAGTTACGAAAACTCGCCTGCCGGGCGACGTCGGCGATTTGTGAATATGCCGGTCTGCGGCCCCGGACAGCCGCTGTCACTGCGCCGCATAGTACCGCCTGCTAGGCCACAGCCTGGTGCTGCGTCACTGCCAGCCTTACACCCATCGCCCGAATGACCCTCGGGAGCGTGGAGAGGCGGGGATTACCGTTTTCGCTGGGGGATTGATAGATTTCCGCGCGGGTCAGGCCGGCGTCACGGGCCGGGTCGGTCATGCCCTTGGCTCTGGCCACGTCGCCCAGAGCTGCGGCAATCGCCACCGCATCGCCAGTCTCGAAAACTTCGCCAAGATAGGCGGTGACGCGGGCCGGGTCGGTGAGATAGTCGGCGACGTCGTAGGCGCGGGTTCGAACAGTCATAATGCGGTTGCCCGCAATGCCGCAGCCAAAATCAACGCCCGGCGAATATCGCGCGATTGGCTGGATTTTTTGCCGCCGCACAACAAGATCACAATCACCTCTCCGCGTTGGGTGAAATACACCCGGTAGCCAGGACCATAGTCGATCCGCAGTTCTGAAACGCATTGGTGCGCGGGTTCGTGCAGGTCTTATATTGACATATTGCAAAATGTTGCTATTTCGTTCTCATTGTTTCCCGCAGCCCACAGACGAAAGGCCACGAATGACCAAATCCCCTTCACCAACCAGCCGAGATGACACCGGCCGTTTTGGTTCAGGCAATCCCGGTCGACCGTTTGGCGCGCGGGGTCGCGCGTCTGGCAAGCTCACCCTCGGAATCCTCGAACATTTCGAGCGCAACAGTGACGCCCTGCTTGATCGCCTCATGGTGCACCATACCCCGGCTTACGCCGGGCTGCTCGGCCGCATGGTCCCGCGTGACGGTGCCGTCGCCCCTTCGGCGGTGGACGAGACCTCCGATAAGGATGTCCGGATTAAGCTCAATGGCATCCACGCAGTGGTCTCCGGCGGCGGCGATGAGCGCGCGCTGCTGGCGGAGGTCGAGGCCCTGTTGTTTTCCGCCCCTACCGCTTCGGCACCGTAATTAACGGTGATTAACGGTGTATTTCGCCACCAGAGCTTTAATTTTCTATCGTGGTTACCTCTGGAATCGGGAAGACGGCAAACGTCCGCTCTGGGCGCATTCTGGGAATTCCGCGCGTCGGCGGCGCTCCGATGAAGGCGTTACATCTTCAAACGCTCAGGCCATGGGGGGTTCACCGCAAAGGTACGGGCGCAATCTGCGTAATCTGCCTTATCTGTGATAAAAAATCGCAACTCCAGCAGCCTCCACCGCTCCGACATCGCCGTCCAGGACGGCGTTTGGGTGTTACCCGCGTCGACCCAGTGGCCCAACCCGTGTTCCCGTTAGAAGCGATGCTCAAGCTCGATCCCGAAACGCAGTTGGCTTCTGGCTTCCGTGCGGCTGGTTCCCACCGCCTTCAGCCAGCCCGCATCGATGTCTATCTCTACCGGCGAGCGGGCAGGGCGACCTTCCCATTTGATCTGGGGCCCGACATAGGCGCCCTGCCGGCCGAGGAACGCGTGGTCATCGCCAAAGTCGCCCAGGGCCTGGGCACCCAGGCGCAGGTGGCCGACGGTCTCCCAGGTGACCGACGCCGCATAGCCATAGGCACCGATCTCCTGGCCACGCGGCGCGCTGAGGGGGTGTTCGATGATGATATTGAGCAGCCCCTGGAATCGCCCGGCGGTCTTGGCCAACAGCAGCTTGGCCTCAGCTATGTCGTCCTCTCCGCCGAGGCCCTTTTTGTATTCCAGATAGAGCCCGGTATCGACACCCAGTTTTGGCAGGCGACCCAGGTAGACGACGCCTTCCAGCCCCAAGCCGGCGAGCCTTGTGCTTAAGCCAGGGCCCCGCACCATGATCCCGACCAGGCTGAGGCTGACCCGGTCGTTAAGGCCCTGCTCGATCTCAAACACCGTGGTGGCGCGGCCACCGGTGGGCCCGCCCAGTTGCTGCGCTGTGCGCACCTCCACCTCAGACACCCCGTTGAGGACATAGGGGCTATAGACCTTTTCATCCAGGCGGGGGTCGGCCAGGACAAGGGTCGGGAGTCCGACCAGAGCCAGCCCGACCAGAGCCAGCCCGACCAGAGCCAGAACGCGGGAGAGGGTTGTGGTGAATGAGGTGGACATCACAAGTTCTGACTGCAAATGAGAATGGTTCTCATATTCGTTCTTGCGAACGATTGTCAATTGCATTATCTGAAGCTGGCGCTAACGAGGATCACCATGATGCGTTTTCTGCTGGCCTTTTGGGTCGCCTGCGGGCTCGGTGCGGTGGCCCACGCCGCGCCGGCCCCGATAACGGTGACATTGAAAAACCATCTCTTCAGCCCGGCCAGCCTGACGGCGGTGGCGGGACAGAAGATCGTCATCGCCGTGATCAACCAGGACGCGGCGACAGAGGAGTTCGACAGCCACGACCTGAATGTTGAAAAGCTGGTGACGCCCGGGGGCCGCGCCACCATCACGGTCGGTCCTCTGAAACCTGGTGCCTACAGTTTCATGGGAGAATTCCACCCCAAGACTGCTCAGGGCAAACTGATCATCAGCGCGGGGCCTTAAGTCTATGCTCGCCGCCTTGCTGATTGTGTTTCGAGAGGTTTTCGAGGCCGGCCTGATCATTGGCGTCGTGCTGGCGGCCACGGCGGGTCTGGCCCGTCGCTGGGCCTGGATCCTGGGCGGCGTCGGTCTGGGCGCGGTTGGGGCGGTGCTGGTGGCCTTGTGTGCTGGTGCGCTGGCCGAGGCGTTCAGTGGCTCCGGGCAAGAGGTCTTCAACGCCTGTGTCCTGATCACCGCTGTGGTGATGTTGTCCTGGCACGTCCTTTGGATGAGCCGGCATGGGCGGGCGCTCTCACGGTCCGTGCAGGTTCTGGGGGGGCAAATCGCGACCGGGGGTAAGACCATGGCGGCCATGGGCGCGGTCGTGGCGCTCGCCATTCTGCGGGAAGGCTCCGAGGTCGCCCTGTTTCTGTTCGGCGTGGCGGCGGGCGGGGAATCTCCTGCGAGCATGGCGTTGGGCGCGCTCGCCGGTGTCGGCCTTGGCGCCCTGGTAGCGTGGCTGCTTTATCGGGGCCTGCTGGCGATACCGTCGCGCTGGCTGTTCGCCGCGACAAATCTCCTGATCGCCCTTCTCGCGGCGGGCATGGCTGGTCAGGCGGCGGTTTTTCTCAATCGGGCCGGTCTCGCACCCAGCCTCGGCGAGCAGATCTGGGATACCTCAAACATCCTGGCCGACAATAGTTTGCTGGGCCGGGCCCTGCACGTCCTGACCGGCTATGCCGACCGCCCGCTGGGTGTCCAACTGATCGCCTGGGGCGGGGTTCTGCTGGTGCTGCTCCTGGCCGACCGGGCAGCACGTCCGCGCAAGGCGGTAAGCTGAGCTCCAAGCCGTCGGGCTGACGCCCTAAATGATCGCATTCCAGGCGCGTCTGATCTAGCGTCCCGGCGAGCGCAAAGCGCCGATGGGAGCAAGATTATGCGACAGGCAAACGCCAAATCGCCATCGCGCCGGCCCTTCGTCTATCGGCCCAAGCGGGTCGAGGCGATCGTGATGCGCCCGTTCGCCTTTGAGTTCCCCGACGATCTCGATCGGATATGGGCCCCGATTATCCGGTGCGGTCACATCTGCTTAACGGTTTCTCGCTGACGATGCCCTATCTTGAGCCGTTCCTGATCAAGACGGTGCGGGAGGCCATGGGTCATGTCGACTCGCCCGAACTGATGCGCAACATGCCCGGCTTCGTCGACCAGGAAGCGCGCCACTTCAAATGCCACCGCCGCCTGAACGACCTGCTGAAGTCGAACGGCTATCCCGAACTGGCCGTGGTTGAGGCGCGATTGGCGGCGTCTTACGACAGGCTGCAGAAGCGCAGCCTGCGCACCCGCCTCGCCTATAGCGCCGGCTTCGAGAGCATGACCAACGGCTTCACCCACTGGTTCATCATCAAGCGCCGGAAACTTTTCGGCGGTGCCTGCCCCTATGTGACCTCGTTCTGGCTGATGCATATGGTCGAGGAGACCGAAACAAGACCGTGGCCAACGACGCCTATATGGCCTGCTGCGGTGCCACCGCCAGCCTCACACCCATCGCCCGAATGACCCCCAGGAGCGTGGACAGGCGAGGATTGCCGGTTTCGCTGAGGGATTGGTAGAGGGCCGCGCGGGTCAGACCGGCATCGCGGGCAAGGCCGGTTATGCCCTTGGCTCTGGCCACGTCGCCCAGAGCTGCGGCGATAGCCACCGCATCGCCAGTCTCCAAAATTTCGCCAAGATAGGCGGTGACGCGGGCCGGGTCGGTGAGATAGTCGGCGACGTCAAAGGGCCGGGTTCGAACGCTCACGATGGGATCGCCGTCAAAGTGGTGGCGAGGATCAGTACCCGGCGGATATCGCGCGATTGGCTGGATTTTTTGCCGCCGCACAACAAGATCACAATCACTTCTCCGCGTTGGGTGAAATACACCCGATAGCCAGGACCATAGTCGATCCGTAGTTCTGAAATGCCATGAGGCGCAGGTTCACGCAGGTCTCATATTGACATATTGCAAAATGTTGCTATTTAGTTCTCGTCGCTTCGCGCAGCCCACAGACGAAAGGCCCGTAATGACTAAATCCCCTCCACCAACCGGTCGCGATGACGCCGGTCGTTTTGGTTCGGGCAATCCCGGTCGACCGTTTGATGCCCGGGGTCGCACCTCCGCCAAGGTCGCCCTGGGCATCCTCGAACATTTCGAGCGCAACAGTGACGCCCTGCTTGATCGCCTCATGGTGCACCATACCCCGGCCTACGTCGGGCTGCTCGGTCGCATGGTCCCGCGTGACAGTGCCGTCGCCGCCTCGGCAGTGGACGGCGCCTCTGATTCAAATGTCCGGACAAAGGTCAATGGCATCCGCATAGTGGTCGCCGGTGGTGGCGACGAGCGCGCGATGTTACGAGAGGTCGAGGCCCTGTTATTTTCCGCACCCACCTCCTCGACACCGTAATTAACGGTGATTTACGGTGGAAACGGCTCGCTCTGGCTGCGGCGTGAGAACACGGTACACCCCAGCTTAGTCTGGAGGGTCGCGCATCACTTTGCCGGCACCGGCAAACCGGTCCGTGCTGGCAAGCCTCCATTTTCAACGCGCCTTGAGTCCGGCGTCCGCCGAGCGCATTATATGTAATGCAGGAGATGCACATGACCTTTTCCGTTCGACTACCACCGGCGCTTGAAGCGCGGCTTGACCATCTGGCTGAGGTTACCGGCCGGCCTAAGGCGTTCTATGTTCGGCAAGCCATCGAGGCGAACCTGGACGAAGTGGAAGATCTGTATCTGGCCGAACAGGCTTCGATTCGTATCCGCGCCGGCAAAGAGAAGATCTGGACGCATGAAGAGGTAGTCCGTGACCTTGACCTGGCGGATTGAGTACAGCGATACTGCCAAGAAGGCATTGAGCAAGCTCGACAAACACGCCGCCGTTCGCATCACATCTTTCCTGGCGGATCGCGTGCTGGCCCTGGCCAATCCGCGCGATCTGGGCGCGGCCCTGACGGGCTCCAGGCTAGGGAACTTTTGGCGCTATCGCGTGGGCGACTATCGCATTGTCTGTGACCTGCGGGACGGGGTGCTACGAGTTCTGGTCCTCGATATCGGCCATCGCCGGGAAATTTACCGCTGACTGGGGGGCAACGCGCCTCTTCCCGATCAACGCCACCCGTGCCGCTGCGGCACACACTCCGCCCCCTTTCTTAAGCTGCTCTTTCTCAAGCCGCCTGGGCCACAGCGACCTGATCAGTATCATCGCCTTCCTGCCCGGCCTGCCCAGCGTGTTCCTGACGGTGATCGTCCTGGCCATCGCCGCCGCGCGGGTGTTCGCGTCGCGAGACAAGTGAACTGACGGGGGGGCCTCATGCGGACCTCAAGCCCCCCGCCCGCGCGAGCGATTATCGCCCGGCAGGGAGGAGACGCTGCTGGCGGCTCGGTCGGAGCACAGCGGCGATAGAGTGCGGCCTCATAGGGACGCGTCCAAGGTAAGGTTCCGTACTTGATGCCTGTCGTACCCAGTGCTACATGTATGCGATGAGCGTTGCCGGGGAAACCGTGCGGGCCTTCAAAACCGCCTGGTTCACCAAGGCGGCGCGCAAGGCTCATATCAAAGACGACGAACTTTGCGAAGCTATCGAGGAAGTCAGTAGGGGCCAAGCAGACGATCTTGGTGGCGGTGTATTCAAGAAGCGCCTGAACAAGAACATGCACCGAAGCATCATTCTGGCGAAGGGCGGTCGGTATTGGATTTACCAGTTTCTGTTCGCGAAGAAGGACCAAGCCAACATCGACGATGACGACTTGGCAGACTTCAGAACCCTCGCAAAGACATATGCCTCGTTGAGCGAGAAGCAGATCGCTCAACTCCTAGACGACAAAGACATGACGGTGATATGCAATGGCGACGAAAAGCAAGTTTAAGAGTGACATGTCCAAGGCGATTCACGCGTCTGCGGCGATGCTTCACAAGGTAGGGGCGATTGACAAAACGACCATGCTGGACTTCGACGCCCGTCATTTGGTCCCGAGCGAAATAGCACCCGCGGAAATTAGGCAGCTCCGCGAAGCCAACAAGGTCAGCCAGCGCGTGTTTGCCCGCTACCTCAACACGAGCGAAAGCACGGTCGAGAAGTGGGAATCGGGTGCCAAGCGGCCCAGCCCACCATTGCGAAAGCTCCTGTCTGTCGTCCAAAAACACGGTTTGCAAGTCCTCGCCTAACCCCCGTTCGGGCGGGACGATGAACGGATTTCTGGGCATCGTTACGGCCCTCGCCATGCCCAAGCTTAACCTGAGCCCTCGCATTCAGGCCTTCACCGCCTGG
>JAYTXQ010000127.1:0-11049 GCA_043742825.1 Caulobacteraceae bacterium | reverse complement strand
TTTGATGAGCCTGGAACCGGCCTTTGGCGCTGCGTCGGGTTTCCTGATCCTGCATGAAGCTTTGAGCGCGGCGCAGCTGGCCGGGATCGCGGCGGTGATCCTGGCGGCCGCCGGCGCCACCTGGGCTGCAGCCGCAGACACGCCCGGCACCTTACCCATAGAACCCTGAAGCACCGCCGGCCCCTGGTTTTGCGGGACGTGTGGAAATCCTCGATCTCAGGTGCCCATGGGGTGCTATTTCTCAGCCTGCGCACCAACCACTTTGATCGGATACCACGGCGGCGCTGTTCGGATTGATGTCGCCAGCGCCTTGGCAGATTCGAGGCTAAAATCGCCCACGATCTGACCACGTTCGCCGGTGATCGGCGACGCAATCGTTGGTGCGCTGAGGACCACACCGTTGGAAACGAACGCGGACTTTTTAAGGACGTACGCGGTGGTGAAGGCGGTGAATCGCCGGCGTCCCTCATCTGTCAGAGTGAACTCGATGTCCGGGTGATTTTCTTCATCACTGCCCGCATGGGCCTCAGCGACCATATCGGCCGTAATAATCGCGCCGGGCTTGAGCCAGAGCGGCGGCCCGTTCATCTGCGGAAGGCGCTCGTCGCCCGGATGCGGCTGCGTCGTCGGAATGGTGCGGAACGGATCTCCGTCTCCATCCACGGCCCTCATCGTGAAGCCGCACTGGTTGTCGCGGAAGCGGCGCACAGCCGCGATGTCAGCCGCGCCCGCCAGGACGACGCTTACCCGTCCACCTTCTTCAACGGATACGCGCCGGGCAACCAGTTTCAGCGCGACAAGGCAGTATCTGACACTCTCGGCGAGCCCCTCCGCATTGGGTCTGCGCGCGGCGAGCGCCCTTTCGTCGATGGCAATGTTTAGGGATTGATCGGACATGGCCGTGAGCCTGACATCCGGTCTGGATATGAAAGCGCCGCGCATGATCCCGGCGACGTCCGTCGCCTGCGAGTCATCTTTGGCACGAACGGAAATGCCGGTGTTGACAGGCGACAGCGCAATCTCAGCAGGCGAAGGATCGGCGAGCCCGTGGATGACTGCGATGGCCCTTTCGATTGCCAGTGGCGACGGATGCGGAGCCTCCCGCCGCTGGGACCTAGCGGAGTCGGGCTCAGGCGCGGCTCCGACCTTCAACAGAAAGGCTGGCGCGGCCTCAAAGGTGAAGTCGCGACGGTCGGCGAATGCGCGTGTGAGTTTGTCGATGAAGATCGGGTAATTCGCCGGGTTCGGTATGGCGACCTGGACGCCCTGCGGGCTCTGTTCGGTCTGAATATCCAATGGATCCCGAAGATTTTCCAACAACCCGATCTGAATTGCCGGGGCCCACCACAGACGCCGGGCAGGGCTGAACGGATTATACCCGCCCACGTTTCCTTGACGGTCCGCCGTGTGGACGCCGGTGAAGTCCTGAAGATGATTTGTGATCCGCAATTGCGTGTCGGGCCCCGAGGCGGCCAGGGGGCCACCGACAGGATACAGCCTTCGGATGAACGCTGCGATTTCGGCGTTCCGGGTGTGGTTGTCCAAACTGACCAAAATGACCCCCACGTCCAGGTCGATTCGGACGCCGTCGATTGTGGAACGTGCATTGCGTACGAACCATTCGATGGATCGCGCGTCCTGATTAAGGCCTATCAACAGTTTCGGGTCGGCGTACGCTTTGGTCAGAACCGACGGCGGGAAGGAAATCCGCAAGATTTCAGCGGGCGTAATCGCCAGGGAAACATCCGGTTGGCCGCGAAAATACGCCCGCACTGCATTGAGCACGCCCGCCGTGCGGGGCGTGTCCCGCAGATAGACCGCGAAATTGTCGGTACCGCCGAGGTCGTCGGTCTGGAACCCGGCATGAAATTCGATAGCGCGCGCGACCGCAGCATCGGCGACTGCTTTTCGCACGTCCGCCTCCAGAGCCGCGACCTGACTAACCAGGTAAGCGTCATCATCCGGGGCGATGGTAAAGGTTGTCTCGGGAGCGGCCGCAGATGCCGGTTCGGCCGTCACGCCCAGGGCAACGAGCGTGGCGCAAATAATGGCGGTTCTTGCCAGCCCTTTCGACATCAATTGTCACCTCAATTTAAAATACGACCGGCCCTCGGCACTGAGACATAGACTCGCACGCCGCGCGGTCGCCTACCACCTATCCAGATCCTAAGCCCCGCGAAGGAAAGGCGTCAGAGTGAATAAAGCTGAAACCCCTTCAAAACTCTCCTCCGCGAGCCTCTATATACACTCTGACTGCTTTGCTCACGCCCGCCGAAATCAAGCCTTCCCGCGACCGGCGACCGCGATCTCCAGCGCCTCGCGGATGAAGCGCTGATAGGGGACGCCGCGAGCGTCGGCGCGCTGTTTGACCGCTTCGAAAAGTGCAGTAGGCAGGCGCATATTCACACGCGCCGCTTTCGGCGCAAACTCGAAATGCGCCGGCTGAAATTGGCCGAAGTCCAGGCCCGACAGATCATGGTCGAGAAACGCTTCAGCCTCGGCGTCAGTCTTCAGTTCAGGAACCTTGCGCATCAAATCGTTCGACCTCCTTGGCATGCATGTAACGGGCGCTGATCGGTCGGATCAGCCGGCCATTCCCTTCGGTACGCAGTGTGAAAGCGACGAATAGCGCCCGACCGGTTGCGTTTCGACCGACCGCGATATAGCGGACCTCGACCGCCGAGTGCTTCAGATCGGGTGTCACTCGCACCTCCCCGTGGAACAGGTTTTCGATTTCCGTTACCGAGACGCCATGCCTCTCACACTTGGCGCGATTGCCTTCGTCCCAATCGAAACCGTCCACAAAGGCTCTCATCAGGAGTTAATATGACAATTGTACACACAAACGTCAATCAAAACCCAGGGCACCGTGTTCGGCACGTACAATTGCGGCGGCCCCGCCCAGCTCAATTGCCCTTAAGCAGTTCCACCAGTGTATGCCCCAGTGCTGCCGGCGACGGGGAAACCCGGATGCCGGCGGCTTGCATGGCGGCGATCTTGTCGTCGGCACCGCCCTTGCCACCGGAAATAATCGCGCCGGCGTGGCCCATGCGACGGCCAGGAGGGGCGGTTCGTCCGGCGATGAAGCCGACCGTGGGTTTCTTAATCGGCGACGCGGCGATGAAAGCTGCCGCATCCTCTTCGGCGGAGCCGCCGATCTCGCCGATCATGATGATTGACTCAGTGGCGTCGTCCTTGAGGAACATGTCGAGGATGTCGATGAACTCGGTCCCTTTGACCGGATCGCCACCGATGCCCACCGCAGTCGTCTGGCCTAAGCCCACCTGGCTGGTCTGGAACACTGCTTCATAGGTAAGGGTACCCGAGCGCGAGACCACGCCTACAGAGCCTTGTTTGAAGATACTGCCCGGCATGATGCCGATCTTGCATTGATCTGGGGTCAAAACGCCTGGGCAGTTTGGCCCGATCAGGCGTGAGTTTGAGCCACTGAGCGCGCGCTTGACGGCGACCATGTCGGCGACTGGAATGCCTTCAGTGATGCAGATGATCAGGCCGATCTGGGCATCAATGGCCTCCAGGATCGCATCGGCGGCAAAGGGGGGCGGGACATAGATAACCGAGGCATTCGGCGCTGTGGCCGCCACAGCCTGGGCAACGGAGTCAAAGATCGGCAGACCGATATGGGTTGAACCCCCTTTGCCGGGCGAAGTGCCGCCCACCATCTGGGTGCCATAGGCTATGGCCTGTTCAGTATGAAAGGTGCCTTGAGCGCCCGTGACGCCCTGACAGATAACCCGCGTCTGCTTGCCGATGAGAATGGACATAGATCTCGTTTCTTGAGGGTGAGAAGGCTTATTTTTTGATCTTCAACAGGTCGAGGACCCCGCCGTTGGCATCGATCGACACGGTCATGATCTCGACGCCCGCGCCAGAGGCTGCGGCATTGGTTTCTTGCGGCGTTACCGGCTGGTGCGTGTCGCCCATATCGGTAAAGCGAAAGCTTACACGCTTCTGGGCCGTCGTCTGGGGCGCAAACCCCGTCCAGGCCTGAGCCGCGGCCTGTAAGCCGACGAAATCGGGGTGGCCGATCCGGACCGTGCAGGCGCTGACATGCGCGCCGCTCTTCGACTTGCCTTGCCAGGCGAAGAGCGTCAGGTCGGATTTGCCCGTGGTATTCTGGCGCGACACCCTCTCACTGACAGCAATGCCGTCCATAGTGTCGGCCTTGACATCCGTTGGTTTCCAACCGCCCGCATCAGCCAGCTTGGCCACAGAGGCATAGTCCACGTGTGTACTCGCGCAGATGTGCGCAAAGGCGTCAAAGCTTGGCTCGCTTGTCGCAGCAGATACCGGCGCCGACATCAGGACCATTGCACCGATCAGCGCGACCCGCTTACGGGCGAAGTTGAGCAGGGTCACCGGCCATACCCCTCAGGCTGCGGCACGGACGGCGGCGACGATCTTCTCCGCCCCGTCGGCGAGGTCGTTGGCGGAGATGACGTTGAGGCCACTCTCGCTGATGATTTTCTTGCCCAGTTCCACGTTGGTGCCTTCGAGACGCACCACCAACGGCACCTTCAGTCCAACCTCTTTCACCGCAGCCACCACGCCTTCGGCGATGATGTCACAGCGCATGATGCCGCCGAAGATATTGACCAGAATGCCCTTCACCGCAGGGTCGGCAGTGATGATCTTAAAGGCCGCCGTGACTTTTTCTTTCGAGGCCCCGCCACCGACGTCGAGGAAATTGGCCGGCTCGGCTCCATAGAGCTTGATGATGTCCATGGTCGCCATCGCCAGACCGGCACCATTGACCATGCAGCCGATTTCCCCTTCCAAAGCGATATAGGAGAGATCGTGCTTGGAGGCCTCGATTTCCTTTTCGTCTTCTTCGCTTTCGTCGCGCAAGGCGACAATGTCGGGGTGCCGGTAAAGCGCGTTGGAGTCGAATGAGACCTTGGCGTCCAGAACCTTCAAAGCCCCGTCAGCGGTGACGATCAGGGGGTTGATCTCCAGCATCGCCATGTCTTCGTCGACAAAGGCCTTATAAAGGGCCGGCAGGAGGGTGCGGATTTGTTTGGCCTGATCGCCTTTCAGACCCAGGCTTTGCGCCAGCCCCGCAGCGTGGTGCGGCCAGGGTCCGGTGGCCGGATCGATGGAAAAGGTGATGATCTTTTCGGGGGTCGCGTGAGCCACGTCTTCGATATCCATGCCCCCCTCGGTTGAGGCGACCACGGCGACCCGGCTGGTTTCCCGGTCCACCAACAGAGACAGATACAGTTCACGCTCAATCGCTGCGCCTTCTTCGACGTAGAGCCGCCGCACCAGTCGCCCTTTGGGACCAGTCTGATGGGTCACCAGGGTCATGCCAAGCATGCGCTCCGCCTCGACCTTCAGGGCCTCCAGCGACTTGACGACCTTGACCCCGCCGCCTTTACCGCGGCCGCCAGCGTGGATCTGCGCCTTGATCACCCACACCGGTCCACCAAGTTTTTCACCAGCAGCCACAGCTTCATCAACACTGAAGGCGGCGAAACCGCGTGGTACCGGAATGCCATATTTGGCCAGGACAGCCTTGGCTTGATGTTCGTGAATGTTCATGCGCGGGTCTACAGCCTTAAAATGGGTTCGCGGCTTATAGGCAGCGACGAAGGGGGGTGCAACCGAAGTGCGGGCCCTGCTAGGTGATCGCGCGCATCACTGGCACTCCGCGCGTCAAGCTGACCTGCCGACTACCGCAGTCGCCCGCCGTTCCAACTTGCCCCAGCCGACGCGATAACCCCGGATGGCGCTTACAACCGATTTGAGCACGACATAATACATCAACTGCCGATAGCCGAAGCGCTGGATCGGGAGCCATATCAGGTCTTTCCATGGAGCCTTGCGCTCCAGAGCCATTCCCAACGCTCCAGCCGAAAGGTCAAGGAAGATGAAGGCGGCCCAATAAAAGAGCGAGCGAACCGTGTCGTCTGGCGACCACTCCACTGGGTGATAGGCCCGACCGTAAAGGGCCCAGCCGAGACTGGATACGATCGCCAGATCTACCAACGGGGCGGCGACAGTCAAGAAAATCTGAAACAGCCATATCTGTGGCAGGGCGACGAAACCTAATACAGGGCGTTTGAGGCTGAACAGACCCGCGCGATGTTTCCACAGGCATTGCAACGTCCCGAACGACCAGCGGAACCGCTGATTGAGCAGCCCGCGCACTGTATCGGGGGCTTCGGTGTATGCTCTGGCCGAGGCATCGAACTCCACGCGCCAGCCCGCGCGCTGGAAGGCCAGGGTCAGGTCCTGGTCTTCGGCCAGTGTATCGGCCGGATATCCACCGAGCTGGGTCAGGGCATCGCGCCGCCACGCCCCAACGGCCCCCGGCACCACAGTCACCGCCCCCAGCGCCGCCAAAGCCCGACGCTCCAGGTTCTGAGCCGTGATATATTCCAGGGCCTGCCAGCGGGTGATCAGGTTAAGCCGATTGCCCACGATCGCGTTGCCCGCCACGGCCCCGACGCGCGGATCGACAAACCATCGCGCCAGACGTGGCAAGGTATCGTGCGGAAACAGAGTGTCGGCATCCAGGGCGACGATAATTTCCCCCTGCGTGAGGGCCAGGCCACGGTTGAGCGCATGCGCCTTGCCGCCGTTTTCGAAGGTCAACAGCCGCACACGAGGTTCATTGGCAAAGGCCTCGGCGACCACGCGCGACGTGGCATCCTTTGAGCCATCATCCAGGACCAGCACTTCAAGACGCTCCCAGCTGGAGCTCAAGATCCGTTCCACTGAGGCGACGATGACCTTCTCCTCATTGAAACAGGGGATCAGGACGCTGATGAAAGGACCTGTCTTGGGATCCAGCATCTTCGGCGCCCGCCCTTTCGCATGGAACCGGTGCCAGAGGGCTAAGGTGGCCAGAAAGAACAGGCGCGCGACCCCAAGGATGATGGCCACAGTGAACAGCCCCTGCATTAGCAGGTTCACATAGCGGAAAAAGCCAAAGCCTATGCGGTCGAGGAACAGCGACAACGAACTGCGAGAGGTAACGGGCTGAGCGTCGGTATGGCTCATCCCAGCCAGCTCGTTCATCGTCACCAGCTTGTAACCACGGGCTCTGAGCGCATCAATGAGGCCCGGCAGAGCCGCCACCGTATGGCTGCGGTCTCCGCC
This sequence comes from Caulobacteraceae bacterium, assembly GCA_043742825.1. Taxonomy (GTDB): domain Bacteria; phylum Pseudomonadota; class Alphaproteobacteria; order Caulobacterales; family Caulobacteraceae; genus Acaudatibacter. The sequence continues at coordinate 3,924 of JAYTXQ010000127.1, read as the reverse complement.
GGCATCATGCAAAAGCACGACCTGCCCGGCATGCTCGCTGGTGTCCGCCAGGCGCGCCAGGGTCTTGTCAATGATCGCCTGCGGGTCGGGTTTCATCCAGTCGTCTGGGTCAACACGCAAACCGGCGATAAGATAGCCAAGGCTTTGTGCCAGTTTCAGCGGTTCCACTTCAACCGGAGTCGATGGTTCGGCGTCGCCGAAATAGGGCGGGCGGAAAAAACGCATGGACCGCCCGGTGGTAACCTGAAACAGTCTCTGGGTGGTATTGATCTCCAGACGCGTCTGAGCCGCTGAGGTAGCGCTGATATTGGGGTGAGTCCAGGTGTGGTTGCCGACCAGATGTCCCTCATGCACCTCGCGGGCCACCAAACCTGGTAAAGCCTGCATGTTCTGACCGATGACAAAAAACGTCGCCGGGGCTTTCTTGTCGCGCAATATGTTCAGGATTTTTGGCGTCCAGCGCCCGTCGGGCCCATCATCAAACGTCAATGCCACCCAGCCCGGATGAGACCCATAGCGGTCAATGACGTAAGATGTGGGCATCACCTGATAGTCTTCGCCGGAAATCAGGCCGGTCTCCGGATCGATCTCGATCGTTCGCCGCCCGCCTGTCGGCGACATGTCGACATGCAGAATTTCCCCTGATCCGTCAAAATCCACCCCGACGCTGGGGGAAATAGTCTCCAGATTTACAGGTTTGACTGAGCCGAAGGGCTGTTTGAAGAATTGCCACACGGACGGGTCCTCACCACCCATGCGCCAGATGGCATAGCCAAGCGGTCGATAGGCGTCCGTGACCTTGATCTGGTTGTAGACGGTCGTCGCATCTAGAAACCAGACGATATGTTTATGCCCATCATCGTCCATGAAGTCGAAATTAGGGTTCAGTTCATTGTCGTCCAGGGTCACATGCGCGTCCGCGTCGTGGGCCCTTTGGGTGGCATCATAAAACGTTACGGCCTCTGCGTGGCCGGGGGCCCTGTCATCGGCAACGCGCCAGTCATAGCCATAGGCCCCAAAGGTGATGATTGTCCGCGCCGGGTCCAACTTCGCCATATCCTTAGCCAGAACCTGTTCATACCAGGGCTCGCCCGACGCCGGCCCCGGATCCCCGGTGCCCCAATGCTGGTCATAGGCCATCAGCACGACGCTGTCAGACACGCTTTGAAACGTCTTCAAATCCCACGAGTCGTCATTAAACGGCAAAGATACCCAGACCTCGCGGCCGCTAGGCTTAAGAGCTGCCCGCGCCTCGGCCAAAAATATCGGATACTGCGCCAGCGCCTCTTTTGAGAGGTTTTCCAGATCAAACACATAGCCGGCATAACCACGCTGCCCAGCCAGATTCACCAGGTTGTGAATCAATGCCCTCCGCGCCGCCGGATAAACCAAAAGGTTGTTGGCCAGAGGCCCGTCGGAAATGCCGCTATGGCCATTATGCACCATGGGCAGGATTGAAGGTGGCACCTTAGCCCCAGCAATCAGAGCTTCAGCATAGGGATCAGAGGTCAAATTGATTCGGCCCAACGATCCGTCGAGCAGCACCCACTGTGGCGAGATGACATCCAGTTTATCCACATGCGCTTTAAGCGAAACGCGGGAGTCTTCATCCCAGCTCACATAAAACCCTACCGAAAGCGGCTGAGTGCGGGTCCCGGTACGGCCCTTGCCCGGGTGTGGGATCTGCCGCCATGCCCGATCTCGCTTCAGGCGATGAGCGTTTTCCGGCTGCAGGGCCTGCAGCACCTGGGGGTCTTTCAAAGTCAGGCTTGGCAGCCGCGGGGCGAAGGCCAGAGTGGCAAAAAAGGCCGCAACTATCAGGGCGGCGAACGAAACCAACAGCCCGACACCAAGATTGGCCCGCTTTGCCCGGCGCCCCGACGGATCATGGAAAATGAAATCGGCCATGGTTTGGCGGGATTATCTCTCTGGCGATAGGCGAAGTGGGCCGAACGGCGCGAAGATGAAGCAAGCGGCCAAGGATGCAAGGGGTTTTGCTTTGGCGAATGTGGTCCGCTCGCCAGCCATCCCGATCTTCTCTCCAGCCGATCTTGCCATCACATTCCCCACACATCACGACATCGTCCGGCTCCGACGCCGCAACCAGATAGATTCGCCGTTGAGGATCGGCTAACTTAGCGTTCCACGACAACGATCCATGAGGATCCCCCCCTTGCAGCGCCAACAGGTCCTGGTTCTTTGGCTTCAGGACTCCAACCTGGATTCGGGCTTGGTAGCCTGGTCGATGTGGGACGGCACTGGCGGCGTGCGGCGATATGCTGGGGATGAGGATGTTGCACCCTATCGCACTGGCTTGGCGGCTCTGCTCGATGGGTGGCGACTGTTTCAGGCCTCTCAGCTCAATCCCCACTATCCTGAAACCGAGACCCAGACGGCCTATTTGAAATACGAATTCTGGTTCGAAAAGCTTGTCAAGCTTGAGGAAGCCTAAGACATGACGCATCTTCTGACTACCAGCCAGATGGCTCAGTTCACGGCGCGGGGCTTTCTAGAGTTCCCCGCCCTGGTTTCCGAAGCGATCAACCGAGCCTATCTGGACGAACTGGCAAGCCGCACCATTGCCAATGTGGTCGCTGGCACACCCCTCGCACAGGCCTACCCTGCAGACAGCTCAATATTTGCATTTGTGAATGATCCCTTTGTCGTCGGCGTGATTGAAAGTCTCGTCGGGCCAGGATCGCTGGTCGATCATCATTTCACCCACCGCACCTTTGCCCCCGCCACCCTGGCGAAAAAGGGTTTGCGGCCCGCCGATAGTCAGCATTGGCACCAGGACTCGACGATCGATACCCGTCAGGCGTTTGATATTCAGTTGATGTGGTTTCCCCATGAGGTGACCGCCGATATGGGGGGCACGCGGTTTTTGCCGGGCAGCCATCTGCGCGTAGTCAGCGAAGCGGCCATCGGTCGCTATCAGAACATTCTGGGCCAACGCCGCATGGCCTGCGCCGCCGGCACCGTTCTGGCCATACATTCGGGCATCTGGCACGGCGCGGGAGCTAACCGGGCCACGCAAGACCGACACATGTTCAAGCTGCGCCTCAACCCTGCGGTTCCCCAGATTCGCTTGTGGGACACCCGTGATCTGGATGAGCGCCAGTCCACGCGCCACCCGATCTTCTTTGAGACCCAAGCCCGGCCCAACGACGACTTGCAGGCCATTCTCTGCGAAACTCAGCCCTGGTACGAGGCAGATACCGGCCGGCTGGAAATGATCAGTCGCGTGCGACTATGGCGCTATCTCACCGACGATGACAGCTTCGATGCCGACTATTGGCTGGGCCGCCTGGAGAACCAGCCTGGCCGCCGGGTCGACAGCGCGTCGGGTGCAACGGCCTGACGCTGCGCAAATGCAAAGCTTCTTTCCAAGCCTTAATGTAACCGGGCCTTGCTTAGTGGCGCGGGCGGGCCGATATTCCGAAAGTGCGTCCATCAGGGACGTTTGCTTTTAAGGGTTTGTCGAAAGATGAGCGACTTTAATAACGGCTTTGCCCGTCCCGGGCAGATTGTCTCGGGCGATATGTCTGTGGATGCCGGCCTGCGCAGCTTCATGCTGGGGGTCTATAACAAGGTGGCGCTGGGCCTCGTGCTGTCGGCGGCCCTGGCCTTCATCACCGGGCAATTCGCCCCTGTACAACAACTGCTCTACCGGGTGACGGAAGACGGCCGCCTGATGGGCCTGATGCCGCTCGGCTACGTGGTCGCCTTTGGTCCGCTTGCGGTGATCATGTTCGGCATGTTCGGTATGCGCAACGCCACACCGCGCAGCTCGGGCATCTACTATTGGACGATCGTCTCGATGATCGGCGCCTCGCTGGGGGTGCTGACGCTGGTCTATACCGGCGCCTCCATCGCTTCGACCTTCCTGGTCACCGCGGCGGCCTTCGGGGCGCTCAGCCTCGT
>JAYTXQ010000126.1:0-7660 GCA_043742825.1 Caulobacteraceae bacterium | reverse complement strand
GGCAGGAAGAGAATGATCATTCCCGCCAGCACAGCGACTGGCTGGGCTATCCCGCCCAGCCGCGTGCGCTCATGATATGCGGTTGCAAGGTTGGCCGCCCAGGCGGCATAGGCAAGGCTAAGGATCGATGTCGCCAGGTACAGCACCAGAAGCCAGCCGATCAGATAGGCCAGGCCGACGCCGTCTGGTGGGAAATACAGCCGCCAGACCGCCAGCATCAGGATTGGTACGCCGGCCAGCAGCCAGACTCTGTAGCGGCCCAGAGATGTGCGGGTGAGGTCCATCAGGACGCCGAGCAAGGGGTCGACGCCGATATCTACCAGCCTGACGACGGCGAAGGCCGTACCGATGACCACCAGGTCGACGTGCAGATGGCTGGCGAAATAGCGCGGCAGGAAGATCAGCAGAGCGATCCCCTGCGCGACATTGGGCAGATTGGCGAAAGTGAAGGTCAGCAGGGACCAGAACGACAGGGGCCGGCGCGCCTGGGCATCGCTGAGTTGCACAGCCTCTTGGTCCATAGCTTGCCCTCCCAGGCTGGTGCCTCGCCGGTCCTGCAAATTCCGCTAGGTTGCCGCTAAGATGCGACGGTCTCACTAACGTCAGTCCAGTTCAAGCCGTATCGCCGATGATATCCAGGGTCCTTAGCTCTTGGCGCGATCAGGTGTTGCGGCAGGGATGACGCGAATTCGAAACCCTAAGGCGTTGGCGGCCTGTGATGGAGTTCCAGACCGACCGCGTGATAGTGCGGAAAACCCTTCCAGGTGGCGCCGGGGCCGCCTGGACTTATGGCACCGTAGGTCTTGGCACCCGTCGCTGGCCAGACGGCCTCATTTGAGATTGGCGTGTCGGTGGTCAGGTAGGCATCGCGGCTGGTGTCGCCTTTGACGTAACGATCAAGAAAGGCGGTGATCATATGTTGTTGAACCGCAGCGGTGCGGGTCTTGCTCCAGACCGGGTCTTCGAACCAGTCCAGATCCCAGAGGTGGTCCCGCATCTGCGCCGGTGCGGCGTTCATGCCGATGTTATGACCGCCGTTTTCGAACACCAGCAGATAGCTGTGCGCATGCACGGCCTGTTCAAAGACCTGGCGCGGGCCCTTGGCAAAGCCGACCACATGATCGCGGTCTCCGACAATGACCAGCAAGGGCGTTTTCAGCATCGACAGGCCTTCAGGGCCCCAGGCAATGAACGCTCCGCCGCCGCCGGCCGGTGCGATGGCGACCACTGCCTTCAGCCCAGGGATGGCGAGGTCTGCTACCTTGGCACCCCCGCGCATGTAGGGTTTGAGGGCCTCATCGGGTGCGGTCGCGCCAAATCGGGCAGCCGGATCGAGCTGGGCGCCGGCGACTGTCACTACGCCATAGCCTCCCATGGAATAGCCGATCAGGGCCACGCGCGTCGCATCGACATGGGCCAGGGTGCCTGAGTGGGCTTGGGCCAGGAGGGCTTTGGCCACGAAGCTGATGTCGAGGGGCCGCCGGCGGACGGGCTCTCCTGTCTTTGACGCGTCGCTGATATCCGGATCGCGATGATGGATCGCAGCGACAACATAGCCTTTGGAAGCGAGGTTTTCGGTCAGCCAGGTCATGGCCGCAGGCGTCCCGCTATAGCCGTGGGAGACGATGATCAGGGGATAGGTCCCGTCCTCCGCCGCCGCATCGCGCACTGCCAGGCCCTCTACCGAAAACGGCACCATGCCTCTGGGCGGTTCACCCGGCAGGGCGTCAGCATAGGTGACGGTTTGGCTGCCCGCAGCCGCCTTAGCGGGATACCAGAGATCGACGGTGAGTGCGCGCACACCGGCAGAAGAGGCATCCGACAAGACGATGGATCGCAGGCCGACACCGTGCGGTCCAAGAGCCGCCAGTTCGGGCGCGTCCACGCCAGGATGGCTGAGCGGTTCGGCTGCGACTGTGCCAAACCCTAAGGCCATTGCGAGAATGAATGCAGGCCAAAACCGCTTCATGATGTCAGCCTCCAGTGAATGCACCGATGACCCTGCCCGTCAGTCTGCAGCGAAGCAAGTCCAGGCGGGGAGCAAAAAATTTTCGGGGTTCAGCCGAAAAATTCAGTTGTTGTCATGCAAATCCGGCCCTTATTCAGCTTTTAGGCTCAGGCAATTCCGCTGATCTGGCGTGTGAGCAGCGGGCTCTGTTTTGGGCAAACACAAGAAGACGGTTTTACGGGTCGCATGAAAATCGGATTTATTGGACTGGGCAATGTTGGGGCAAAGCTGGCGGGCAGCCTCGTGCGCAATGGCCATGACGTGACCGTCAGGGATCTCGATCCAGCCATCGTCGACCGCTTTGAGGCGCGCGGTGCCAAGAGCGCCGACTCACCTCGCGACATGGCCCGCAACGTCGATATCATCATTACCTGCCTGCCTTCGCCTGCCGCCAGCGCTGCGGTTGCAGAGGGCGAAGACGGCTTTCTCCAGGTCCTGAAACCTGGCCAAATCTGGCTGGAGATGAGCACCACCGACCATAACGAGGTCCTGCGTCTGGGGGCATTGGCTGAAGCCCGTGGTGCCATGATGATGGATTGTCCCGTCTCCGGCGGGTGCCATCGCGCTGATACCGGTAACATCGCCATTTTTGCCGGTGGCGCGCGGGAGGCATTCGACAAGGTGTTTCCTGTTCTGACCACCCTAGGACGGCGCATCTTGCACACGGGGCCGCTGGGCAGTGCATCAACGCTGAAAGTCGTGACCAACTATCTATGCACCGTCCACCTTGCCGCCTTGGCGGAGGCGCTGACGGTGTGCAAGGTCGCCGATATGGACATGAATACTGCCTATGAGGCGATCCGCATTTCGTCGGGAAACTCCTTCGTCCATGAAACCGAATCGCAGGTTATCCTAAACGGCAGCCGCGATATCAATTTCACCATGGATCTGGTGATTAAGGATGTCGGTCTGTTCGACAAACTGGCACGGGATCACCAAGTACCCCTGGAGATTTCGCCCTTGGTGCTGGACATTTTCAAGGACGGCCAGACACGCTACGGCGCGCGTGAACACTCCCCCAATATCATTCGCCGGCTTGAAGAGGCCTGTAGCGTCAAGGTTCTGGGTCACGGCTTCCCCGCAGAAATGGTCGACGATGAACCGGAGGAAGTAGGCTACGAAGTTGTTCCCAGAGGCTGAGGCTTCGGACCGCCAGCTTGGCGAGGGACTGACCCGCGCCTGAGGCGACTATCCCGTGACGCTGGCGGCGATCCAGTCGATGAACGTTTTGATTCGGATATTATCTTTCATTTCCTTGCGGCAGATGAGGCCCCAGCTGCCGGGACATAAGGTCGTGTGGGCGACGGGCTGGACCAGCCTGCCCTCCCGCAGATCCTGATCGACAAACGGGCCATTGACTAAGGCTATGGCCTGGCCCCCCAGCGCCATTTCAAGTGCCACGGATAGAGTATCGACGACGAGGTAATTGTGCGTAGGGTCGAACTCCACTCCCGCAGAAGCGAACCAGACATCCCAGTTGTGGACCTCGCTGTTGATAATCACCAGGGGCTGGCGAAGCAGGTCTTCCGGCCTGGCATTTTCCCCGATCCGTGCCGCTAGGGCTGGGCTGCACACCGGGAAGAGCGCATAATCGAACAAGGGGGCCCAGTGGTATTTGGGTCCCGGATCGGTATCGTAATAGACCAGCCCCACGTCCGCATGGATCTCGTCGAATTCCCACTCGACGGCGCAGGTGCTCAGGCTGAGCTTGATTGTCGGATTTTCTGCTAAAAACTGCGGCACGCGCCGTGCCAGCCAGCGGATCGAGGCGGTCACATAGGTTTGCACGCGAAGGGGCTTGTCCAGGGAGTGGCGGCGGGCCGCCTCGACCCCCTCGATCAGCAGCTCGAAGGCCGAGCGAACATAGGGATAGAGAGCGCGGCCCTCATCAGTGGAGGCGATGCCGCGGCCATCCTTGGTGAACAGGCTGACGCCAAGGGCTTCCTCGATCAGCTGCACCTGGTGGCTCACCGCCGGGTGGGTGAGGCACAGCTCATCAGCCGCCTCTCGAATACTTTGATAGCGGGTTGCCGCTTCAAATCCTCTTAAGGACTTCAGCGGTGGCAGCTTTCGCAAATCAATCTTTTTTTGCATCGCCTGCGCTTCTGGCGCGATCACGCCCAAGTCACAAGCGACTATCGTGCAAGTGGCCGGGCAATAGCATGAGTGGAGGATCTAAGTTTTTTTTCCGCAGATGACGCAGATGGGCTCCTTTACGAACGCGCCGAAGGCGCAAAAACAACCTGCCTTTTGGCTACTTGGACCGCTCCGCAGTCGTTCACTGCAAGACTATCTATGTCAATCTGCGTCATCTGTGGATAATCTTAATGAGCTTTGCATTCAGTCAGCGCGGACCAGACCGAACTGACGCAGGTACCACTGCTGGAAGGTGATCACCCGGCGTTCCTGATCCGAATATCGACCAGGTTCATATCTGGACGACAAAATGCCGTTCTGATTGTTCTCGGTAATAATCTTGTCCTGTTTCGTCGTCGCATCCCAGGCCCAGATCATGCGTTCGACGTCGACGTCCTTAGCCTTGCCATCGACCAGCCAGATCAGATCGACGTCGGTCTGCATCGCTCCACGTGGGGTGAAAAAGAACAGGATGGCGAAATCATTGTCCGCCACCACGTGGCTGACGGGGGTGAACGACAGGTGCATGCGACCCTGGTCCCAGCCCTTGCGCTTGCCCATCAGACAAGACGCTGGCGCGCCGTCTTTTGTCTCGGTCTGGTAACCTTCACGTAAGGTGCGCTGAATCAACAGGCGCAAGTGTGAGGAATCCGGTCCGTCATCGATGGTGCCAATGGGCCGGCCGAGGGTTGCAGCATACCTCTCCCAAGCCTCAAGTACCGGTTGGTAGGCCAGGACCGCCTCAACAGGTCCGGAACTGGGGCCCCCGCCACAGGCTACGAGCGCCTCTGGCGGATGCAGGGAGCAGAACTCGGGGTGGGCCGGCTGGCAATGGTAGCATTCGACGAAATTTTCGACCACGAGCTTCCAATTGGCGGTGGTCGGATAGGACTGCATGTGGGCAATGCGGGCATCGGCAAAGCCGTGAAAGTCGAGGAAAGGGGCAAGATCCTCGAATGTGGTATCAAAATCATCGGTATCGTCCGCAGACAGATTGATAAAAATCAGTCCAAAGAATACACGTACATGACAGGATTTCAGGCTGTTGTCCGCCAAGGCGAAATCGTCTGGCATCAATCGGGCTGATACCAGTTTCCCGTCCAGTCCATAGGTCCAAGCGTGGTAGGGACAGGTCAGGCGCGTCTTGTGGCCAGCATCCTCGGTGCAGATCAGCGAGCCGCGATGGCGGCAGACGTTGAAATAGGCGCGGACGCTGTCGGCGCTCTCACGGATGATGATGATCTGTTCGTTGCCGATCTTAAACAGGAAATAATCACCGCGGTCTTTGATCCGATCAACATGCCCGGCCATGGTCCATTTCCGACCAATGACCTGAGCCATGTCCGCTGCGAATACCTCGTCGCTGTGATAGAATTCGCGGTCAAAGCTGTAGCCGACGCGGGTGGCAGCGGCGAGGCGGGTCATGAGGGGTGAGACGGTGTCGGTCATAGGCATAGCTCCGCGGGCATGGTCGTCACAATCGAATCTTCAGGCCGCTGGGGTCAAACATCGGCCGCAGCGAGGCGTCCGCTGGATAGCGAATGCCAGCGATCTCGATCTCATAGCCTTGCAGATCAGGGGCGCGACCGTCTGGCGTGGCGACATACCCCAGGCCCGCCGCCGATCCTAAGGTGTGGGCGAACATGCCCGAGCGGATATAGCCGACGATCACCTTATCGCGCCAGATCGGCTCATTGTGATAGATCTGCGGCTCAGGCGATTTGAGCAGGAACTGGACCAGCCGCTGTTTCACACCCTCCGCCTTCTGCCGAACCAGTGCCTCGCGGCCGATGAAGCCGCCGGCCTTATCCAGTTTCACAGCAAATCCCAGCCCTGCCTCAAGCGGCGTATCCTCATCAGTGATATCGTGACCCCAGTGACGGTAGCCTTTTTCCATCCGCAGCGAATTCATCGCGTGGTAACCGGCGTGGACCAGACCGAACGGGCCACCGGCGGCGGCGATCTCGTCATAAACGCCGGTCATGAATTCTGTGGGGATATAGAGCTCCCACCCCAACTCTCCGACATAGGTGATACGCGAGGCTCGGACGATGGCAAATCCCAGCTCGATCTCCTGGCTGGTGGCGAAAGCAAAGGCAGTATCCAACAGGTCGTTAGGCGTCAGGCTTTGTAGCAGGGCCCGGGCCTTGGGCCCCATGATCGAAATCACACCCATGCCGGAGGTGACATTGGTTGCCACACACCTTGCATCGGCGGGCATATGACGGCGCAGCCAATTGAAGTCGCGGACTTCGGTCTCCGCCGCCGTGACAATCAGAAAGGCTGTTTCGCTTAGGCGCGTCACCGTCAGGTCGGCCTCAATGCCGCCGTTCTCGTTCAGCCATTGGGTATAGACGAGCTTGCCAGGGGCGACATCAACGTCGTTGGCACAGATCCGGCCCAAGACCTGCGCGGCGTCGGCACCTTCCAGGCGGAACTTGGCGAATGAGGATTGGTCAAATAACGCCACCGCTTCGCGCACGGCCCGGCATTCGCGGGCGGTGTGCTCAAACCAGTTTTGCCGCCCGAAGCTGTATTCGTATTTCGCCACCACACCCGGCGGGGCGTACCAGTTGGGGCGCTCCCAGCCAAAGGCCTCGCCATGGCAGGCCCCCGCAGCGACAAGGCGATCATGAATGGCGGATCGCCGTACGCCGCGGGCCGTCTCATACTGCTTGAACGGCCAGTGTGTGGCGTAGAGCAGGCCCAGGCTTTCGCTCACCCGCTCGGTCAGATATTTGCGGTTGATCTGGAAGGGCATGTTGCGCCGCACATCGACGGTCCACAGATCGCCGGGCGGTCGGCCATCGCGGATCCATTCGGCCATGACCTTGCCCACCCCGCCCGCCGACTGCAGGCCGATGGAGTTAAAGCCCGCCGCCACAAAACAGTTCTTCAACTCAGCTGACTCGCCCAGATGATAGCGCACGTCGGGGGTAAAGCTTTCGGGTCCGCAAAAGAACGTCTTGATCCCAGCGGTTTCCAGCGCCGGCACCCGCCGCATGGCATCGACCAACACCGGCTCGAAGTGCGAGAAATCGCCGGCGATTTCGTCGAAGCAGAAATCCTCTGGAATACCCTTTGTGGCCCAGGGCCGCGCGGTCGGTTCAAACGCCCCGACCAGAAGACGCCCGGCATCATATTTGTAATAGGTGCAATAGTCATAGTCGCGCAGCACAGGTAGCTGTGGGTTGAGGCCGGCGACACCGTCGAACAGGACATAATAGTGCTCGCACGCCTGCAGCGGTGCGGCGACACCGACGCTGGCGGCCAGATCGCGCGTCCACATGCCGCCGCAGAGGACAACATAGTCGGCATCGATCCGTCCGTGCTCAGTATCAACGCCGGTCACCCGCTCACCGTCCTGGCGAATTTTAGTGACTTTGGTGTTTTCAAAAATACGCGCGCCGCCATTGCGTGCGCCCTTGGCCAGAGCTTGAGTGACGTCTACGGCATTGGCATAGCCATCGCTGGGGATGTGAATCCCGCCCACTACGTCGTCGACATTGGCGATGG
>JAYTXQ010000125.1:0-6898 GCA_043742825.1 Caulobacteraceae bacterium | reverse complement strand
CAGGGGCATGCCCACGTAATTCTTTACCCCAACATATAAAACAGTCAGAGTTGCCCTGGATCCCGGCTCTCCGATCCCCTTCGCTCCCCTCCGACCAGGATGAGGCAATCGGGAGGGTGCAGGTCACTATTTTCGAGAGTTGGTATACCCCCCGCTACAAGCGCGCCGGATGGTCGGCATGCCACAACGCTACGCAATCACCGTCACGCCGCTGAAACGGACCACGGTGATCGCCGGCGGCACCACCCGCTACTCAGTCGGTCAGAGCTCGCACCACTGCGTCCACCACCCCCACCGCCTTGGCCCGCATTTCATCGTCGGTGGCGTCCTGGATCGGGTGATCGACTAGCAGATAACGGGCGTCGTTCATGCCCAGTGCGGCGCGCTGACTTTGCGCGGCCTCAGCGAATTCGCTGGAGGCGATGGCAACACATGGAAGCCCTTGGATTTCGAACCATACAGTGTCGTGCATACTGCACGTAATGCATGAGCCTCAATCGGCCAGGGCTTCGACCACAAAGTTACATTCCGATTTGATCTGGCGGCGCAGGTCATCGGGGCAGGGCTTGGTGAAGGTGGGTTTGGTATAGCGCTTCAGCGCCACACCTGGGAGCTTGACCTTTAACAGGCGCTCCAGCTCATCCAACAGCACATTACCGCGCGGTTTTCGAATATCGAGCAGACCCAGTGTGCCGGTGATTGCCCCGTTTCGGGGGGTGATCTGGCGCGCGATGGGGACACGCTCGTCAGTGGGGTCCAGTATGGTGACTGTCATTAAGTCTCCTCCGCCTTTTGTTATAATGCCAAGCTAAGCCAATTCGATCTTTCTGGATACAGCCATTGAGCCCATAGGCCCGGTCACCCAACCATGAAAGGCTGCGGAAAATTTGCCGGCTTCGGCCCCGGCGACAACGATATGGATGTAGTCTCCATTGGCGAATTTGGGTGCTGGAGCGTCAAGCTCAGCGTCACTCATCTTCGCAGCCAGAGCTAGGGGGAGCCCGGCACCAGAGACCTCGTTCGCCACCATGTCGCGCAGGGGTCTGGCTGTGACCTCCTGGATTCGCTTCCGCAGGCGGGCCTTTGAATAATCGCCATCGCTGGTCAGGCTGGTCAGATGTTCCGGACAAACCACCAGAAGCGCATCGACGGGCATCTTGTGCACTTTCGAGAGGAACAATCCCTCCAACCCCAGCCCCAGCGTGCCGCCGATCTGGTCGGGTTTTCGAGACTCCTGATCGACAATCTGCACCGGCCCGCTAGTCATGGCAAAGGCGGTGACGACTGAGTCCTCAGGCTTAAACCCCCGCTCAACATGTAAGGGCTCCCAGGGCGAAAGCTCTTCCCACTCGGCGAAACACATGGTGAATTTCATCGGATTTCCCAGTGTGGACCGCTCGGTGCCCCCCGGCTTTGCCCCGCCGATATTGCGCGCCACCAGGCGCACGGCCCTGCCGATGGTGGCATTGGCCCGGTTGCCCGCGCCCATCGCCCCCAGACCCATGTTCATGCCAATGCGCTCACGGATCGGACCGTTGACCACCAGAACCGGCGAGGCCCCCATGGTGGTGGCCATGACGCCGTGGATATTGAACTCATCGGTACAGACTGCCTCGACGGCGGCGATTACCACAGGCAGATATTCGGGTTTGCACCCGGCCATGACGGCATTGATGGCGATCTTTTCGATTGTGGCCACACCCATATTCGGCGGGACAACAGCCACCACATCCTGAGCGCCGCGCGGTGTGCCGCCAAGCATACGCAACACCCGTTCGGGGGTGGGTGCCACTAGCGGCAGGCCGTCGGAGAACCCCTGATCAAACATAAATTCATCAACGTCGTCAGCGCTGGCGACCTCAATACGGCGCGCGCGGATCGGGCTGCCCAGGGCATTGGCACGCAGGCGATCATTGATCGCCGGATCCAGGTGTTTTGAGCCGCATCCGGGACGCCACTCGGGTAGATCAGCCCAGACCACTTCGGCAGGACCAACACCCAAGGCGGCGCTGATCTTCGCCGCCAGCACGTGCCATTCGGCGCGAACGAAACCCTCGACAGGCGTATCGGTTTCGCTCCCAACATCGGTCCAGAACAAGGCCGGCACGATCTCGAAATCCCAGGCGAAGGAGGTCTCACAGCTGGAATCGTCGAGGATGGGCACGGTCAAGCCATGGCGGTTCTTCAGAACCTTGTTGCCGTCAGCGCTCTGGCCCACCAGCCAGACGTCGGCCTGAGTGCCAAACTGGCGGTGAAACGCCTCCAGGATCGGCGCTGTAAGGTTACAGGTCTGACAATCCTCCTTAACGAAACAGATCAGGCTGGGCCGCCCCGTCGGGAATCGGCGGGTTTCGCCGGCAAGATCGTTGAGGGAAAAGGCGGGACGGTCATTGGCCATGGGCTTGTTCTCTCGGCTTAAATGCAGGTTTGGCGGAGGTGGATGGGAATCGAACCCACCACACGCCTATCAAGACGTGTCACTGGTTTTGAAGACCAGGGAAGCCACCAGACTCCAGTCACCTCCAGACCAGCGTGACCCTACAGGCGCGACGGCGCGATGCAACCATCATTCGCCGCCCGCGTGGTTCGTCTTAAGTTAGTTGGCGACTGTCGCCCGTGCGCAGCGTCCAGCCGCGCGCGTCAAAGGCTTCGAGCAGCGGGACGATGAATTTGCGGCTTGTCAGCAAGGCTTCGCGCGCCTCGCCGGTGGTGAAAGGGGTCGGTGGAGGAAAGGCGGCGGCCAGGCCTTCCCGCACTGCCGTCAAGGCCGCAGTATGAAAGAACACGGTCTGGCGCAGGGCGTGGTTGCGCAGGGCGACGGCGCGGCCTGAGTCGATCAACAGGTCGACCAGGTCAGGATCGCCCTCGGGCGCTGGCGGTGAGGCACCTCCGTCGCGTAATTGTGCTTCGATCCGCTGTAGCTCAAGTCTTTGGGCCGGGGAAAGCGCCAAAACCGGATCATGGTCGGCCAGAGCTGCAAAGCCGCCGGTTATGACGATCTCGCCCTCTGCCACCAGATAGCGTTCCACATAGCTCACCAGGGCAGTGGCGAAGGCGGCGCTGAGACCTTGCCGGAGGATTCCAAGCGGGGCACCGAACCGGGCTGGATAAGTGCGATGGGCCTGGGCCAAAGCCGCTCGATAGGCCTGCGTCGCCTGTTCGACTTTTTCGCTGGGCGCGATCAGATCGTCGTCCAAGCGGCAGAAATCGTCGAAGTTAAACGGCGCGGACTGTGTCAGGCGTCGCAGGTCTGCCAGGGCAGCGACGCCCTTGTCGCGGGCTGCCAGCGCCAAGGCGGTCGCAGTTGTATCTCCCGATGCGGCAGCGCTCAGAACGGCAATTCGGCCGCCGGCACGGCCCCGCACGGGTGTCGCCGCCGGATCGAGGATTAACACACCGCCAAGGGTTTCAGCGGGCGACAGGCGGCGCAGGATCCCCCTCTGCCCGGCGAAGGCGACCATCGATATCGGTGCGCAAAGCTGCGCCAGAGCGGCATCTCCAGGCGCAATCGCACGGCCCCCAAGCGGACGAGCTTTCACAATAAAGCTGCGGGTTCCCAGGATCAAGCGGACCTGATCCATAGCCTTCAAGGGGCTGGCAGTCCCAGCGACGATACTTACCTGGGCGTCCACTTGCTGGCTGGCCGCGAAATGGCCCGGCGCGCAAAGGACATCGCCAGCTTTCACCGCCTCCAGCGGCACGCCCCTGAGGCCGACAGCCGCGCGTCGCCCAGGCTCGACGGCAACGCAGTCCTGGCCGCGTATCTGTAGTGAGCGAACCGTGGTCTGGCGTCCGTCAGGCTGCAGAACGGCGCTGTCGCCAAGCCGCAGCGCACCGCCCAGCAGCGTGCCGGTGACCACTGTGCCCATCCCAGGAACGCTGAAGGCGCGATCTATCGGCAGGAATAACCCGGGTAAAGGGGGTTGGCGGGGTAGCCGCAAAGCGAGAGCCTCCAGCGCCTCGGCCAGAGTCTCGAGTCCCGCACCGGTGCGCCCCGAACAAAATATGATCGGCTGCCCCCGCATGGCCGTGCTCTCAAGGATAGCCTCAAGTTCCGTTCTGCAAGGCAGCTGGCGATCTGGTGCCAGCAGATCGCTCTTGCTGACCGCTACCACCCCCGCGGTAAGACCCAGCAGCGCGGCGATCTGCAGATGCTCATGGCTCTGGCGTTGCAGACCTTCGACCGCAGAGACTACCAACAGAACGCCCCGAGCCCCAGTAGCCCCAGTGACCATGGCCCGAACGAAGTCCTCGTGGCCCGGCGCATCGATGAAATCGAGGCTGCTCAACGGAAAATCCCGGTGTGCGAAGCCCAAAGCGATGGATAGGCCCCGCTCGCGTTCTTCCTTCAGACGGTCTGTTTCCATCCCCGTGAGGGCGCGGACCAGCGCGGTTTTCCCATGATCGACGTGGCCGATCACCACGACCGTGCGTGGGGTCACAGGGCCCGCCAGATGGCACCCGCCAAGTCCGCTAGGTCGCGATCGCCCACCGTGCGCATGTCCAGCAGCAATGCATCGTCCTGGATGCGACCGACCACTGCGGGAATTCCAGATCGAAGGCGCGCGGCCAAGCTATCGGCGCTTAGGGCCTTCGCGCGCACGACGATGGCGAAGCTGGGCAGTCCGTTCTGCGGCATGGCCCCTCCGCCGACATAGGTCGTCGTCTCCTGCACTGCGAAGCTGGCGTTCGTCTCTTGAGAAAAAGATTCCATAAGGACCTCAGCCCGCACTTTGATGCTGGCTAGCCCCTCGGAGAGGCACGCCAGAACCGGGATTGCCTGTATCGGGTCATGCGGGGGTCGATAGAGGCGAAGGGTCGCCTCCAGCGCGGCCAGAGAAAGTTTGTCGATGCGCAAGGCACGGATCAGCGGGTGCGCCGCCAGACGTGCGATCAGATCGCGGCGACCGGCAATCACCCCCGCTTGCGGCCCGCCCAGCAGCTTGTCACCCGAGAACGTCACCAGATCGACCCCAGCCTGCAGCACATCACCAACCACCGGCTCATCTGCCAGGCCATGGCCGCTGAGATCCACAAGCACGCCGCTGCCAAGATCCTCGATCAGGACCAGATCGTGCGCCTGGGCCAGCTTAGCCAGGGCGCTGCGGGAAGGCGCGGCGGTGAACCCGACAATGCGGAAATTGCTGGTATGGCTTTTCAACAGAACCGCGGTGTCCGGACCGATGGCCCCCGCGTAGTCGGCAAGGCGCGTCTTGTTGGTCGACCCCACCTCAACCAATCGCGCGCCGCACTGGGCAATGACATCCGGAATGCGAAAGCCCCCGCCAATCTCGATCAGCTCACCCCGCGAGGCGATCACCTCGCGGTCCTTAGCGAGGGCGGTCAGGCACAGCAGCACTGCGGCGGCACAGTTGTTGACCACTATAGCGTCCTGCGCGCCGGTAAGCTCACAGATCAGGCCTGCCACATGTGCATGCCGCGAGCCACGCCCCCCGGTGGCGAGGTCGATTTCCAGGTTCGAGGCAGACGATGCCGCCGCTGTAACCGCAGTGACCGCTTCTGGTGCAAGGGGCGCGCGGCCCAGATTGGTGTGAATGACAATCCCCGTGGCGTTGATCACGCGCCGAAGGTTCGGCCTCCGGGAGCTCTCGATATCCTCAGCGACGGCCGCAAAAAAGGCTGCGTCTTCGCAATCAGGCAGCTCCTCAACCGCGCCGGAGAGCAGGGCATCACGCAACGCCTTGATGCGCCACCGCAGCGCCGTCAGCACCTCGCCATGCGAAAACCGCGCTACCAGTTCCAGGCCTTGGGGTCGATCCAGCAACGAGCTGATCTGCGGCAGTTTCCTCAGGGATGCGTTCACTATGCTTGATCCTGGCCCCTATGGGTCCGTCGATCAGGTGTAGCCACTTACCGGCGAAATCGCGACCCTGCCCTGGCGTATGCCGCGTTTTTGTGCATCAATTACGGGCGTTCGCGCCACAGGGAGATGGAAGCCATGAATATCGCCGTCAAGATCGAAGCTGCCGAGAGCGTCGATACGTTGCCGCTGGCGCAACTCAACCCCGCTCGGGCCCAGAGGTTTCAGGACGACACCCACTGGCCGGTATTCGAGCGCCTGCGCCGGGAAGATCCCGTGCATTTCACCCCCGACAGTGAATTTGGACCCTATTGGTCGATCACCACCTGGGACAACATCATGGCGGTGGACACCGACCACGAGGCCTTTTCCTCCGCTGAAGGCATTGGCCTGCCGAACCTTGCCGCCATGGCGGAACAGGAAAAGGTGTTGGCCGAGATGAACATGCCGCGCCGACGACGTGGCGGGGCCGGGTTTATCACCATGGACGAGCCCGAGCACGGCCCGGCGCGCAAGGCGGTCACCCCCACCCTGGCACCGGCGAATATGATCAAAATGTCGCCTCTGGTGCGCGAGCGGGCGGGACTGATCCTGGATTCCCTGCCCATTGGCAAGGAATTTGACTGGGTCGATCTGGTCTCCAAGGAACTGACGGCCATGACCCTGGCCACCCTGTTCGACTTCCCCTTCGAGGACCGCCGCAAGCTGCCCTATTGGTCGGACATGATCATGAACCTGCCAGGCCACGGGCCGGTGGAAAGCTGGGCACAGAAAATGCAGGCCATGGCTGAGTGTTTCACCGCCTTTGGCAAATTGTGGGATTGGAGGGCATCCGCGCCACCCGCGAACGACCTGATTTCCATGTTGGCCCACAACCCTGCCACCAGCAACATGGAATTGCAGGAGTTTCAGGGCAATGTTGTGCTGCTGATCGTCGGTGGCAACGACACCACGCGCAACACCATTTCCGGCAGCGTCTATGCCCTGAACAAGAACCCCGATCAGTACGACCGCCTGCGCGCCGACCCAGGCCTGATCCCTTCAATGATCTCCGAGACCATCCGTTGGCAGACGCCC
>JAYTXQ010000124.1:0-8392 GCA_043742825.1 Caulobacteraceae bacterium | reverse complement strand
GTATCCGGAAAATGGCGAACGGCCAGCTCCATGCCCAGGGCGCAGATCAGCTCAAAAGCCTCCACTTGCCCGCCGGTTTCCTGTTTGGCACGGGCGAGCAGGCGCATGGCCGCCATGGGGCTTTGCACCCCAACAAAGGCGACGGCGCGCGAGGCCAGGATCGGGAATAACTTCAGGCTGGCGGCAGTGACGACGCCCAGTGTACCCTCCGCACCAATCAACAATTGCTTGAGGTCATAACCGGTATTGTCTTTGCGCAAGCGCTTTAGCCCATCCCAGACCTCGCCATTGGGCAGAACCGCCTCCAACCCCAGGACCAGGGCGCGCATGGTCCCATAGCGCAGCACCGCCGTGCCGCCGGCATTTGTGGAGATCAGACCGCCAATGGTGGCCGACCCCTCAGAGGCCAGGCTGAGGGGGAAACAACGGCCTGCCGCCAAAGCTGCCTCGTGCACCCTCGCCAGAGTAACGCCGGCCTCAACCTCAATCACGTCATCGATGACATCGATGGATCGAATGGCGTTGAGCCTATCAGTAGAAAGCAGGATTTCGCCATCGGGAATCTGCCCCCCAACCAGTCCGGTATTGCCCCCCTGGGGGGTGATTGCGATGCCGGCCGCGGCGCACAGGGTGACAACCCGGGCCACCTGATCAGTTGACCGTGGCAGAACCAGCAGCGGTGTGGTGCCGCTCCAACGATCGCGCCATTCTACCAGCTTGGGGCCCAGGCGTTCAGGGTTACTGCTCCAGCCGTCTTCGCCCAGCACGGCCTTGAGTTGATCGATTACGGTCATACCGATCACAGCGCGGCCAGGGCTTCGGCCTGATGCAGATCGACCGAGACCAATTGTGATATGCCCTTATCCCGCATGGTCACCCCGAACAGGCGGTCCATTCGCGACATGGTCACCGGATTGTGGGTGATGGTGATGAAACGGGTGGAGGCGCGGGTGCGCATCTCCTCCAACAGATCGCAAAATCTGCCGACATTGGCATCGTCCAGTGGCGCGTCCACTTCATCCAGCACACAGATTGGTGCCGGATTGGCCAGGAAGACAGCAAAGATCAGGGCCACCGCGGTCAAGGCCTGTTCACCCCCGCTCATCAGGCTCATCACCGCCAGGCGCTTGCCAGGAGGACAAGCAAAAATTTCCAGGCCGGCCTCGAGCGGGTCCTCGGATTCCACCAGGCGCAGCTCAGCCTGCCCGCCCTGGAACAGGGTCATAAACAGGCTGCGGAAATGCTGATCGATCACCTCGAAAGCCGCCAACAGGCGCTCGCGACCCTCGGCATTCAGCTCATTGATCGCTGCGCGAAGGCGACTGAGCGCGCCTGTGAGGTCGTTGCGTTCCGCGTTCATTGTTGCCAGGCGGGCGGCCAGTTCAGTGACCTCCTCTTCGGCCCGCAGATTGACCGCGCCGATGGCCTCGCGGTCGCGTTCCAGGCTCGCCAACCGCGCCTCGACCGCGCCGGCATCGCGGGGGATGTTCACGCCCTCACCGGCAACGCGGGGGATGTTCACGCCCTCACCGGCAAGTTGTTGGCCCAAAGCCTCAGGTTCAAGCCCCAGCGCCTCGGCAATGGCACTGGCCTGTTCAGTCAGGCGTTCGCGGGCGGCGTCCAGGCGAGCGTTGAGGCTGGCTCGCGCCTCGCGGGCATCTGCTGCAGCGGCTTCGGCGGTCCGGGCTTGACGGTCAGCCTGCGCGCGGGCGGCTTCGGCCACAGCCAGGGCGTCACTGGATTTAGCCCGCCGCGCCTGTGAGGCGGCAAGTTCATCCATTAGCTGCTGACGGCGGGCTTCAACGGTTTGGGGTGCGGATCTGGCCCCTTCCAGAGCCTCGGTCGTCTTGGCCTGGTCTGTGGTCAGGCTCTCCTGGCGTCGGTGAGCGGCCTCGGCTCTGGCACTCCAATCGCTGGCGATCCGTTCAAGACTTTCCAGTCGCCGGGCGCGGTCGTCGGCGGCGCGCACTTCCTGGTCCAGAGCCGCGCGTGCCGTTGCAGCGGCCTCACGGGCCTGCACAGCTTCCTGACGCGCCGCAGCCAGGGGCTGAGCCAGGTCGTAAAGCAAGGGGGTTTCGTCCACCCGCACCTGGGCTGCGTCTAGAGCTTCGTTGGCCTCGGCGGCTTCGGCGGTAAAGCTGGCAATAGTTTCGTCCAGGGACTGGGCACGGGCGTCACGGCGCGCACCCTCGCGGGCCAGAGCCTCTACCGCTTCACGTGCCCGCGCCGCCCGCGCCTGGGCAAGGCGCACCGCTTCGCGCGCAGCATGCACCTGAGTATCAGCACTAACATGGGTCTGGGCGGCAACGGCATGTTTGGCCCTGGCCTCTGCCACTTTGGGGGTCAACTGTTCAATCTCGGCCTGAAGCTGGGTCAGGCGGGTCTTTTGTTCCAGGCGCACCTGGGCTGGGCGCGGGGCCTCGGCGGTGACAGTAAAGCCATCCCAACGCCACAGATCCCCTTGGCGCGAAACCAGACGCGCGCCGGGGCTAAGCCTGGCCTGCATTGCCGCGCCGTCGACACGATTGACCAGGGCGGTGAGGGCAAGGCGCGCGGCCAACTGCGGTGGGGCATCGATCAGGGGTGCCAAGGGTGTCGCGCCCTCGGGCCAGGTGATTTGAGTGGTCTCAGCACCGGCTCCGCTACCGGCCCAGTGTGCTGGCGCGAGCGCATCTAGAGCCGCATTCAGGTCATCGCCGAGCGCCGCTGCGAGGGCCGCCTCAAGGCCCCGTGCGGGTGTGAGATGATCGAGCACAGGTGGGAACTGGCCGGCGGCAGGCTCGGCCGTCAGCCGCATCAGGCCACGGGCCTCGACGGTAAGCCGGGCCAGGTCATCCTCCGCCGAGCGAGCGGCGCGGCGGGTCGCATCTTCGGCCTTGGCACCCAGAGTGCGGCCGGTCTCCGCCGTCTCCAGGCTTTCAGTGGCCTGCTGCATGTCGCGCTCCGCGGCCGACAGATCGGCGGTGCTCAGCTCAAGGCGTGGGTCGGTCGGCGGGCCGATGGCGGCGCGGTCTGCGCGGGCCCGCTCCAGGGCCCGCGCGGTGCGGGCGAGGCGCGCCAGAGCATCCTCAAGCCGGGCCTGAGCCGCCCGGTGATCGGCCTCCTGCGCTGCGGCCTGGGTGGCCAGGGCTTCGACCGCAGCCTCAGCCTGAGCTCGAGTGGTTTCGGCGGCAGCCAGGGCGGTGCGCAGTTGTGGTGTGTGCTGCGGGGCATCGGCGATAGCGGCGCGCAGCTCGCCAAGTTCCACGCCTGCGCGCGTTCCTTCGCGTTTCGCATCATCGACGATCTGTCGTTCGCGAGCAAAATCGGCCTCGATGCGTAGCAGATCCGCCTGCAGACGGATCGCTTCGGTTGCCGCCGCCTCGATGGCGCGCTCCAGACGGTCCTTTTCGATCTCCAGGTGGTGCTGCACAGCCGCCGCCGCAGTCTCCTCATCGCGCAGAGGCCCTATGGCGGCTTGAGCCGCAATCGCTGTAGCGGTCGCCGTCGCCACAGCCCCCGCCGCCTGGGCGGCAGCCAGATCGGCGCTGGCCCCTTCAACCGTAAGGCGTTCAAGAGCTTCATGTGCCTCGCGCCACCGGGCATGCAGCACCGCACCGCGCAGGGCTCGGATCTCGGCGGCCAGGGTTTTATAGCGCGCCGCTGCCCGCGCCTCACGACGCAGTCTGGCCAGGTTGGACTCCAGCTCGCGGGCCAGATCATCGATGCGAGCCAGATTGCTGTCTGCGGCCCGCACCCGAATCTCCGCTTCGTGCCGGCGGCCGTGCAGACCCGAAACCCCGGCGGCTTCCTCAAGGATACGCCGACGGTTCTGCGGCTTGGCGGAGATCAGCTCGGAAATCTGCCCCTGACGCACCAGGGCCGGGGAATTCGCACCTGTTGAGGCGTCAGCAAACAATAACTGCACGTCGCGGGCCCGCACATCAACGCCATTGATGCGATAGCTGGAGCCTTCGCCCCGATCGATCCGCCGCACCACTTCCAGTACCGGCTGCAGGTTGAATCTGGCTGGGGCGGTGCGATCCGAATTGTCGATGGTCAGGGTGACTTCGGCATGATTGCGCGGTGGCCTGTCGCGTGAACCGGCAAAGATCACGTCCTCCATGCCCTCGCCGCGCAAGGCCTTGGCGGAATTGGCCCCCATCACCCAGCGTAAAGCCTCGAAAAGGTTAGACTTGCCACACCCATTGGGCCCGACAATGCCGGTCAAGCCCGGCTCGATGATAAAATCGGTGGGATCGACAAAGGACTTGAATCCCGCAAGGCGCAGCCTGGAGAATTCCACAGCTCTAGTGGGCCTCAACGCTAAAGCAGGATGATTTTGGGTGGAAACGCCCAAAATCTGAATCCTGATCTAGATTCAGATGTTTAGAGCCTACCTCAGCCTTTGTATCTGTTCCGTTCAAAGGCATCAGACTCTAGCCATGCCGCACTGACGCGTGTCGGCGTTTTTGCGGTTTGAGTTTCGGTGTCGCCGCTGCAATCGCCCTGTCCAGCGCCGCCAGGGACTGCTCGCCCTCAAGTTTGGCGGTACCGATGATGAATGTCGGTGTGGCACTCACGTTATCGGCGGTGCGCGAATGTTCGACGCGGGCGTCCAGAGCCTTGATGCTGGCCTCGCTATTGAGGCAGACGGCAAGATGATTCTCGTCCAGACCGGCGGTCTTGGCGATGTCTTTCAAGGTTGTCCCGCCGCCCTTGGCAAAAGCTGATTGTGCCGCATAGACGGTGTCAACAACCTGGAAATAATGCTCCCGCCCGGCGCAGCGTGCGGCCAGGAACCCCGCAGCGGCCAGTGAGGCATCGCCATTGAGCATCTCTTTGAGCACATAGCGCACCTTGCCGGTGTCGATATATTTGGCCTTGAACGCGGGGAAGACGTCCCGCTGCCAGTCTGCACAATGCGAGCAGCCCACCGAGGCGTATTCGACCACCGTCACATTGGCCCTGGCTCCGCCGATCGCCATGTCCTCTGCCAGTCCGATGGGGGAGGGTGCAGGCGGTGGCGGGGCGGCAGCTAGGCATGAGCTAACCAAGAACCCGCCGACCAGGATCTGGCCAAACAGTCCTCGCCTCACGGCGCTTTGCCGCCCGCGGCCTCGGCGACGGCGGTATCGAGTGCCGCCAGGGTGGCCTCGCCGGGCGGCAGCATCTTGCCGTTGACGACAAAGGTAGGCGTCGAATTGATATGATCACTGTCGATGTATTTCTGCCAGCGGGCGGTCAGAGCATCGATCTGTTTCTGGTCATTGATGCAGGCATCGAACTGTTTTTCGCTGAGGCCAACAGAGCGGGCGATATTTAACAAACCATCGCGAGGCTGCCCGCCCGGAGCCTGCATCTCAGCCTGACCACGATAAATGGCCTCGGTGACCTTGAAATACTTGTCCTTGCCGGCGCAGCGCGCGGTCAGAAATCCGGCCACCGCTAGGCCGGGAGGCTCACCGGTCAGGGCTTCGCGGGCGACATAAAGCACCTTGCCCGTATCGATGTATTTGGCCTTGAAAGCGGGGAAGGTTTCGTTGTTGAACGTGGCGCAGTGGGGGCAGGCGACCGAGGCATATTCAATCACAGTCACCTTGGCATTAGCGTTACCCATGGCCATGTCGTCGGGCACGGCGCTGTCGCCGCCCGATTTCTGGCAGGCCGACAGGGCCAGAGCTGCGACAAAACCCACCGCCATTGTCGAAATCAAACGCATCAGGTGCCTCCAGGCCGAAAGTCATCACCGGTCAGACTGTGCGTGATTCCGCACCCCACACCGGCCCTGACGTTTTGGCCCGCAAGCCGCCCAAATGGCAAGCCCCGACGTTGATCGCCGAGGTTTGCCAGATGCTTCGAAGGCTATTTGCCGCCGCTCCCGGCTGCGGGAGACATCGTTGAGCCTGACTGCGCAAGGGTGTGGCAGGCCCCGTCATGTTCGGCGATCAGAACTGAGCGCGCCGTAGGTCCGGCATGGGCTGCCTGCCGGGCGGCATCGTCGCGGGCCTCATCGGCGAAGTCCCAGGCTTGCGGCATTCGGCCTGCCGACTGGGCTTTCAACAAAGCGGCAAAGGTGCCAGCATCAGTCTGACCCAGGGCTTTCGCACCCGCCAGGCCCTGACACCGGCCGACGGCAACGAACTGACTGTCTGACATGTGACCGGGCGCGGCAAGGCTGGGGGCGGCCAAGCCTGCGAGGGCGGCGATGACTGTGATAGATTTGATGAACGACATGATGCTTTCCTTCTCATGGTTTAGAACGAGGGCCATCTAGTCGGCGAAGACAGAGTATTTCAAGTTAAATAAAGTAAATGATACCATTGTAATCTTGCATATTTTTAATCTGTACAGTGTTTGCCTAAATTTCTTGTAACTTATCGCCACGCCGGGTAAGTCCCACCTATGCATGCACCCCCTCGCCCCATCGCCACGCCGTGTGTCCAGGTCTGCATCGTCGATGGCACCAGCGGCCTGTGCCTTGGCTGTTTTCGCACTCTGGGCGAGGTCGCGGGCTGGTCAAAACTGTCAGCCAACGACCGCGAAACCGTCATGGCCGACCTGCCGCACCGCCGCACCCGCATAGCCCCAGACAAGCTGGAAATGTTCGCTCGTTAGAAATGACATTGGAATTCGTCTGCCAATCAGGCGGCCCGCTTTTTTTCCGCAGAGAAGCAGAAACTTGTAAAGACTGCGCCGCAGGCCATAAAACTCAGGCCGGAGTTTGTTTGGGCTTCGCCCTGTAACGGGATCTACCTCTGCGTCTCTGCGGTTCATAAAAGACGTTCCAGACCGCCCCCCTACGCCGCCAGAGACACCCGCTCCGACGCCGCACGCAGAGCGTCCAAGGCCCGCTCAATCACCTCGACCCCCGCACCTGCAGACGTCGCCTCCACGGTCAGCGACCGCCGCCAGGCTCGCGCACCAGGGCGGCCATGGAACAACCCCAGCATGTGCCGCGTCATCGCCGGCAGGCGAACACCTCTGGCCAACTGATCTGCAACGTAAGGCAGATAGCGCTCGACAGCCTCGATGCCCTCAACACTCTCAGCGGCCCCGCCAAAAAACCGACTGTCCACCGACCCCAGAATCGCCGGGTCGTGATAAGCGGCCCGCCCCAACATCACACCGTCCACGTGCCGTAAATGCCCCTCCACCTCCTCCAGCGTCGTCACCCCACCATTGATGACGATACTCAGCTCCGGCCGGGCACGCTTCAAGCCATAGACCAGATCATAGTCCAGAGGCGGAATGTCGCGGTTCTCCTTCGGTGACAACCCTTTAAGCCAAGCCTTGCGTGCATGCACGATCAGCGTCTCAACCCCAACTGCTGCCACGGCATCAGCCATAGCGAACAGGCTCTCGGATGCGTCCTGATCATCGATACCCAAGCGGCATTTGACCGTCACGGGAACCGTGACCGCAGCCCTCATGGCCGCCATGCACTGCGCCACCAGGTCCGGCTCCGCCATCAGACAGGCACCGAACCGGCCACTCTGCACGCGGTCCGACGGACACCCGACATTCAGATTGATCTCTGCATAGCCAAAATCCGCCCCGATCCGCGCCGCTGCCGCCAGATCATCGGGGTCCGATCCCCCCAGCTGTAAAGCCACCGGCTGTTCCGCCGGATCAAACCCCAGTAACCGCTCCCGGTCGCCATGCAGTACCGCCCCGGTGGTCAACATCTCGGTATACAACAACGCCCATCGCGTCAGGCTGCGATGGAACGCCCGGCAATGCCGGTCGGTCCAGTCCATCATCGGGGCAACACACAAGGTATGGGAATGGGCCATCACGGCACCTAGGGTATCAGGCACGAGCGTCGATAGGCAAACCCAGGCATCAGGCCGTCGGACTGTTCGCCCGCAGCCGGTGGCGGCTAGAGCGCGATCAGTCTTGGTTGGAACACTGAGGCTGCTAATCGCGCTCTAGGTGGTTAGAGCGACGAGCAGGATTCACATTTTTGATTGTCTCAATCAAAAATGGTCCTGCTCTAGCCTTTCTGTGCCGACGACCATGCACCATTGGGTCTCTATCTGGGGACTACGGGGGGCGAGCTGTGGATGAGCGCTGACGAGGGCGTGACGTTGCGATCCATCGCCGCGCATCTGCCAGAAATCTACTGCGTCACCGCCGTAAGTGCGAACTGATCGCGGCCCGCTGACATGATCGCCGTTTCACTGCCCTCCCAGCTTCAATCCTATACCGCCGGCGCGAGCCGCGTCGTCGCCAGGGGTGCCACCATCAATGAGGCCCTACGCGATCTGGACGCACAGTTCCCCGGCATTCGTTTCCGCATCATCGATGAACAGGACCGTATCCGCCGCCACATGCGCTTGTTTGTCGGCAGGGAGGCGGCCCGTGATATCCACGCACCACTCGTGGCCGGGGACACTCTCCTCATCTTTGG
>JAYTXQ010000123.1:0-5019 GCA_043742825.1 Caulobacteraceae bacterium | reverse complement strand
CAAAGCCACCGATAGCCTGCCGCTCGTTAAGGCGTAAACATGCGGTGGGTCATGGGTATTGGCAGCTTGGCATTTCTGGCCTTAAGTGGTTGCCAGAGCCTGCCCCCACAGGTGTCCGACCGCGGCAATGCCGCACTGGCCGGAGCGCCGGTAACCTACGCCTTTGCACGCACCGGCGATGAGGAAGCCATGGCCACCCCCGATGCTGAGGCGGGGGTACGTCAGAGGTTACGCGATTGGGGCCTGACCGAAGCCCCGGCGGCTGAGGCGCATTATCAAGTCTTGGTCGGCTTAAGCCATGCGCCCCCCGGCGTTGGCGCAGGGACAGCGGGAACCCCAAATCTGGATTGGGTAGCAGCGCCGCCGACCAAACCGAATTGGCCAGGACACCCCCAGACCATGAGCCGGTTGACAGTCGCTTTCATCGTCACCACCACGGGCCAGGAAATCTATCGGCGCACCGTCACCGCCCCCACCGGGACCGGCACGAAGGCCATCAGCCTTGCTGCACTGACTGACCTGGCCCTCAGCAGTCCAGGACTTAATCCACCTCGTCCAAGGGCAGGATCAAGGTAAAGCGCGTCCCCGTTCCTGGTTGGCTGACGCCTTGAATGCGACCGTGATGACGCACAACGACGCTGTGCACCAACGCCAGACCCAGACCCACCCCATCCCTTTTGGCCACTGCGCCAACGTGCTGAGTGAAACGACTGAACACGGTTGAAAGTTGGTGGGGGGTCATGCCGCACCCCTGGTCGGCGATCTCACAGGCAACGGCTGGGCGACCGTCCAGCTCTGCGGGCCGCAGCTCACAGCGGACGGTTGTGCCTCTGCCACTGAACTTCACTGCATTGTCGAGCAGATTAATCAGCGCCCGGGTCAGCAAAGTCCGGTCGGCCAAAACCGGATATTCACTCGCCCCGGTATCGAGTTTGATCGTCACGCCCCCCGCCTGGGGGACGGGCCAAAGCTCATCAGTGGCGTCTCCCAGCATATGGGCCAAATCCACAGGTTCAAACACATAGTCAGCTGATTGCGCCCTAGCCAGCTGAACGAATCCGTTCGCCAGGGCAATGGTTCTGTGGGCATGCTTTGCAATACGGTGACGTAACGGTTCGGGCGTCGACAAGAGTTCCGGCCGCTCCAGCAAGGCCAGGATCGCCGACTGCGGTGCGCGCATATCATGAGTGAACAACTGCAGCGCCTCTTCACGTTGCCGCAAAGCCCTGAGCAATTGCGACACATCCGAAAGCTGAACGATCCACCCGGTCGCCGTGCCTTCACCGTCGTGGGTTGGGGCGTAGCGAATCTCAAGATTGAGGTCACCAGGCGCATGCACGGCTGTGGACTCTCGCGGCGGGGGTGGCCAAAGGGGCGTCCCGTCTGGCTCAAGCAGCTCTAAGCGGGCCAACACAGACTGCACCGCAACGCCGCGAGCGGCTTTGACCCCCAATCGATCAGCCAGAGCTTGAGCGCTTTGGTTGGCCAGGAGAACTCGCCCATCCATGTCAACAGCCATCACCGCGTCCGGCAGGTGTTCGAGAACATCACCGACGAACCGTTGCAGGTTGGCGATGCGTTGATGGGTCTGCCGCAACAGGGTCATTTGTTGCAAGACCAAGTCGCCAGGAAAACGCGTGATTGGGGTCGTACCCCCTGGCTCATCGACCTGGCTCTGCAGATCACGCAATTCAGCGGCAAAATAGACACTGGCGGCATTCAGTCGTCGCCAGCCCCACACGGGCAGAGTGAGGGCCAGGCCGAGCACACAGGATGCTGGCGGAATCCAAAAATTGAACTGCGCCAGGGCCGTCGCGCTTCCCGCCAATACACCCACGGCCAGAGCACCACCCACCAGCAGATTTGCGCGCGGCGTCAGGCGCAGCAGGCAAAGCATGAACACTGCCATAACACCCAAAGACAGGGCTAAAGCGAGGGCCGGAGCCACTGGGATAATCATCTGATGAGCGATCAGGCCCGCCAGCGCATTCGCCTGCACTTCAACCCCTGGCATGGCCCCGGTTCCGGACGTCGGGGTCGGAAATCCGTCTCGCAGTCCTGCGGCGGTTGCGCCGACCAAAACGACTTTTCCGGCAAAAAATATCGGCAAAACTTCGCCCCGCAAGACGGCACCGGCCGAGACGGTCTTCACGGTGCCGGGCGGCCCCAGAAACGGAATCAGCACCTCATCGCGCCGTGACAGACCGCCCTCAAGATCTGGCGGTGACCGTGCAGAATCGCCAGTATGCCACGGCGCGCCGATGGATTGCGCCACACTCAACATCAGGTAGGGCCAAACCACCTTGCCATCAGCCTCATGCAAAAATACCCGCCGGACGATACCATCGGGGTCGAGGTCCGCATTTACCTGGCCCACGCCGGCGAGGCCGGGCCTGAGAACCGATATGGGCGAGACCACCGTGACCGCCGCGTCATCGTCGCCAGGAATTTTCATCAACACCGGCAAGAACACCGGTGTGCGAGCGAGGGCCTTAGCCAATGCCGCGTCCTCGCTTGACGGGCCGGGCTCAACAAACAACACATCATAGGCGATCGCGCGGGGATGAGCGCTGCCCAGCTTGTCAATCAAGGCCGCATGGATCGACCGCGACCATGGCCAGCGACCCACGGCACGCAAACTGGCATCATCCACAGCAACAATAATGATGTCGGGCGGCGACACTTGCTGGCGAAACCGCAGAGCCACATCATAAAAGGCGTTGTCCAGCCGGGATGTCGCGCCGCTGAGCAGGAGGATGCCGACAAGAAGCATCGAAGCAATGAAGACAAGGCCCCATTCGACGAGCAGACGACTGCGGCTCATGTCTCTCTACCCGCCTGCTACCTCGAAGGATTGGGCTGGTCCAGAATCGAAATGCACCTGGCCATCGCGAACATCGGCAACAATGACCCGCCACCAAAAGCTTCCGATAGGCAGGTCCGTCAGAATGAGTTGTTTTGTCTTCAGGCCACTCTCGTCAATCACGACGTCTTTGAAAGCCTGGTCGTGCGCCAGTTGAAAGCGAAACGCAGCCTTGTCGCTGCCACCAAACCAGCGAAACCGATAACGCTTTTGCTTGCCGACCAGTGACGCTGCGGGCGGTCCGCCGGGCGTGAACAATTGCCGCTGGAAGCTGTAGATCTTGGCTATCCCCTCAAGACCTTCAGCAGAGACAGCAGAGATCCGTAGGAAGTAGGTTCCGTCGGCAGGACCTTCAAAACCCAGCTGCGGACTGGTAGAGGTCACCTCGCCGAACAGATCGAGAAACCCCGCGTCATTGGCTAGCTGGCCGCGATAGGATTGCGCCCCATCTAAGGGCTGAATGGCGAAGCTCAGCTTGGAATCTGATTGTAACCGGCCCGGCCCCGTCACGACCGGGCTCGCCAACAGCATCCGGGGTGCCGACATGACACCGGCCACGACCGCGACACCCGTGGACGCCGGCAGCCCGAATGCGGTTAAGTCGTCCGTAGCGCCAACGCCAACCAGTCCATCGATGACCTCGACCGATCCCCA
Source organism: Caulobacteraceae bacterium (assembly GCA_043742825.1). Lineage (GTDB taxonomy): Bacteria > Pseudomonadota > Alphaproteobacteria > Caulobacterales > Caulobacteraceae > Acaudatibacter. The sequence continues at coordinate 1,502 of JAYTXQ010000123.1, read as the reverse complement.
GTTCCGCTCTGCCTGATAGCCAACACGGAACTGGGTCCCACGAACAGCGGCCACCGAGACCGGTGTGCGGATGAGGAAGTGGTCTGCGGGCCGGCGAAGTTTGGTGACAGCGGCTTGCGAGCGCCCGTCATTAATCTGAAATTCAACCTCGCGACCTTGTGTGAGTTTGATCTGCCGCAACCTCGCGACGGTGACCGAGCTTTGCGAGGGCAGCGTCAGATGGGTCCCATCGGCTAGCTCAAGAGTCAAGAAGGCGTTCGCCTTCGTGGTCAGGACGTCGCCCTCATTGACCTGTGCCCCTACCGTGACCCGAACCGGCGCGGCGTGATCGGCGATATAGGCCTCGCCACTGAAGGTTATGATCTTGCCCACCTCCAGCGTCCTGCGCAAGCGACCATAGGGCAGGTTCACCGTCGATCCTGGTCGCAGATGTCGCGGGCGGGGAAGGTGATTGATCGCCTGGATGGCGTGAAAGTCGGAGACCGCTAAAAGATATTTTTGCGCGATACCAGATAGGGTGTCACCCTGGAGAACAACGTAAGGGACCGTTTTCGCCAGCGCACTCTGGGCGGATGCCGGCATTGCGGCTCCGGCCGTCACCGGGCACGCGGCTATGAGTAAGGCGAGCATATTTGGCGCGAGCCTAGTTGGAGCGAGCCTGAGCAGATATTGCTTCACTCAAAACTCCTTTCCGGTGTCGCTGGTCCGCTCCAGGCGATAGCCGTAGCCATATACCGGGCCCAGATGAAAACCGCGATCAGGGGTGAGGCCAAGCTTTGTCTTCAACCGATAGATGTGGGTGTCCAGGGTCCGCGAGGATATATTGGCACCGCGCCCCCACACCTCTTCCATGAGATAGCTTCTCGCCAGGGGTCGATGCAGGTTGCGAAACATCAGCTGTGCAAGGGTAAATTCTTTTGCGGTCAGGACGTTATCCTCACCGTGGCGGATGACCGCATAGCGTCCGGAATCCAGCGTGACATCACCGAAGACCTCAAGAGCCTGATCCAGGGGCGGTGCTGTGCGCCGCAACAGCGCGGCGACCCGTGCCCTCAACACCCCGCCGACAACCGGCTTGGCAACATAGTCGTCGGCCCCTGCGGCTAGTCCCGCCATGATATCGTCAGCGGTATCTCGCGAGGTCACCATGATAATTGGCAGGCCAGGGGCCTGGGCACCAGTGCGCACCCTCGTCACCAGATCAATTCCTGCAATGCCAGGCATGTTCCAATCGAAACAGGCCAAATCGAAGGTGTCGCGGTGCAGACCCTTAAGAAACGCCAAACCGTCGCCGAAAGCTGTACAGCGCTCGCCCTGTTCAGTCAGGATGGCCGTCAGTCGGTCCCGCTGATCAGGGTCGTCCTCAACAATTGCGAAACTGTGTGTCATTCTCATCCACCTTCGGGTTTCAGATCGGCAGGCCGGTCCACGTCCAAAAGCACACCGCTATCTTGGGTTTCCACGAGAACAAGGCTTCCGTCCAGGCTTTCCATCACGCCTCT
>JAYTXQ010000122.1:0-2689 GCA_043742825.1 Caulobacteraceae bacterium | reverse complement strand
AGAGGATCCGATCCTTCCTCGACGAGCTCTGATATCGGCACAAACGATCGAGTCGTCACCCTGATGGGGATTGCGTTATGGTACAGGTATACACGGGCCTTGCCGAACTGAGTTTTTCGATTGGCTGGCCGTAATAATAGAGTTGGCTGGGGGACCTGGATACTCACATGAAGATCCACACGGTCTCAAAGCCGGCCGGAACGTCGGTTTTCGCTCAGCACGCCGGATGTTTGTGGAACACCTGCGTGGGTTCCGCAAGCCGCCGGCGGCGGGCGCCGCCCTACGGCTGGTGCCCTGCCGCATTCCCCGCAACTTGGGCCTCGATCAGCATCTGGCCCCAGCTCCGATACAGCGGCAACAACGAGCGGACGGCCCACACGTCGAGCATGAGCTTGACTCGTCGGAGGTCACTAAACTCTGCTGCCGCGCGTTCAATCTCGCGAATGCGGCGGCGCTCTTCTCTCCATCCCTCATCCCCAGCATCTGCTACCGACAACCAGTAGGCCTGCACCGGCCTATCTGATCCCAGCTTGGCCCACTCACGGGGAGAGTTCGTGCACCTGCGGGTATGGTTTCTCCGGATTAACCGAACCAGCGTGCTCGCGGTGCCGTAGTCCCAGTCGGATTGGCGCCAGCGACGGCAGGCGTCAAACCACGCTTGCTGGCCACCGAAACTTTTCACTACCGCATGGATGTCATCCTGCGCCTTTTGAAGGCGCACCAGCTCCATGACCCCCGACGGTCCGGCGTTGCTGATCACCGCCGGTGGCCCCCTCGGCCTGGTTGGGGGGTATCCGCAAAACTGGTCGCCGGAGTTGGGTCGACAGTGGGGGCAGGGGTTGTCGTGGGTGGCGTTGCATGGGCCGGGGCCAGTTGACGCCGAACGTGCTCTGGCATTGGTCCGCCGGCGAACTGCGTCGGAAGGCCGTCCTCGCATTCGAGTGATACCTGGTCGGGCTGATACCCCTGCCGCAATGCCTCAATGCGAGCGCGTTTCTGGAATGCAGGCGTGCCGGAGTAGAACCGGATATTTGTCCAACTGCGGGCACGCCCAGCCGACACAAGCTCGCGTATCTCGTCATCGGTTGGTTCACTGCCGCCTTGAAGGACCAGGCGATCACCGTGATCTTCAAGCTGCCGGCCTCCGGGCAGGGTGATCAGGAGGTAATCGTCCCATTCGATGATGCCGAACCCGCGCAGTCGCCAGTATGCGGAGGTTAGCGACCGTCGCGCGTGCAGCGGTGTTGTGAGCTTCGGCTCACCGCTCATGCGGAAGCTACTCGTCATTTGAGGTCTCCTCGTTGCACCCAGTGGTCGTAGACGAACACGGGCCTCGTCCACGGTGGGCAAATCTGATGGGTCGATGCCTGCCAGCCTGCGGTCAATTTCGGTGGCTGGAAGCTGAAGCCGTCGCGCAAGCCGATGGGGTGTTCCCGCAGCGTCAACAACGACGATGCCGCGGCGGCCGCGCGCTAGAAGCAAGCCATCCTGTGACAACCGCTCAACAAGTGCAGTCCCCGAAGCGCCGGATGCCCATGCCCTCTTCATGGTGGTGGAAACAGAAGAAACGCTGATGCCTGTCCTTTCTTCTGCTTGCTGTTCCCGGTGGGACGTCGCTGCCACTGGGCGTGGTGTTCGAGGCCGTCGGGTATGGACACCGACCACCGTCGGCATGCGCCATCGGGTTTCTAGTGCACGAGCGCATTCCTCGTGGCGGCGGTAAGTGTGGCTGTCGCGCGGGACCCGCAGCGTGATTGGATGTGTCCGTCCCCACACAACATGAATGTGTCGTCGGCCATCCTTTATGTGCTGAACGACGACGCGCTGGTGGCCTGAAAAGCCAAGGCGAGCCTCCAATTCGTCTACGGCCTCATGCCATCGTTTCTCGGTCATCGTGGCTGCCTCCTCCGGGTCAGGGCTGATGCTGGCGTGATAGAGCGCCTTGCGCGCCCTCGTTCCGACCGCGAGCATCCGCATCTCTTCGATGGATGACCGCAGGTCAGTGGCAAGGACTCCGCGCAGCTCACCAACGACAACTTGGTCATTGCGGCTTGATAGAAGGTGCGCAGCGAGGCGGATGCCTTCGCTAGCACTGCTCCCGCGGGTGCTCCCCTTGATGATCATGGGCATGATCCAACCGGGTCAGGCGACCGGGACAAAGTTGCGACAGCAGCTGCCCTCAAAGCCTTCAGTTCGCTGAGCATGGCCTCCAAATTCGCAATCTCGGCGCCACGGCCATGACTGTTCGCCACCCGTGCAATCTGATTCAGGTTGCTTCCAATTTTTCCAAGTTCGCCCAGAACTTTGGCCACGGCCTGCATGTCAAGATTTGGCTTATGGCGCGGTGGCAGCCGGATCGGCTTAACTGGAGGCGGGACACGCTGTCGGGCCTGATAAAGCGCCGCAGCACGACAATAGTCAGCCCGGCATCGCGGCCGCTTCAAGGCTGCGCCAGCTGCGTCCAAGTGCGCAGCCTCGGCCGGCGTCAGCCTGAAGGCGACGACAACACAGCGAGGGCGGACGCGGTCGATGGTCTGGCTCTTCATAACCAGATATCGGTAAACGGCCATGCGGATTGCAAGGGCAGGGGGTCAACGGGGCGTCAGCCCCTTGTAATGCGCGGTTTACGGTGGCAGCCGGTAAACGGCACGGCTTGCGTCTACCTCATCTACCTATTCTAAATAGAAAG
>JAYTXQ010000121.1:0-6048 GCA_043742825.1 Caulobacteraceae bacterium | reverse complement strand
CTGCCTACGAACGCCGATCCTTAAGGCTTTGCTCTGTTTGTTTTCACAATAAGATGTGATGCGGTCGTATTGTCCGAAACTTAGACTGCAACCGCGATGCCGATTATGCGTCGGGACGTGCGTTTGCATATGTCGAAAGGTTAGGGGACTTGAACCTGGGCAGTCAGAACGACCATAAGAGCTCATGACCCACCTTTCGCTCGGCGAGATCCTCGCCGCCCTGGGTGCCCTTACGTTTCTTGAGATTGTCCTGGGCATCGACAATATCGTGTTTCTGGAAATGGCGGTGCGGCGGCTGGATGGGCCGCGCCGGGGGGCGGGGCGGCGGGTCGGCCTGGGTCTGGCTATGGTGCTGCGTATCCTGATGCTGCTGGGCCTGGTCTGGGTCGCGCGCCTTGAGGTGTCGCTGTTCAGCTTCATGGGCCGCCAGATCACCATCAAGACCCTAGTGCTGCTCAGCGGCGGGCTGTTTCTCCTGGCCAAGGGGGCGAGCGATATTCATGAAGCGTTGGAACCGGGTGACCTAGAAAAATCGGCCATTTCGGGCGTGAGTGTCAGCTTTGCCGGCGTGATCGCTCAGATCGGTCTGATCAATATCGTCTTTTCGCTCGACAGCGTGATTACGGCAGTGGGGATGACCGACAATCTGCCGGTGATGATCGGGGCGGTGGTTGCCTCGACCCTGGTCATGCTGTTCGCCGCCCGGCCTGTTGGGGATTTTATCCACCATCGCCCGACGACCAAGATGCTGGCCCTGGCCTTCATCATGCTGATCGGCATGGCCCTGGTGGCCGATGGCGTCGGCTTTCACCTGCCGCGTGGCTATGTCTATTTCGCTATCGCCTTTTCGCTTTTCGTCGAGGCACTCAATATAGTCCGTCGACGACGGTCTGGGGGCGACCCGTCCACTTAGCGCGACCGATTGTCGCATCGGTGCAATCGATAGCACCGTTCAGTCAGCGTTCAGCACGTCAGGGTTTGTGGTGTTTTTAGCATAAACGGAGGCGCGAAGACCAAAGTCACGGGCGCGATTTCTAAACTCGACGATCTTTTCGCTGAATATTATTGATTCCAATCGTAACCTGGGCAAGATGTTTAGTGTATATGCGGTTCGACACGGTGTATATTTATACCCTCTCGATGAGAAAATCGTGTCTAGACATGGTTCTTAGCGGAGAGTTCCTTATGTGTTCACCCCGCGACCAGAAAGCTTGCTCTGGCGCGATTCAGACCGCCGGTCATAGATATACACAAGTTTGTGAAGTGCCTGGGCGTAAACACTCTTTTCATTCGTGGCGCATATGGTTAGGTCTTAGCTTCGTTCTCTCGGGGGAGAAATCCTGATCATGCGATATCGACTGCGGACCCTGATCGGTTCGGTCGCCGCCGCCGCCACTTTGGCCTTGAGCCCTGGTGGTGCATCTGCGGAAGACTACTGGCAGTGCGTTCCCTTCGCGCGCTTGATTTCGGGCATCCAGATCTTTGGTGATGCCCGCACCTGGTGGCAACAGGCCGTTGGCCACTATCAGACCGGCTATACACCCAAGGCCGGAGCGGTCCTGTGTTTCAAGCCGACCGGTAAGATGCGCCTGGGCCATGTGGCCGTGGTCAGCCAAGTTCTGACTGATCGCGTCATCCAGATTACCCATGCCAATTGGTCGATGATCGAAGGTTCACGCGGTCAGGTTGAACGGAATGTTACCGTGATCGATGTTTCTCCGGCAGGCGACTGGAGTCTGGTCAAGGTGTGGTGGGACCCGTCGCGCGACCTGGGCTCGACCACTTATCCGACCCACGGTTTTATCTATGGCGATGCGGTGGCGACGAATAATTTCGCCTCGGCGCAACACACGGCCATGGTCCTGGCGCAGAATTCGGCGAACAAGGTTGTCGGCGCAGTGCGTCCAGGAGCCTCACCCTTGCAGATGTTAAGCCAGGTTGCCGATTCGACCGACCGTATTGCCGCCCTGATCCAGATGGCAACAGGCCAGGGCCCTGCGGACAAACGCTAGAGCACGATGATTTTGGACGGAACCGTCAGAAATCTGAATCGAAATCTAGAATCAAGAGGTTAGAGCTCGACTCAGCGCGTGCATTTGTTCCGTGCAAACGTATCAAACTCTAGCGTCGTACCTTCCAAAGCTGGGCGAAGTCCTGATCGCTGATCAGTTGCAATTGGGTTGGGGGAATGAACACGCCCTCTTCGTCCTTCAGGTCGGCATTCAGCACCAACACATAGTCGAAATGGTTTTGCCAGCCGGGCAGATATGAGGGCTCGTGCGGCTTGGGTGCACGGCGCAGGGCATTGACCGAGGCCAAGTCGCCGCCGTCATGCTCGACCCATCTGTCCCAGTCACCGCGCACTTGCAGGGGTTGTAGCCCACGGGCGGCAAACAGGTTGGGGACGAAGGCCTGTCGCAGAGGCGTGGCCAGGGCCCCATAGTGGCGAAACATGTCATCGCCGACGCTGAACATATAACGACCGGCGGGTGCGCGAAAGCGATCCAACAGGCCCGGATCGTGCTGGACGGTCAATAGCCGGCTGCCGGCGGTGATCCCAGCCATTACCCGCTGGGTTGTGGCCAGATTGGCGTCCATCGCCCGCCAGTTCCAGGCGATCCAGGAGGTGCGCAGGCCCATGAGCCCCAGTGCGGCCAGGGCGATGTGAAAGCTCAGTTGCCGCGCCAGCCCAGGCTTGACCCGCACGCCGGACAGCAGGGCCAACAAGGCCATGATCGGCAGTCTTCGATCGACCCAGCTGCTGCCGAGCATATGTGTCGGGGTCACGATGGTCAAAAGCATCAGTGTGGCCGCAGCGAGGGTCAGGCCACCGTGGGCCTCCAGGCGGCCTGTGCGGGCAAGCCAGATGACAAAGGCTGCAATCAAGGCGGCGAGAGCCAGTTCCAAAGGCACATTATAACTGACCAGGGCCGTGACGAGGGTAACCAGACGTGCGGCCACCGAGTCATAATGGACCGGATCAAAACTCTGGCGGGTCTGGGCTCCCGGCAGAGGGTGTGACAGGAATATGAGCACCGCGAGGGATAAAAGACAGGCCCCGGCAGCTGCGCCGGCCGCTAGCAGGCGGTGTCTGAGGCTCGGCCAGTCCTGTGCCAGGACTGCGGACCGCCCAAACGCCAGAGCTGAGAGCAGAACCGCATAGAAAATCAGGGCGAACAGGTGATCAACGGCCAGGACTACCCCAAGGCCTACCCGGATCGCGATTGTCAGCACCGTCGAGCGAGACCAAAAGCCGGGGTCGATGGCAACAAACAACAGCGCCAGGCCGATGCCGATCTGGAAATTCAAAAACCCCATTAGAAATGTCGTCGACCAGGAAGCGATAGGGATCAGCGCTTGCCAGGGTGACACGCCACCAAAGAGCCGGCAGTTAAGGGCCAGAGCCCCCAAGGGTGGTAATATCGCTGCTAAAAGCGCCGCCAGATACCCCGCGACAAATGCCGGAACCGTCCGGGCCACAGCTGCAACCACCAGGTCCACGCCCAAGTTCGATGATGTGTTGGACCAGTCAACCCTGTAGAATCTGGCCAGGACCGGATCGTTGACGCCACCGGCGATCAGCCAGTAACGCGCGAGATGATTAGGATAGTCGGTGAGCGGCGGGAGCGTGGTGAACAGGAATGGCCCCAGGATAATCGCAAAGCTAAGAGCGACAATAAGGCCAGTCAGAGAAGGTCGAAGTTTCATCAGGATCGGAATGTCACTCGTCCTTGCGGCTTGAATCGCATGACGCGGGGAAGTTTCGCGGCGCTGGCTCGTTGTCGTTCGGGTGGTGGCGTGTCGCCAGCGAGTCCGATGATTGTAAATGAGGATAGCTTATATGTCCCCCTTGCAGAAACCGCTTCTGGGTCTATCAGTCGCCCTGGCCCTGATCTTGCCCACAATCGCCAGCGCAACTGATTTTGATCCTTCCGGTCGTCCGACAGCAGGGTCGGCGTCCGTGGCTACAGCCCAGCCCACCATAGAGGGCCGTCTCGAAAGCGGAAATCTCCGGCCCTACCGTGTTGTGGATTCGCAGTCACCTCTTGATGTCTGGGTCAAAACGCTGGTGAACGGGCACCGGACTGTAGGCCCCAGCCACGCCCCGGATATCGACGGCATAAAGTCTACGCAGAGCGTTCCGGAGTCGGGAATATGGTCAGTGCTGCTGTTCGGTTTTCTCACACTCGGCATTCTGACCCGCTGCAATCGCCGTGATCGCCAACTTATTAAGATGCGCGACCGCCGCACTCAGCGTTTGGAACACCTGGGACTCGATTGAACGCGACGATAATTCAATTTTCCATAATTCTATTTGTAACTCCCAAGCAGCCCTCCGCCTGTTGCTGCAACCAAGCATGGGGCGAGTATGAGTGGTTTTCACAGATTACGCAGATTGCGCAGATTATTTGGCGGCGCTCCGCCGGAGGCACTCCATCTTAAAACGCTCAAGTCAGGGCGGCTTCGCCGGAAGACCATGCGCGTAATCTACGAAATCTGTTTAGTCTGCGATAAAAAATCGTAACTCATGGACACCTCACCGCTAGGACGTCACCGCTCTGGATGGCGGTTGCGCATTACCTCTATTCGTTAGACCTCTATTTGTCAGATCAATAGGATCTGGCTTCAGAGTGCCAAAAGCCCGAACCCATAGGTCGTGTCGCGACTGTGAGGTGTGCCGACGGCCTTGGCCTCCTGTTGCAAAGCGGCGATGACCTGCGCAGCGGCATGGCTATCCTGGCGGGTCAGGCGCTCACCGATCAGCGCAGAGACCACTGGGGCGGCGTAGGAGGTGCCTGAAAGGCTCGACCAGGTGTTATCCGCCTGTGGCACCTTTACCGCGACGCCGCGAGCCGCGAACATGATGTAACTGCCGCGATTAGCATAGGTATAAATGCCACCGCGCGCATCGACAGCCGTCACGGCGACGACCGAGGGATAGGCTGCGGGATAGGCCGGTGGTGCGGCGGGCCCGCCATTGCCGGCCGCCGCGACAATCACGCACCCTCGTGCCTGAGCCCGTCGCACCAGATCGGCCAGGGCACGATTGGGGGGGCCCTCGAGACTCATATTGATCACAACCGCACCGCGACCGACCAGCCAGTCCAGGGCCCTGGCCAGAGAGTCGAGGCTCGCCGCATCATGGCCGGATGGGTCGCGGGAAAACACGCTTGCCGACAAGAGTCTGGCACCGCCTTGTGCCGCCAGATAGGCGACCGCGGTTCCATGGCTGAGGGCCGGCGCGGGGCTGGCTGCAAAGGCGCGCGCTTCGACCAGGGAGGCTGAAATTCCCCCCGCCCGGGCATCCACGGGCGTGTCGATCATGCCCACAAGACCTCCACGGTGATGCGTCCTGGCATGTGGCAAAGGCGTTTCAGGCGTCTGGCCGGGCATCGGCCCAGATGTCGATGCGGAAAGACGATAGATATTATTGCTGTCGACCGAAGCCTTGGGAAAACCTGTTGCCATCTTAGCTTCGAAGGCCTCGCGGTCTAACGACAGGGGAATACTGACTCTCAACAGGGACGCCCCAAGGCCAGGCAGAGGCTCGCGATCAACGATATTCAGACCCATGCCAATAATGGCACGTATGTCTGCCGCACCGCCGACAATTACAATTTCGCCAGCCCGAAACTCATGGCCATCTTTGTCTGTACTGAGTGAAAGGGGGGCTTCGCGAATCGATGCCAGCGTTATTGCATCCTGGCGCGCGCCCGCAGCGGCAATCGCCGCGAACCGAGCCGCAGTTTCTGCAACCTCGGCCCGCTGTTCTGCCCGTTCGGCTGCGGCCGATTCCGGCGCTTGGTGGCTGGTCACCGGGCTCGTCGAGATCTGTTTGTCGGCCACGCTGGAAGTGATCTCAGACAGGCTGTGAGTCTGGACGATGGCCGGAGTCTCACGTATCGAAATTGTATCTAAAGAACCGCTCGCAGCTGTTTGAGGCAAGCTGGCGACAACCACCAGAGTCCCCGCAGATAGGATATTTCGCCGAATTGATTTGAACATGTCACGTGGCACTTCTATCTACCGCCTCCTGCCATTACCCTG
>JAYTXQ010000120.1:0-16072 GCA_043742825.1 Caulobacteraceae bacterium | reverse complement strand
CTCATCGACCCCGAAGCACCTCGCGGCCCAAGCGTAACAACGCCTTGTTCAGGTCGTCGTCTGGAAACGCTGCAAGGCCCTCGGCCAATGATTGTTCGGCCTGCGCATCGAGCGGCCCGCGTGGGCGTCGCTTCGGCGGCAGTGACGAACCGGGCTTTTTCGCCGCCCCCCGAAGCGGACCCTGGACGATACGCAGCCGGCCCACCGCCTTGTCGCCCAAATAAAGGTTAACCCTGGCCAGAATATCCGCCGTCTGGTGCGCGATCAGCGTAGCCGCCGCCCCCTCGACGCGCAGCTCAAGCGTTGCAGCCTCGCCGCCCCGGGCACGAGTCAGTTTGACCGGTTCAGTTCGCCGGGCCATCGCGGTGCCGACAATTTCGCTCCAGCGGGCTTTCAGGCCTTCGGCACCGGGACCGAACTTCGCTTCAAGCGCTTTTAGCGTCGCATTCAGCGTCCGCGCCGCCGTCGGTGGCGGGCGCTGCACCGGGCGCGTGCGCTTGGTGGCCAAAATACGCGCCGTTTCTGCAGCCGAGGGGAGCGGGCGGGTCATGAAACCTATACTAACCTCAGGCATGGCATCGCCAAAGACAATCCGCGCCCAGCTGTTGGCCTGGTATGACGTCAATCGCCGGAATCTCCCGTGGCGAGGGGCTGATCCGTATGGGGTCTGGCTGTCGGAGATCATGTTGCAGCAGACCACGGTGGTGCATGCCACGCCCTATTTCCTTGCCTTCATGGCTAGGTGGCCAACGGTGATGGATTTGGCGGAGGCCGAGGACGGCGAGGTCATGGCCGCCTGGGCGGGACTTGGCTATTATGCCAGGGCACGAAATCTGTTGGCCTGCGCCAGAGCCGTGGCCGGTGATCACGGCGGCGTGTTTCCCGCAACGGAGGCAGCGCTACTCACCCTGCCGGGCGTTGGGCTCTATACCGCCGCCGCCGTGGCCGCGATTGCCTTTGGTCAGCCGACGAATGTCGTCGATGGCAATGTGGAGCGCGTGATGGCCCGCCTATTCGCGGTCGAGACACCGCTACCGGGTGCCAAGTCGCAGTTGCATAACCTGGCAGCGAGCCTGGTGCGGGATCAGCGCCCCGGCGACTGGGCTCAGGCCCTCATGGACCTGGGCGCGACGGTCTGCCGGCCCAAATCACCCAGCTGCGACAACTGTCCGGTCCAGGCCAGCTGTCTGGCGCGGAAAGGCGGCGACCCTGCCAGCTTCCCGCGCCGGGCCCCAAAGATACCTCGCCCACATCGTTTTGGCATCGCCTATCGATTGGTCGATGCTGACGCCGTCGCCCTAGTCAGACGCCCGACAAAGGGACTTCTGGGCGGCATGCTCGGCCTGCCCACGAGCGAATGGCGCGCGCACCCTTGGTCAGAGAGTGCTGCTTTGGCGGGTGCGCCTTGCGCGGGTAACTGGCGGCGAGTTGGGCCAATCGAACATGTTTTCACCCACTTTTCTCTGACCCTGGATGTCTACGAGGCGGCAGCGCGATCGCGGCTGTCGGACTTCCACTGGACCTTGATACCCGTAGCCCTCATGGCAACACCTTCAGTTTTCAGAAAGGCGTTGGGGGTGAACTCAGACCTCAGAGCGGACCAATCGTAAATCTGGGCGATGACCTAGCCTTCACACGCGAAGAGCTTGGCAAGATGGAGTCTGAAACGCTATATCTACCAAACAAGGAGCTTCGTATCATGGACCTCGATTTTTCACCCCAAGACCTCGCCTTTCGCGCCGAGGTTCGCCGCTTTATCGCGGAAAACTATCCGGCCGATCTTCGGGCCAAGCAACAGAACGAAGAGGCGCTGACCAAGGAGGACTATTTCTCCTGGCACCGCGTGCTGGCCAAACAGGGATGGGCAGCGCCCAGCTGGCCGGTGGAATGGGGTGGCACCACCTGGACGCCGACGCAGAAATACATCTGGTCCGAAGAGACCTCCAACGCGGACGCCCTGCCGGTCCTGCCCTTTGGCGTCAGCATGGTCGCTCCGGTTATCTATACCTTTGGTACTCAGGCGCAGAAGGAACGTTTCCTGCCCGCCATTCGCGACGGCATCGAGTGGTGGTGTCAGGGCTATAGCGAGCCAGGAGCCGGTTCAGACCTGGCCAGCCTGAAAACCAAGGCGGAACGGATCACATCCGACGACGGCAAGGAATACTACCTCGTCAACGGCCAGAAGACCTGGACCACCCTGGCCCAACATGCCGACTGGGGGTTTTTCCTCGTCCGTACCGACCCTAACGTTAAGCCACAGATGGGGATCACCTTCCTGCTCATCGACATGAAGAGCCCGGGGATCGAGGTGCGCCGGATCACCACGCTGGAGGGCGGCCATGAGGTGAACGAGGTCTGGCTGGACAACGTCAAGGTGCCGGTGGAAAACCGAATCTATGAAGAAAACAAAGGCTGGACATGCGCCAAGGCTCTTCTGCTGCATGAACGTACCGGCATAGCCGGCGTTGCCCGTTCCAAACGCGGCTTAGAGCGCCTGCGCGAAATGGCCCGCGGGCAGATGTCGGACGACGCCGGTCCGCTGCTTAAGGACGCCTTTTTCAAGCGCAAGGTGGCCGAGCTTGAGATCGACCTGACGGCTCTGGAATATACTGAACTTCGCACCCTGGCCGGAGAGAGCGCCGGGTCCGGGCCCGGGCCGGAGTCTTCGATCCTGAAGATCAAGGGTACCGAGATTCAGCAACGTCTGACCGAACTGACCCTGGAGGCCGCCGGTCACTACGGCGCGCCCTACCTGCGCGAGTTGCCGCATAATCTGGGACCCGTCGGGCCCGACGATGCCCACGGCTCAGCCGGGGCCTATTTCAATACCCGCAAGACCTCCATCTACGGTGGCTCAAACGAGATTCAACGCAACATCATCGCCAAGGTCGTGCTGGGACTTTAGATCCTATCTGCAACGTTCGATTCAAAACATCTACCGGAACCCGACCTCATGGATTTCTCGTTTACCGAAGAACAGACCCTGCTGCGCGACAGCGTCAGCGCCTACCTGGGCGATCACTATGACTTCGACAAACGCCGCGTAGCGGTAAAGTCGGCATCGGGCTGGCGGCCGGAAGTGTGGAAGGCGTTCGCTCAGGACCTGGGCATCCTCGGGGCTTCGTTTTCAGAGGCGCACGGCGGCCTAGGGGGCGGGGCCACTGAAATCATGGTTGTGATGGAAGAATTCGGTAAAGCCCTGGTCATCGAGCCATATCTTGGCACCGTGGTCATCGCCGGCGGCTTTCTCAACCACTGCAAGACGACCGGCACGCCTGAGCGCATCGGACGGATCATCGATGGCCACGACACCTATGGGTTTGCCTGGGCCGAACCTCAGGGTCGCTATAACCTGGCCGATCTGAAGACGACAGCGCGTAAGGAAGGCTCCGGCTGGGTATTGGACGGGGCAAAAGCGGTGGTCATCGGTGCCCCCTGGGCCAGCCACCTGATCGTCACCGCCCGCACCGGTGGCTCGCAGCGGGAAGCTCATGGGGTTTCAGTATTCATCGTCGATAAGGCTGCTGCTGGTGTCACCACGCGTGACTATCCCACAGTCGATGGTGCCCGTGCCAGCGAGGTGAGCTTTGAGAATGTCTCTTTGCCTGCCGAAGCTCTGATCGGCCACGAAGGCGCGGCGCTGCCGCTGGTCGAGAGAGTCGTGGACGAAGCTATTGTTGCGGTCTGCGCTGAGGCCTGCGGCGTCCTGCGTCGTCTGCATGAAGGCACTGTCGAATATACCAAACAACGCAAACAATTTGGCGTGCCAATTTCCTCGTTCCAGGTGCTGCAACACCGCATGGTGGACATGTTCATCAACCTCGAACAGGCCATCTCCATGACCTATATGGCGACTATCAAGCTGTCGGAACCCCCCACCGAACGGGCCAAGGCGGTCTCGGCCGCGAAGGTGCAGATCGGTAAGGCGTGCAAGTTCGTCGGCCAGAATGCCATCCAACTGCACGGCGGTATGGGCATGACCGACGAAATGGCCATCGGCCATTATTTTAAGCGAGCAACAATCATCGAAGGGGCGTTCGGGTCGGTAGACCATCACCTGAAGCGCTACGAGACACTGTCGCTGGATGCCGTTTAGCTTATCCCAGGACACTAAATATACCGACCGCGAAACGCGTAGCCCACCCGCAGTTAGCGATCTATGTATAGCGTCCCCGAATAACCAATAGCTATGCCGTTTCGTGACTTTGCCCTTGTAGTCTTTGTCTGTCTGATCTGGGCCGGCAATAGCGTCATGTCCAAGGTGATTATCTCCACGTTTGGCGCACCGCCGCTGTTTTACGCTACGGCCCGTTTCGCTGTGGTGGTGCTAGCAACCCTGCCCTGGCTGTTTCCGGCCCCCAAACCCCTTTGGCGGATGATCGTAGTTGGCCTGTTGATGGGCGGGGGGACTTTTGCCCTGGTTTTTGTCGGAGTTCAGACAACCACGCCTTCGGATGTGGCAGTGGTCAGCCAGTTGGGCGTGCCGTTATCGACAATGCTTTCGGTGATCATCCTGGGCGAGACCATTCACTGGCGCCGGGCTCTGGGAATTGCCATGACACTGATCGGGGTCCTGATCGTCATGTGGAACCCTAAGGGCCTGACCCCGGCCATCGGGCTTTTTTACATCGCCGGATCCGCAGCCACCGGATCGCTCGGGGCGGTGATGATGAAGCAGATTGAGGGCGTCAAACCCTTACAGTTTCAGGCTTGGGTAGGATTTTCCTCACTCTGGCCCCTGGCCGCCCTGACAATCTTTACCGAGCACGGGCAAGCTGCGGTTCTCAGCCATGCCCTGTGGCCCTTCATCGGTGCGGTATTGTTCTCGGGCCTTGTGGTGTCGGTGATGGCACACACGCTCTATTTTGGCCTGATCCAACGCTATGAGGTCAATATGTTACAGCCCCTGACCCTGCTCACGCCCCTGGCCACCATCGCCCTTGGCGTGATGATCACCGGCGATCATTTCGACCTGCGCATCGGCATCGGCACAGCGGTGGCTTTGGCTGGTGTACTGATCATCGCCCTTCGTGCCAATCGCGCCATGCCGCGCCTGTTGCTTGATCGCACGCGGGCGCAATGATCTCGGCCCCCTCTGCCAATTTCGATGCCCGCACTGGGCCACCGGATATGCTGATCCTGCACTATACAGGTATGGCAAGCGGCGAAGCGGCCCTGGCCAGACTGCGTGACCCCGCCGCCAAGGTCTCCGCTCACTATATGGTTGAGGAAGACGGTCGGGTCTTCGCGCTCGTGGACGAAGCGCGCCGGGCATGGCACGCCGGCGTGTCGTCCTGGCAGGGATCCACCGACATCAACACCCGCGCGATCGGCATAGAGGTCGTCAATCCTGGTCATGAGTTCGGCTATCGTCACTTTCCAGCTCGACAAATAGACGCACTGGTCGCCCTGATCGGTGATATCCGTAGCCGCTGGACGATCTGCGACAAAGCTATTTTGGCCCATTCCGATGTGGCCCCCGGCCGTCGCCAGGACCCCGGAGAGTTGTTCCCCTGGGAGACACTAGCCGCCGCTGGTCACGGCCTGTGGGTCACGCCACGCGATGCGCCGGGAGAGGCGATTGCTCCGGGCGACGAAGGTTCTTCCGTGGCTTTCCTTCAGAACGCATTCAGCCGACTTGGTTTTGATTGCCCGACGACCAGCAGGTTCGATTCCTCTACCCAGGACGTCGTCGTCGCTTTCCAGCGCCACTGGGTACAAACCCGTACTGACGGCCACGCCGACGGTGCCACCCGCGCCCGTTTGATGGCTCTGTTACGGCTGGCGCGCGAGGCCGCTTGACCATTGGTCCAGACAGCTTCACCCTGAACCCGGATCAGACGGCTGGGCGGTCGCCCTGCGAAGCTGCGTCAGCAGCGGAGGGGGGAGGAAAGTCCGGGCTCCACGGCGACACGGTGGCGGGTAACACCCGCCGGGGGCGACCCTAGGGATAGCGCCACAGAAAGCAAACCGCCCTTCAAAGCCCGCAAGGGCGAAGTAGGGTAAGGGTGAAAGGGTGGGGTAAGAGCCCACCGCGGACCGGGCAACCGGGACGGCATGGCAAGCCCCACCGGGAGCAAGACCAAATAGGGGTGTCGCGTTGATCGCGTTGATCAACAGGGCCGTCGCTGGCTCAGGCACCCGGGTCGGTCGCGAGAACCGTCCGGCAACGGGCGGTCCAGAGGAATGACCGTCGCGTCCCCTCACAGGGGCGGCACAGAACCCGGCTTACAGGCCGTCTGATCTCAATACATTCCTCCCCGTGCGCCGACGGAGGGAGGCGCGCTGCTGGCCAGGATCCGCCACTGGACATCCGCCCGTTCGGTGCCCAAAGTGCGAACACTTCGCCACAGGAGTTTCACCATGGCCAGCGCCAGAATCTATGCCAAGGATGTGCCCTTTAGCTTTCATCACAGTGTCGTTGATCTGGCACGGCAAGCCTCTGCCGCCGCGGCCCTGACCAGCATGGCCGCCTTTGTCACCACTCAGAATCTGCCCGACTTACAGCCGATATTCAATCTGATCGATAGCGTGATGTTCTTCGAGGTCGACATCCCCAACGGACCCTACATCATGAACCGGTCATTCACCGATCTGCCATCGCGGCAGTTCAACTGGATGCTGAGCGAATTTCTCGATCCCAACCATCGAGATTGCTCACGCGCCACCTATTATTTCTACGACGCCTTTCACATTCACCAGTTCACGGCCGCCGGGGGTGTCTATCCAGCCGATCACCCGACCCAGGCACAGTGGGAGGTGGATGCGATCACCGAGCAGGTTGCCACGGTGAAGGCGCTGGCCTGCGGCCAGTACCTCGCCGATTTCCTTGGCAATTTTGACCATAGCTATGACCAGGTCCTGGCCCGGCTGGAACAGGGCGTGGCGGTTGGGGCCTGCGGGCGTCCAGGAGGCGTCGCTGTTGCTGCCTGACGCTGCGCGATGGCACATTCACAAAGACGCCGCGACCCTGAACGCGTCGGTTGCAGATGCCATAGCTGTAGCCATTTCCAGCGCGATCGCGCTGCGGAGCAAGGCCCTGATCGCCGTGCCGGGAGGCAAGACCCCCGGCCCGATCTTTACTGATCTGGCCACGCGAGATGTGAACTGGGCTCAGGTCACCCTGATCCCTGGTGATGAACGTCTGGTGGCCGACGACAGCCCTTTGTGTAACTACAGCTTGATATCAAATGTGTTTTTGCCTCTCGGTGCAACAGTTCTGCCGCTGGTTAACGGCCCGGCTGAGAAAGTTGCCGCAGCTGCGGCGCTGGCCGCGAATGCTGATCTTGATTCCCTAGACTGGCCGGCAGATCTGGTGTGGCTGGGCATGGGCGGCGATGGCCACACGGCCTCGATATTTCCGGGACCCGATCTGCACACGGCCCTCTTTTCGCCGGCCCATTTTGTCGGCGTGACCCCCGACCCCCTGCCACTTGAGGCCCCGGTCTCGCGCCTGACCCTAACAGCGGCGGAAATCGCCCGCGCCCGATCCCTGCTGGTCGTTATCACCGGCGCGGCCAAGAGGGCCGTACTGGAATCTGCCCTGGCCGACGGCGAGGCGTCGCTCTTTCCTATCGGCAAGGTCCTGGCGGGTGCGGCGAGCGTCGATATTCACTGGCGGGCGGATTGAGCCTACCCAATCGGCGCGCAAGCCTCAGCCAGCCAGACCGCGACATCGGCAGGGACTAAGGGCCCGATCTCTTTCAAAACCCGTGCATGATAGGCGTTGAGCTGGTCGATCTCTTCGCCGGTCAACATCGCCGCGACGACCAGACGCCGGTCCACAGGGGCCAGTGTGAGGGTCTCGAACCCTAACATCGGCCGCTCGCCACCGGGTACCAGCGCGGCAGGGGTCACCACCTGCAGGGTTTCGATGCGGATGCCGTATTCGCCGGTCTTGTAGTAGCCGGGCTCGTTGGAGAGGATCATTCCTGGCTGCAAAGCGACAGAACTGGCGAGCTTGGAGATCCGTTGTGGCCCCTCATGCACCCCCAGGTACGAGCCGACGCCATGGCCAGTTCCGTGGTCGTAGTCCAGACCGGCAGCCCACAGGGGCGCGCGGGCCAGAACGTCGATGGCGGAGCCCGTTGTTCCCACCGGAAAGCGAATGCGGGCCAGGGCCAGATGGCCTTTCAACACCAAGGTGAAGCGCTGCGCCATTTCCGCTGTGGGCTCTCCCATGGCCACGGTTCGGGTGACATCGGTGGTGCCATCCAGATACTGGCCCCCAGAATCCACCAGCAGCAGCGAGGCCTTTTCGGTCCGCCGGGCCAGGCGCGCGGTGGGCCGATAATGAACCACTGCGCCATGCGGGCCGGCACCGGCGATGGTATCGAACGACAGGTCTTTGAGGGCTCCAGTAGCTTCGCGAAACCCCTCCAGCTTTGTAACAATTTCCTGTTCGTCAGGCAGGCTGGCTTGAGCCTCGGTGGCCAGCCAGTGCAGAAATTGTGTCAGAGCGGCTCCGTCACGCACGTGTGCCCGGCGGGTGCCCTCGATCTCCACCGCGTTCTTGCAGGCCCGCGGCAGGGCGCAAGGGTCCGCCAGGGGGATGGCCGTCGCACCCGCAGCTTTCAGAGTCTCAAAATACCAGGCCGAAGACTGCGCCGGATCAATGACGACGTCTTTGCCCGTAAGCGATGCCAGCGCGGGGCCAAGGTCTTCGGGCGTCTCCAGGCTGACCTGATTACCCAGCCAAGCCGGCAGGTCGAGGCTGACCTTGGCCGGGTCCAGGAACAGGCGCGCCGTGCCGTCGGCGTTGAGGATCGCCTGGGCCAGAGGTAGGGGTGAGCGGATGACATCCCCGCCGCGCACATTAAACAGCCAGGCGATTGATGACGGGGCGGTCAGAACTGCGGCCTGAGCCCCGGCCGCGGCCAGGGCTGCGCCGACGCGCACGCGCTTGGTGGCGGAGTCTTCGCCGGCATACTGCAAGGGATGGGGCACGACGGCCGCCGCTGGCTGCGTTGGACGCTCCGCACCCCAGGCCTCGTCAAGGGGATTGATCTCAACGGCCGCCAGAGTGGCACCGGCCTTATCTGCGGCACCTCGCAGCCGTTCCAACGCATCGGGGCTGTGCAATCGCGGATCATAGCCCACCCGCCAGCCGGGCTTGAGGGCTTCGCGCAGATATTGCGGCACCCCGCCATCCACGAGATCACGGATTTCAAAGATGGTCGTATCCACCTGATCGCGCACCTGCAGGGTATAGCGCCCATCGACAAAGATGGCGGCGCTGTCCTTGAGAATCACTGCTGCACCAGCTGAGCCGGTAAAGCCTGTGGCCCAGGCCAGGCGATCATTAGCCTCGGGCAGATATTCGTTCTGATGCTCATCCTCATGCGGGATCAGAAACCCGTCGAGCTGCTGCCCAGCCATGGCGGCGCGGATCAAGGGCGTATGCCGAGGTCCAAAGGAGGGGTCGGTCGTCTCATCAAATGTTTGGTGCATTAGAAAAGTGTTTACCGTTGAGCGGAGAATTTTTCCACAGATTCCACAGATCTTAGCAGATGAATCGCGAGATCAGTGGGAGGAGCTCGTCGAAGATTGCGCAGGGCGGTTTTCGCCTGCGGCGCAGCGGTCCAGAAAGCATCTGGCCAAATCTGCGCAATCTGTGAATCCTTCTCTTTTACACGCTAGGGCACTTGACCCCGAACAAACACCGAACAAGACTGCGCCCATGGAGCCTGTAATCCTCACCTTCAGTCGGCCGGAGACGACCAGCGCGGTGACGCGGGGGACGGCGCGGGTGATGTTGGCTCTGGGCTATGCGCCTTTACTGGAGGTGGGCCTGCCAAATGGACGGCGGGCGGATATCATGGCCCTGGGACCTCGGGGCCAGATGGTCATAGTCGAGGTCAAGTCCAGCCTCGAGGATTTCCGCATCGATCGCAAATGGTCGGAATACATGCCCTATTGCGACGCCTTCTATTTCGCTGTCGCGCCGGAGTTTCCGCGCGAGGTCCTGCCACAAGACCCGGGCCTGATCATCGCCGATGGCTTTGACGGCGCTGTCCTGCGCGCAGCCCCATTGACCCCCCTGGTCGGTGCCCGGCGTAAAGCCCTGCTCGTCGCGTTCGGTCGCCTGGCGGCGATGCGGGCGATGGTATGACTTTTTCCGCAGATGGCGCAGATTCAAGTAGATAGGCTGTGGAACTGGCGGGCGAAGCCTAAAAATTTCAAAAGCTGGGAATTTGGACACCTGCGGCGCGAAGGCAGCCCGGTAGCTGTAAAAATCTGCGCCATCTGCGGATAACTCTTCAGCCGCGAACCCCCGATTGCATCTGCGCGCGGTGGCGTGTATGGTGCGCGACCCCTTTTATCGGGCCTCTTGCGACAAGGGCCCGTCCGTCTCACCGCCGCGCTGCTCGCGCGGCGTCTCTTTTTTGAAGGCAAGGCCATGGCCGATATCGTTCTGAACGTTGAAGTGCGTGATCGCACAGGTACCGGCGGCGCACGCGCCACACGCGGCACCGGCATGGTGCCTGGCATTCTTTACGGCGGCGACCAGGCCCCAGTGCCGATCGCCGTGAAGTCGGGCGAGTTTCGCAAGGCTCTGATTACCGGCAAGCTCTTAGGGCATTTGGTCAACCTGAAATACGGCGACGAGGTTCAGCCGGTGATCGCCAAGGCGATTCAGTTCCATCCGGTGACCGACAATCCGGTGCATTTTGACCTTTTCCGCGTCGATGAGCATTCCCTGATCCGCATCAGCGTGCCGGTGCACTTCCGAAATCATGAGGCGTCACCCGGTCTCAAGCGCGGTGGCGCGCTCAACATCAACCTGCACGAGGTTGAAGTCCTGGCACCCGCCGACGCTATCCCCGAGGAGATCGTCGTCGATCTGACCGGTCTGGAAATCGGTTCCTCGGTGCGCGGCTCCGATCTGGTGCTGCCGGACCGGATTCAGGTCACCACCCACCACCGAAATGAGATCGTTGCCTCGGTGGCGACGTCTTCGGCGATGACCGCTGGCGAGGCCGAAGAGGCCGAAGGCGCCGCCTAAGGGCACCCCCGCGCGGTTCCATCGCCATGCTCATCCTGACTGGACTGGGCAACCCCGGCCCGCAATATGCCAAGACCCGGCACAACATTGGCTGGATGACCGTGGACGCGATAGCGGCGCGCTGGAACTTTGGTCCTGAGCGTAAGCGCTTCAGTGCTCTGACGCGCGAGGGTGATGTACCCGCCGCGGGGGGTCCGGTGCGGGCTCTGATCGTCAAGCCCCAGACCTTTTATAATGACAGCGGCCAGGCCGTGTCTGAGGCCATGCGGTTCTACAAGCTCACCCCCGCTGATGTGGTGGTGTTTTATGATGAGATCGACATGGCCCCTGGCCGGTTTCGGATGAAGACCGGTGGCGGCGCGGCCGGCAATAATGGTGTGCGCTCGATTACCGGGCGCATCGGCGCAGAGTTTCGCCGGGCCCGCATGGGCACCGGACATCCCGGCTACAAAGAGCTGGTCATGAGCCACGTCCTCTCAGATTTTCACAAGGCCGAACTGCCCTGGGTGAAGGCCCTGATCGATGCCTGCGCTGATGCCCTGAGCTTTCTGGCCGATGGCGAGGATGAGCGCTATCAGGGTGAGGTGATGCGCCTGGCCCCGGCCCCAAAGCTGGATCCGCGTGCGCTCAGTCGCCAGGGGGACGACGAAAGCTGATGTTTCCCGCGTTTGGCCTTTCGATGCTGCTGGCTCTGGCCCTGTGCGTGCATGTGGTGCGCACCGGCCAGCCAATATACTGGCTGTTGATCATCCTGATCCTTCAGCCTCTTGGCGCTGTCGTCTACCTCATCGCCATCGTCCTGCCTTCCCTGAGTGGTGGGGCTTCAGCGCAGCGGTTTGGGGCGAGCGCCCGACGGGCCTTGGATCCGGGCCGAGAATATCGCGAGGCCAGCGCCGCTATGGCCCTTGCCGCCACAGTACAAAACCAGATGCGTCTGGCCAAGGCCGCGGCTGACCTGGGACGATGGAGCGAATCCGAAGCCCTGTTCGCCCGGGCCGCGCAGGGGGTCCACGCCGACGACCCGGTTTTGCTGCTGGGCCGGGCCGTGGCCCTGATCGAACTGAACCGATATGCCGAGGCCCTGACCGTCTTGCAGACGCTTGGCCAGGACGCCGAAGCTGGCCGCGCACCGCCTGCGATGCTGGCTCTGGGCCGGGCTTATGAGGGCCTGGGCCGGATGACCGATGCCGAGGCCGCGCTGCAATGGGCCGCCGGCCACGTGCCGGGCCTCGAAGGCTTTGGCCGTTATGCCGCATTCCTGGCCCGTACCGGACGCAAGACGGAGGCCCGGGAGGCCGTTGCAGAAATGGATCGCCGCATCGCCCAGGCCAACCCACAATTTAGACGCGAAGGCCGCGCCTGGCGCGATCTCGCGGCGCGGGCGCTTTCAGGGGGGTGATTTAGGCCCCCCGCCTGTATCGCCTGGGCCTGAAGGTTATCGGCTCTTGGCCTTCGGTTTGACGATGTCCGCCAACTCCTGGCGCCACCATTGCTGGCCGTGCGGTTGATGGAAGAGTGGGTGCGCCATATAGAGGTCGATAAGTCTCTGAGCGGCCTCGACCGTCTCGTCTCCCGCCCAGACCCTGATCATGGCTTGGCCAATGCCCCGATCGGCGACGAAGGCGAGGCGGGCGGCCGCTCTGTGTAGCGGTTGGTCCGGGTCGTCCTTGGCGATCTGCGAGTGTGTGGGCCCAGGCACTGGAACGCCTTTCGCATCCTTTTGCGTAATCGACTCGCGGGTTCCCTTGGTGATTTTATGTTTGGCCAATAGCGAAAGCGGGACGCCACCCAACGTCGAGAGCGCCGTAATGATTCCAAACATCGCGACCGCCACGGTCGGGGCGACGGCCAGGCTTGCCGCGCGACCGATAAAGGCCCCCACCGTAGACCCCACCCGACCACCGATTTCCTTGCCGGCGACGAGGCCGCGCGACCCGCCTTCGGCAGCGCCGGAAAGGCCGCCTGAGACCAGTCCGCCGATGGCAGCAAAGGGTTTCTGCCACCAATGGCGGGCACCGCGCCACGCCTCAGCCGCCCCGTGCCCGGCCCCAGTAAACAGTCCTTTGATCGCGCCGCCGATCGCCCCAAATCCCGCCCCGATTTTCTCGCCGATCCAACCGCCCGCGCGGCGACCGCCTTCTTTTGGTGCTTGCCAACCCCAACGGATCGTCGCGCCGCGCAGGAACAGCCGCCGGAACTCCCCATTGCTGAATTCGGTCTTGATAACCTCACCCATGCCGACATCGTCATTGGGGCCCTTGGCCGAGGTGCCCGTCACGATCCCCGGGAACCCTGCTGGACCGGCAGCGACCTTTGTCGGATCGACGCCGGGATAGCGGTGCAGTGCGGCCGCCGCCGGATTGTCTTTCGCCACTACGCGGTCGTCCACCAATTGGGCCAGAGCGACCTCGACAAAATTCGAGTGGGCGAAATAGTCCTCAACGGCGTGCAGGCCATTGCCCAACGCCATCAACCCCTTTTCGTTGCGTCCCAGGGCGGCGGCCTGGCCGATCATCCGCTTAGCATGTTCCTTGGCCCGCTCGATATAGTCCGGCAAGCCGGACAGGCCGGCGTTGAGGGCGTTTTGTTTCTTGAAGCCGTCCGATTGTTCTTCATCGAACCAGGCCTTCTGGCTTGACGACAGCTTTTCGCGCCTCTTTGCCCGCGTTTTGTCGTCAATGTCGGGGCTCTCGGCGCTTTCGCCCGCGTCCGGTCGGTCCACATGCTCGCTCGGTAGGTATCGGCCCAGTTCTTCATCCGTCGGCGCGCGTCCAAATTCGCCAGTGGCGAGCACCTTGATGATTTCAGGCCAGGGGCCGCTATCGTCGGACTCGGTGTTCAGTTTCTGAGAAAAATCGCGCAGCCAGTTGCCGAAATAACCCTGGTGCTGCTCCTTCTCGGAAAATCCGGCCTCTCCCAAGGCCGGCTCTTCGATTCCCTGGTGCCCGCCTTCGCCAGCGAGAAAGCGTTGCGCCACCGGTGGACCCAAACGCCCTCCAAGAGTCCGCAGCGGCGAGCGCGGCCTTGTCAATGCGGGAGCCGACATCACCCTGTCCGCCGTCGCTTCGGCCGCGCGTTCATGGTGATCGGTCGGGTCGCTGACCAGCGCCCCCGGCCGCGCGCTGACAGCCCCGGTATTTTGCTGGACCACATGCGCCAGCTCATGCGCCAAAAGCCGCATGCCCGGCCGACTCGCCGGCGCGTATTTCCCAGCCGCAAAAACGATGTGATCGCCGACGGTGAAAGCTTGAGCGTTCAAGGCCTGGGCTGTGCCGGCGGAAACCAGGTCGGCGTGGACCCGCACCCGGCTGAAATCAAAGCCCAGACGCGATTCCGCGAACTGCCGGGTCTTGGCGTCCAAAGGGTGCGAGGGCGTCGCCAGGGTGCTGGAAACCAGGGCGGCCGGGTCGCCGACCGGCCCACGCCGCGCGCGGTCACTAAATCTCTGCACGACCATCGCCTTGCCCGGTTGAACCCTGAGCTGAGCCACAGGCCGCGCCATCGCGCGCATGCCACGCGTGTGGGTGGAGGGTCTCACCTCGTGACTGCGTTCACCCATGCCCTTTGTCCTGTTGCGTCCCGCGAGTCTCCATCACCGGGGTTCCCTCCGGGTCTTCGGGCGGCGGCCCGCGCCATTGCATTGCGAAATCGCGGAGACGCGCTTCGCGCAGGGGCCTCAGGGCAATCGAACTCAGTAGCCGCTCAGCATTGGCGTAACATGCGTCGGTCCAGGCGTTGGGGGGCGGATCGCTCGCCTCCGAGGCGGCGTTGAATTCCTCTTGCAACCAATCCTGATAGGTCTCGGCGTTGAGGCATCTATGATCGTCCGTGTTGTTGACGAGTAGCCCCAGGGCCTGCTCGTATGTCTGCCGCGCCAAGGGCTATTGGCCGTGTCTATGCAGGAATCGGGCAAAAAGGCGTGTGTTAATCGCCTCATAGAAGGGGCTCTTTGTCCGCTTTGCCTCGTTGATCGACTTTTTGAAATAGGGTTCGGCCGCCGCCGAATTTCCGCTCGACCATAGGGCGTTGGCGATGGCGATGTATTCGACGTCAAATGCCACGGTCGGTTCGAGCCTGTCCAATTCGGTCGCCTGCCGCGCCAGAGAGGTGAGCCGATGATTGAGGCTGCCCGCCCGCTGAAGGCTCTCTGCGCTCTCGGGCCCGTCTTTGCCTGCGGTCAGCGCGTTCATGGCCTCCTGGGTCGCGATCATGTGTTGCACAATGTCGGTCAACTGTTGCCGAACGGTCGTCCGCATCTCGCGCCGTTGCAACCAGAAACCAAAGGTGGCGGATGCGACGGAAACCAGCAGTGCGCTGCTGCTGAGGGTAAGGGTCAGGGTTTCGTTAGTGGTCATGGCGGATCCGGTGATCAGAACGTCCCTCGAATAATGGAAATGCCGTGGAAAGGCGGAAAAGTGCCCTCGGGCAACTTTTCGAGGCCGCCTTGAGCGGCGGGCGTCAGAGAGAAGTCGGGGGACTGTCCCTGTTGCAGGGTCAAAGTCGGTCCGACCTGGACGGTCGCACTGACCTTCCCAAGCGTCACGACGGCCTGAACACCGCCTTGCACTTGCAGCGTCACCGAGCCTGACGCGGATTTGCCTCCCGCATTTGTGATCCCGCCCACCATCTGCAGGAAGGCGCTGGCTTTCACGACCGCGTGGCACAGTTTGAACGAGATCTCCGGAGACTGCACCTGCACACCGACCAGGGCCTGCACGTCCCCCGTCGTCAGATTGACCTGGAATTGGTAGACAGGCGTAACCGATCCTTCGCCTTGAGCGAGCTGGACCGCGATTGTAGATTCAAATTTCCCCGCGTGGACCAGATGCCAGGTCCCCTGCCAGCCGACCGTCGAAACCAGCTTGTCAGGCTTGCCGGGCTTCTCCAGCGGGATCGGCGGATCATCAAAACTGATCGTGAACTCGGGTGGTGGCGGCAGCGGCAGCTGCAGCGCGCGGCGGACCAGGACGGTCCACTCAGCTTGAACCACCGCATCGACCTTGTCGCGCAGGCCGGCCTGCAGAACCAGGCCTCGGCACAGTTCGGTGACCTGATCTAGCGTCGTCG
>JAYTXQ010000119.1:0-22433 GCA_043742825.1 Caulobacteraceae bacterium | reverse complement strand
GTGCGTGAAGCGCTCGTCGCCGCCGGTGTCGAGGGTCTGACAGTATCGGAAGTTAAGGGCTATGGCCGGCAAAAGGGCCAGACGGAGATCTATCGGGGTGCCGAATATCAGGTGAATTTTGTTCCCAAGGTCAAACTCGAGGCCGTCGTCGATGACGCAGCCGCCGAGGGTGCCGTAGAGGCCATTCGCTTGGCAGCGGGAACCGGCAAGATCGGCGACGGTAAAGTCTTTGTCATCGACGTGGAAAGCGCACTTCGCATCCGCACCGGCGAAACCGGCGTGGCAGCCCTCTAATTTAACATCGCGACAAGGAAAAAAGAGACGATGAAACCCATATCACTTCGCGCGCTGGCGGGCTTGGCCCTGGCAGCTATGGTCGTCGGGGCACCGATCGCCACCCTGGCTCAGACCGCAACGGCCCCTGCGGCAAATTCCGTTGCTGCTCCGGCCGCAGCCGTGGTAGCCCCCACTGCCGCCGCGCCCGCAGCGGCCCCGGCCCCACCGCCCAAGATCGACACCGGCGATACCGCCTGGATGCTCACCTCATCGGTCCTGGTGCTGATGATGACTATTCCCGGGCTGGCCCTTTTTTATGCCGGCATGGTTCGCAAGAAGAACATCCTGGCCACCCTGGCTCAGAGCTTCGGGGCCACGGCGTTGATCACGGTACTGTGGACTATGATCGGCTATTCCATCGCCTTCACCGGAAGTGGGCAATATATCGGTGATTTCAAATACATCATGCTTGCTCCCATGGGATTGAATGCCGTTAGCGCCCTGGCGCCGACCATCCCGGAATCGGTTTACATGATGTTCCAGATGACCTTTGCGATCATTACACCGGCTCTGATCGCTGGGGCACTGGCCGACCGGATGAAATATTCAGCCTTCCTCGCCTTCATGGGTGGCTGGCTGCTGCTGGTCTACTGCCCCATCGCTCACTGGGTCTGGGGCGGCGGCTGGTTAGGAACGCTCGGCGCGCTTGACTACGCCGGCGGCACCGTCGTGCACCTGAATGCGGGTGTCGCAGGTCTAGTCTGCGCCCTGATGCTCGGAAAGCGCAAAGGTCTTGGGACCGAGAATATGGCCCCGCACAACCTAGCCTACAGCGTCATCGGGGCCTCGCTTCTGTGGGTCGGCTGGTTTGGCTTCAATGCCGGCTCTGCGGTCACCTCCAACGTCAATGCCGGCATGGCTATGGTCGCGACGCAAATCGCTGCAGCGGCCGCCGCTATAACCTGGATGGGCGTTGAATGGGTTGTGTCGAAGAAGCCCTCGGTCCTGGGTATGGTTTCCGGTGCTGTCGCTGGTCTAGTGGCCATCACTCCGGCCTCCGGCTTTGTGAACCCTGCCGGAGCGCTCTATATCGGGCTCGCCGCCGGCGCCGTCTGTTACTTCACCTCGGTCCACATGAAGAAGTTCTTCGGCTACGATGATGCCCTTGATTGCTTTGGCGTCCACGGCGTCGGTGGTGCCCTGGGCGCGATCATGACCGGCATGTTCGCCAGCAAGCTGATCAACCCCGGCAGCGCTCCCAAGGGCGGCTGGCTGACGGACGGCAACTTCCACCAGATGACCCTGCAGTTCATAGATGTCGGTGCCACCATCGCCTACTGTGGCTCAGTGACCTTTGTCATCCTGCTGGTAATCAAGTACACTATTGGCTTACGGGTCAGTGAAGAGGTCGAAATCGAAGGCCTCGACATCAACCTGCATGGGGAACTCGTGCAAGCCTAACTGTTCCACCTCTACCTTCACTAACGCGGGGGCCTTCTCACGGAGGTCCCCGTTTTAGTTTGCTCTCCACTCTATCCGGCCTGTGCCCCGCCCAGCCGGCACACTTTTACCCACCAAGTCGGATGATCACTAGCGATGTCAGCGGCCAGACTTCGAGCGACAGTTGCGTCCGCACAGATAGTAAAACAGGTCGCACCAGAGCCGGACATGCGGGTCAAAAGCGATGAGGGGCGGCCAGCCAAGCTTTGCAGCACAGTACGAATTTCGGGTTGGACAGCAATCGCCGGCGCTTCCAGATCATTGCGGCATTGCCTCAGAAAGTCGACAAATCCCGTTTTTGTGGCGACAGATTTGGGCCATATCACCTGATCGCAGCCCCCCACCGCGCCTCCATCATCAAAGGCCCGATAGACCGCCGCCGTTGGACACGCCAGCCCAGGATTGACCAACACGACATCCAGCACGGCAAAGGCCGGCGGGGCCGCCAACAGCTCGCCTCGCCCGCTGGCGAGAACAGCCTGGGCACGCAGGCAGGCCGGCGTGTCCGATCCCAGGTTGAGCGCAATTTCGCTTAAGGTAGCGTCGGCCAAGGGTAAGCCAAGCGCGCCGTTGAGCAGGTGCAGGGTCGCGGCCGCGTCACTGGAGCCGCCGCCCAGGCCCGCCGCCAGAGGCAGGTCCTTTTGCAAGGTCAGGCAAAACGGGGCCGGGTCTCCGGAGTATGCGGCCAGAAATTGATCGCGGGCGCGGGTCACCAGATTGTCCGCCTGCCAGCGCAAATCATCGCCGAAAGTACCCGCAACGACCAAACTCATCATCTCGGCCGTGTTGAACTCTAGGCGATCACCCACGTCGGCAAAGACCATCAGGCTTTGCAAGGGATGGTAGCCATCAGGCGAAAGCGGTCCGACGTGCAAGAACAGATTGACCTTCGCCGGCGCGAAGCGTTCGAGGTGAACCATGAACCGCCCGCTGCTACGCTACTGCCTAGCGATGCGGTTAGGTTCCACAGGATCCGGCTGACCACTGGCGATTTTCGCTTCGACAAGGGTGCGCAGTTTGGCCGATGGCTGCAGAGTCAGGACCCTCTGCCACTGGAACCCAGCTTCGATCTTGCGGTTAACACGCCAGTAGGCGTCACCCAGGTGGTCGTTGACGTCCGGGTCTCCGGGCTCGAGCACCACTGCCGTTTCAAGCTGGCTCACGGCGGAGGTGTAATCGCCAATCCGGTAATAGCCCCAGCCCAGTGAATCGATCATCGCGCCGGAGTCTGGCCTCAGGCTGACGGCCCGCTTCACCATCGCCAAAGCCTCAGGCAATCGCTCGCCGCGATCAATCCAGGCATAGCCGAGGAAGTTTAACAGCTCTGGCTCGTCGGGACGCGCTTGCATCGCCACGGCAAGATCCTTTTCGGCATCGGTCCAGCTACCGTCCTGTGCGAAGTCCATGGCGCGCAGAAAATACAACCGCCAGTCTATTTCACCGGTTTGGCTCGCAATCAGGCCGTCCAGAACCTTGGCTGATTCCGCATAGCGTTCATCGCCTTGCAAAAGGTCAGCCAGAGCCGCAGCCGCCTCGCGACTGCTCGGAACGGCCGAAACGGTGTCGCGGACGACCTGCAAAGCTTCGTCCTTGTGACCTGCCGCCTGCCAGTTCCACGCCAGCTTTAGCCGTGCAGCGACAAACTGCGAGGAGCCTAGGCCAGGCTTGGCATAGGCCCCACGTGCGGCGTCAAGCTTTCCCAGGTCGGCCAACAGATCACCGACCATCAACCAGGCCCGATCCCGCATCGGATCAAGCCGCAGGGCTAGGCGCAAATAGATCAAAGCCCCCTGGGCCTGTTTGTGCACCGCCATCATAGCCGCGGGGACGACCAAGGCCTCGGCGGCCGACTGTCGCAGCGAGGGCAGACGCGGTGCCGCATGCGGTGCCTCGCCTCTGGTCAGGGCCAGCGCCAGGTCCCCGTTGCCAGGGTTTCGTACCGCCGCAGCGCGATAGACTTGTAAAGCCTCGTCAAAGCGGCCGCGGCGCTCGAACAAATCCCCCAATTTCTGGCTGGCAATCCCCGCCTGATCACCTCGCCCGATCAGGGCTCGGTAGGCGGTCTCGGCCTCGTTATAGCGGTGCGCGCGTTCATAAAACTCGCCCTGCGCCAGGTCGACCTGATATTGCGTCACCGGATCTTCGGAAAGGGCGGCGCGGGTTATTGAGCCCTCCACGTCGCCTGCAAGCGCCGCTGCGTAGGGGGTCAGAATCGCGACGCCCGGATCGGCTGGGCCCACCTTGGCCAGCGCCATGGCGGCAACCGCTTTTCGCCCATTGCCCGTCGTGATCGCCTCAACCGCCCGCGTCAGGTTGGCCATTCGCAAAAGCCCCGGATCAAGGGACGGATCGCTTGGGGCCAGAGCTGTGGCGCGAGTGACATCACCACCGAGCAGAGCCTCGGCAAAAGCCCGTGTCGCCAACAGACTGGCATCATCGCCATGCTCCAGACCAGAGGCTCGTGCATAATAGTTCGCCGCGCTCGCCCCGTCACCGTGCGCGGCTGCGGCGTGGCCAGCCAGAAACAGCCCATAGGCGCTGATGCCGGTTTCTATTGGCTCGGCGCTCGCCACTGTGGCAACAGGGTGCGTCGGCACTGGCGCGCTGGCGCAAGCCCCCAGAAGCAAAAGTGGAATCAGACCAAAAGCGATGCGGGGCATCGCCGTGGGGATAGAGATGGGCATAGGCATAAGCTTCACTTGGTCCGTACAGAGGGCCCCAGCAAGGGCCAATCAGGTTACATGTTCGGATAATTAGGTCCGCCTCCGCCCTCGGGCGTGGTCCATTTTATATTCTGCGAGGGGTCTTTTATGTCGCAGGTTTTGCAATGGACGCAGTTCTGCGCATTGATCTGGAAACGGGGGTTAGCACCGCCGTCGTCTGTGAGCACCTCATAAACCCCAGCCGGACAATAGAGTCTGGCCGGTTCGCCATATTTTGGTAGATTGACCGATATGGGAACGCTGGGATCGAGCAGTTTAAGGTGCACCGGCTGATCTTCCTCATGATTGGTCGCCGATAAAAAGACGCTGGACAGCTTGTCAAAGCTCAAAATCCCGTCAGGCTTGGGATAGACGATTGGCTTGTAATCCTTGGCCAGACCCGTTGCGGCTGCATCGGTCTTGCCGTGTTTGAGGGTGCCGAAAAACGAGAACCCTCCGGTGAGCGTGGTGATATATAAATCGCCGATCATAACTACCGAGCCTAGCCAGGTGCCTAGCCGCGACCACAAGGGCTTGAAGTTGCGAACCAGGTACAATTCCTGACGCACCCAGGATTTATCATAAGCAGCCTGATATTCGACCAATTGGTCATTGGCCCTGCCCGACTGGATCGCCGCGAAGGCCGCTTCTGCGGCCAGCATGCCGGTCTTCATGGCGTTGTGACTGCCCTTAATCCTCGGCACATTAACAAAACCCGCCGAGCAACCGATCAGCACGCCGCCTGGAAAACTCAAGTGGGGGACTGATTGCAGGCCCCCTTCGGTGATCGCTCGCGCGCCATAGGCAATGCGCTTGCCTCCGGCCAGATAGCGGCTAATCGCTGGATGATGCTTCAGGCGCTGGAATTCATCGAACGGTGAGAGCCATGGGTTCTTGTAATTGAGATGCACCACTATGCCGATTGACACATAGCGGTCGCCAAAGTGATAGAGGAAACTACCGCCGCCCGTCGCCCCATCCAGCGGCCAACCCAGGGTGTGTTGGACAAGACCGGGCTCGAAAATCTCTTCCGGAACCTGCCACAATTCCTTGATCCCGATACCAAATTTCTGCGGCTCTTTGCCGTCGTTCAGATCAAATCTGGCCTGGAGTTCTTTGGCCAGGGATCCGCGCACGCCTTCGGCGATGAAAGTGTATTTGGCATGCAGCTCCAGGCCGGGCTGATAGTCCGCCTTATGTTCCCCGTTCTTGCCAATACCAAACACACCGGCGACGACGCCCTTAACCGACCCGTTATCATTGTAAACCACCTCGGACGCGGCCATTCCAGGATAGATTTCAACGCCCAGTTCCTCCGCCTGGGTCGCCAGCCAACGGCAGACATTTCCCAGAGAGCCAGCGTAATTACCATGGTTGTGCATCAGCTTTGGCATGGCGAACATCGGGGCTGCAATGCTGCCCTTCGGGCCCAGAACCAGAAACTGATCCTTGGTCACTAGTGTGTCCAGCGGCGCCCCCTTGGCTTTCCAATCAGGGATCAACTCGTTCAGCGCCTTTGGATCGATCACCGCACCGGAAAGGATATGGGCCCCCACCTCCGAGCCCTTCTCCACCACAGCAACACTGATCTCAGCGCCAGCCGCCGCCGCCAGTTGTTTGAGCCGGATCGCAGAACACAGACCCGCCGGTCCGCCACCGACGATGACGACATCATAGTCCATAGCCTCACGCTCAATCACGTCACTCATCTCGGGCCCTTTATCGGCAATCTCATGCACAACTTTCTTATTCAAAGCGGTCGTTGGAACGGTCAAGGATAAACCGCGACGCCAGCCCTGAATATGAACCTGTATCGATCGGGGGAACAGCTATTTGATCAGCGGATGGTGCAGGCTGAGACATATGCTTCTCAGCATAAATGACGCGGCAGCGGTACGTCGGGCGGGACATCGCTCATGGCGCGAATCGAGAATAGGCCAAGTACGAGATCGTTGGTGTCGATCAGACAGGTTTGATCGACCGCCATTAGAGCTTGACGCGTCTTTCCGATTTTCAACCCCACTCGCCGTCAACGCGATCCCGATCACGGAGGATCCGGACGCCCGATCTGGCGGAACAGGTCCTCAACCTGACATTTGACAGCTCAAGTCGGCTACTAAAGCCTAGGCAGGGCTCAAAACCGCAGGTTGATCTCGGCGCCAAATGTCCGGGGTGTGCCGACGATGCCCTGAATGAATCCGAAGGGCGCGGTCAGGTCGAACTTGTCCAGATAATACTGCCGGTCGGACAGGTTGCGGACATAGGCGGCGACTTCCCATTGGGCGTCTTGCACTGCATAGGCCACGCGGATGTTCTCTAACCAGAAGGGATTCTGGACGGTGTAGAGATCGTTGGAGATGTCGAAGAACTGATGACTTTTGTAGGTAGCGCTGAGCTGCAAATCCAAGGTGCCAGGCCCCATCGGCACTTTGTAGTCGGCCATCGCCGCGGCTGAAAAGTGCGGCGAGATCGGCAGTTGCTTGCCAGTGAAGTCCGGCTGAGAGGGATCGCTGTTGGGCACAAAACTGTCCAACCGGGTTTTCAGCCAGCCTACCTGAGCCGAGACGGTCAGGGCCGAGGTCGGGCGCGCGACCATCTGCGCTTCTAGACCCTCGGTGTGGGCTTTGCGGGCATTATCCAGCACATTCACCGGCAGCGACGGGGTTGGCACCAGGACAAACACCTGCAGGTATTTGTAATTATTATAAAAAGCCGCTGCGTCAAGCAACAGACGGCGGTCGAACAGGGTCGATTTGATACCAATCTCATAACTAGTCACATGCTCCGGCTTAATCGGCTGGAGTTGTCTGGCGATCTGCACGGGATCAAGGCTGAGGAAACTGCCGTTAAAGCCGCCACTTTTAAAGCCGCTGGCGATGTTGCCGTAGAACAGAATGTCAGAGGTCGGATGATAGTTGAGGGCTGCCCGGCCGGAAAAGGCACCGTCGCTTAAAGACTGATGGGAATTGGCGAGGACCGACAGGGGGCCGAAATTGTCCATGCCACCCGATTGAACCTGCACCGACCCCAGATAGGTGAAGCTGCGTTTTTCGTGGGTGTAGCGGCCGCCAAGCGTAATCTTCAAGGCATTGGTGATGGCGTAGTCGCCCTGGGCGAATACGGCGACGGCGTCGGTTTTCTGGGTGCTTTTGTCGAAGGCACGCGTGGCGATGCCGTCGCCGGAGCCGGGACCAGCCGGCACGCCGAAGCTGCCGAACTTGTCGAAGTCCAGAAACAGATAGATCGGCTGGTTCTGTTTAAGATTCTCGTGCAGATAGTAGGCCCCCAGCACCCAGCTGAATTTGCCTTCCGTCCCCGCCGCGCGCAGTTCCTGAGTAAAGGTGTTGGAGCGAACGCCGAAATCAATCTCCAGCAGTCGGTTAGGGGAGGCGTCGCTATC
Source organism: Caulobacteraceae bacterium (assembly GCA_043742825.1). Classification (GTDB taxonomy): domain Bacteria; phylum Pseudomonadota; class Alphaproteobacteria; order Caulobacterales; family Caulobacteraceae; genus Acaudatibacter. The sequence goes on along the minus strand of JAYTXQ010000119.1, from coordinate 14,555 downwards.
TTCGGGGTGAATCTTGTCGTTGTGCTCGAAGGACGTTAGCGAGGTCAGGGTCACCGATCTCAAAGCATAGTCGGCGCGCAGCGAGGCACCCAGATTGTTCACCTTCAGGTTCTGCGGCCGGTTGAACGAGCCGTGATAGAACTGGGACGGCGTGCCAAATCCGAACTGATCGACACATTTTGAGGCATAAGTGTCGGCGATGCTACACTGAACCGGCGCAGGATTGCCTTGAGTTCCCGGGGTGAAATCACCCAGGTGCCGATATTCGGTGACGTGATTGCGCACCTGGCCGCCGTGGAGATTGAAAAGCAGGGTCAGCTCGCTGCTGGGTTTCCATTTCAGCTGTGCGCGTGCGGCGTAATTGTCGGTCCCGTTCTCGTGTTTGTTGGTCAGGTCGTTAAAAAAATACCCCTGCGAATAGTTTTTCACAAACGACAGGCGCCCTGACAGGGTGGGTGAGATCGGCCCCGAAAGGGCCCCCTCGATATTGACCGTATGCAAGGAGCCATATTCCAGGTGCAAAAACCCCTCCGGCTTGTCGGTGGGTTTGCGGGTGATGAAATTGATCGCCCCGCCGCTGGTGTTACGGCCATAGAGTGTACCCTGCGGCCCTTTGAGCACTTCGATCCGATCCAGATCAAAGGTCTGGAAACTCTGTGAACCGGGGGCACTGAGATAGACCTCATCGACGTAGACGCCGTTGGGACCGGCATTGTTGGTGTCGTAGTCATTCAGGCCAATGCCGCGAATTGTGATGATTGGCTGGTTGCCGGGGCCGGCGACCAGAGCAATATCGACATTGGGCGTGATCGCGCCCAGATCAACCGAGGACTTGATCCCCAAGGCCTGAATATCCTTAGCGCTAAAGGCTTGGATCGAGATCGGCACGTTCTGCAGGTTTTCGCTACGTCGCTGGGCGGTGACCACCACCTCTTCGACGGCGGTAGCGACAGGCTTCGCTGTCTCACTGAAGGCGACCAGCGGTGCGGCGACGCCGATCAGCACCGCGGGCCAGAAGAGGAAGGGATCGCGCTTTCGCATGTTGAAATCTCCAGGGCCCGGTGGGGCAAATGAGTAACAAAATCAGGCGGTGAGGAAGCTCATCTTGGCCAGGGGTTCGAGGGTGGGTGCCTGGCGCTTCAGCGCACCAAACCCGGCCTCAGCAGCGTCGAGCACCTGATCGATATCGGCGCTGGTCATGGCCGCGTTGAGGAACATGTTGTGCCAGGGGTGAACGTAGACGCCACGCTTCAGCATCTCACTGCCGAAGCAAAATCCTTGCCGCATGTCCGGATCGTCGCCGAACAGAAACAGCGGCATCGTCACCGGCCCGGTCTGACGCAGATCGATATCCAGCGCCTTTGCCCGTTCGGACAGCCCGTCGCGCAGACGTGTCCCCAGGTGGTTCATGTGTTCGAGATAATTGCTCTCACGCACCCGCCTCAGGGTGACCAGAGCAGCGGCCATTGGCGCGGCCTGATACCAGAACGAACCCGTGGCAAAGATCGAACCGGCTGCCTTGCGCGCTACGTCGCCCCCCAGCAAGGCCGACAATGGATGTCCGTTGGCGATGCACTTGCCCCAGCTAGATAGATCCGGTTCGACCCCGACGGTCGACCAACTGCAATCTCTGGCGATGCGCAGGCCGGCTCGCACGTCGTCCACGACCAGCAGGGCACCGGTCTGGTCACACAGCTCTCGCGCCCGCCGAGCGTAGGCCGGATCGGGCAGAGCCTGATCGACAAAGGCGTCGTGTTTCAGCGGCGCGGCAAAGATGGCCGCCAGATCATCACCGGCGGCGTGCACTGCGGCCTCCAGACTGGCGACATCGTTGTAGTCACAGAAAATCTGGTTGGCCTGATCTTCACGGGTCACGCCAGTCGGCCGCCCCGCACACCAGGGTGCCGATCCATGATAGGCACCCTTGGCCCGGATGATGGTTTTGCGGCGCGTGTGGGCTCTGGCGATCATCAGGGCCATCAGAGTGGCGTCGGCACCGTTCTTACAGAACATCGCCCAATCGGCATGGGTGACCATCGCAGTCAGGGTCTCCGCCAGTTCCACCATCAGAGCTGTGGGGCCGGTCAAGGTGTCGCCGAGGCCCAATTGCCGCACATAGGCCGCATCAATCGGCTCATCGGCATAGCCCATCAGATTGGGGCCATAGGCGCACATCAGATCGATCAGTTCGTGACCATCGACGTCCCACAGGCGGGTCCCCTTGGCGCGGCTGAAGAATTGCGGATAGTCGTCCGGCAACAGTCCTGTGGATTGGTGGCCGTACATACCGCCAGGGATGACGACGGCGGCGCGCTCGCGCAAAGCGCGGTCTTGCGAGTTGGCTCGGTCCACGGCAGTTCTCCGGGCAAAACGATAGCTATCGCTAGCAAACTGATGCAGCTATTCTGGTTCGTCAATAACGTAAGTAGAAACTTGGCTTGAGGGCGGCAATGCAATCCATTGAAATACAGGTCCGGCGCGAATGGATCGGTCCGGTGCCTAAAATGTCACACGTGGTGGCGGTGTTTTACATCGGCATCATCGGCATCATGATCGCCGGCCTGCAGCCCTTACTGCTCGGAACACTTCAAGCCGCCGGCTCTCTGACCGCTGGCGAACTGGGCCACGCGGCGACGGCTGAGCTCCTGACCATGGGCCTTGCCGCAAGCGCAGCCGGTGCATGGCTCAAACCCATTGGCTTGCGCTGGATTGGCCTTGCGTCGGCCCTGGCTTTGGCTGGCGTCGATCTTGTGACACCGCAGATGCGACACGAAGCGGTAACTGCCATCCGGGCTCTGGCCGGCGTGCCCAGCGGCCTGCTGATGTGGGTGACCTTCGGCATGATCACCCGGGCACCCAGGCCGGAGCGTTGGTCTGGCGCCTATCTAACCTTGCAGACTCTGGCTCAGTTCGGTCTCTCCAGCCTGCTGACCGCCTTTGTTGTCGGTCCCTATGGCGCCGGTGGTGGCTTTATCGCCCTGGGAGCATTGAGCGGCCTGGCCGGTCTGGCCGCTCTTTTGGGGCCCAGCCATTATGCGCCGCTGCACGACGCCGAACGTCCTGCCGGCCTGCCGACAGCGCGGGGTTTCGCCGCCCTGGCCGCCTGTTTTCTGTTTCTCGCCTGTATCGTCGGCGTCTGGGTCTATGCCGAACCGCTGTCGCATCAAGCTGGGCATGTGCCGTCGATAGCCGGGACGGCGGTCTCGTTGTCGCTGTTGTTTCAGGTCCTGGGGGGCGGGGCGGCGACGGTGCTGGCCGGACGGATCGGCTGGTTTCGCGCCTTGTTGGTGTGCAGCCTAGCCGATCTGGCGATGATCGGCGTCTTCGCCACCTTGCCCTCAGCGCCAGTATTCCTGGCCACGTCCGCAGTCTTCGGTTTCTTCTGGCTGTTTATGATGCCGTTCCTGGTGCCCATGACCATCGAAGCCGATCCGACGCGCCGGGCGGCCATGTTGCTGGGTGGAGCGCAACTGCTGGGGGGCAGCCTGGGGCCGCTGATGGCCTCTGCCCTGGTCAGTGATGCTGATGTTCGCGGCGCCCTGGCCTTTGGTGTCGGCTGTCTGGCGGCGAGCATGGCCATCGTTGTGGCAATCCACCGAACGGCAGCGAGGGCACGTTGAAAATCGCGCCGAGACAGGAGCGCAGCCTTGCCACCTGCCAGCGCCTGCTGGATGTGGCCGGGCAATTACTGGGCGAGGTGGGCATTGAGCGCATATCGACCAATCTGATCTGCGCCAGGGCCGGCGTTACCCCCCCGGCGCTCTATCGCTATTACGCCGATAAATACGCCATCGTCGAAGCCCTGGGGTGCCGGCTGATGGACCGTCAGAACGCAGTGCTGTTCGCCTGGCTGGATCGCCACGGCCCCGCCGGCCTTAAGGCCTTGGGCGATGCGACGCTGGAACTGCTGCAGCTGACCGCCCAGGTCACAGCCGCCGAACCGGGTGCCGTCTGGACCCTGCGCGCCCTGCGCGCCAGCCCGCGCCTGGCCCACGTCCGCATCGCCTCGCACCGCTTGGTTACCGACGCCCTGGTTAAGGTCTACGCCCCCTATCTACCACAAATCCCCGCAGACGTGCTCTGGCGGCGCATGCGGATATCGGTGGAGTTCGGTTTCGCAGCCGACGAGATGCTAAATGAAGAGACGCTAATCGCAAGCGAGGATGTGCTGGCGGACGCTGCGGCGATCTTACGGCATGCGCTGACGCCGTAAGTGGCCACGGAGAGTACATATGGCATCCCAAAAGCGGCGCGCCCTTACACCTCCATAGCGCTCAGGCCGACCCAGAGGAGGCCGAGAATGAGGCAGACGACACCTACGACAGTGCCGAAAAACAACAGTGCCATACGCAGAAGCGTTCCGATAACGCCGGTGGCGTAGACGCCGCGCATATGACGGAATAGGTGGACCGGAGCATAGAGTGCTAACAGCCCTGACCATCCGCCTGAGAGGTCGTCAAACCCCATGGCGGCGGCCAGCAGCAGGCCCTGAGCCGAGAGCGAATGAAGCGAAAAGATCAGGTGGTCGAAAAGAAAAAAGCGGCGCTGGAAAATAAAGAGCGCACTCAACAATCCGGCCGCCAGAGGCAGAGTGAGAAAGGCAAAACGCTCTGACCATTGCTCGAGCACCAGCTTGAATTCGGCGGGATGCTCAATCACCCGCCGCAGCCGCGCTTTCAGCCACACGCCGAAGCCCTTTGCCGGACGGTCGGCAATCTGGATTTTGGCCTCGTCGATACTGCCCAGGACTTTCGCCTTTTGCTCGGGCGTCAAGCCTTCAATGGAGGTGACAATAGTCTTATTTGGCGCATGGTTTGGGGTGACAGTCGATTGTGACGGTCCAAAGGTGCCGACGACGAACACCAACAGCAAGACGACAAGAAACAATCGTAGCGGCGGAATCTGAGGTGCCCGGTGGCCGTCCAGATAGGCGCGGGTCACCCGGCCTGGGCGCAACATCAGTTCTGGAACCGTGCGCCAAAGGCGGCCATCAAAGTGCAACAGACCCTCGAAAACCTCGATCAGCAATTTCAGACTGGAGCGGTGAAAATCCTCGCCGGCCTGCCCACAGTGGTGACACCAGTGGCCCTGCAGAGGGGTCGCGCAATTGGCGCAAAGCTCGCCAGCCGTTGGCGGGGGTACAGACTTTCGCCGCCACCACCCCCCCAATGCCCCTGCGGCGGCGGCCTCCACGTCAACCGACATTTTTCGTTTCCTGCAGCAGCCAGATGAGGCACCAGTCTTGACCACAGGATGACGCCTTAGATGCGTGATGTGAAGTGCCCTCCACACCCGCAGCGATGAGGTATAGACAGCCCCGATGATCGCCAACCTGCGCGCCATGGAAAGCCTGCTCGCCTTTTGGGCCGATGCCGGCGTTGAAGCGTGCTTCGAGGACGTGGCGATTGACCGCATGGCCGCGCCGGTGCCGTCGGCGAAAACTGCGCCGCACGCCGCGACCGCGCCGCAAGTGGCCGTTTCGACGCCGCACCCTGTGCTCAAGACAACCCCAGATCCAATCGATCTGGATGCCGTCCGCCAGTTGGCGGCCGGGGCCAAGGACCTTGACGCCCTGGCCGTCATGATCTCGGACTATGAGGGTTGCCCGCTGAAGGCAATGGGGGCCAGACGTTCTGTATTCAGTCGCGGCGTCGCGGATGCCCCAATCATGGTTATCGGCGAAGGCCCAGGCGGGGATGAAGACGTCCAAGGTCTGCCATTCGTCGGGCGGGCTGGCAAACTGCTGGACCAGATGCTGGCGGCAGCGGGGCTGGAGGGTCGCGTCTTTATTACCAATACGGTGTTCTGGCGACCACCGGGCAACCGCACTCCTACGCCGGAGGAACAACGCGCCTGTTTGCCGTTTCTGGAACGGGCCGTCTCACTGGTAAATCCCCAGGTGCTGTTGCTGGTTGGGGGTGCCTCGACCAAGTTTCTTCTGGGCCAGAGCGAAGGTATCCTGGCTCTGCGTGGACGCTGGTTTCATTGGCGGTCGGTTGAACTGGACCGCGATATTCCTACACTTGCGACCCTGCACCCCGCTTTCCTGTTGCGCCAACCGACGGCAAAGAAAAAGGCCTGGAGCGATCTATTATCGCTGGCCGAACACGTCGGACCGCTCCGAGTCTAGAAAAAGCATTTGTTCTTCCTTTGTTCGATTCTGACGCCTATGTTTGAGTCATGTCAGAGGCCAAAAGTGTCATCCACGGACGTGGTGCAAGGTCCAACGCCTCGGGCCGCTTTGAGAGTCTGACCCGTGTGCCCTTTGATGATGGCTGGACCGCAGAAGATGAGTCCGCCAGACCGCTGAAGACCACGGTCACGGCCGAAAAGGCGCGAGTGATCATCACGCGCAACGACAGCCCCGACGTCGGTTTCGACCGCTCAATTAATCCCTATCGCGGCTGCGAGCACGGCTGCATCTATTGCTACGCCCGCCCGGCGTACGCCTATATGGGCCTCTCGCCTGGGCTGGATTTTGAAAGCCGTCTGTTTTTCAAGCCTGAAGCCGGGCGGCTGTTGGAACGCGAACTTTCCAAGGCATCATACGTCCCAGGCGTGATCCACATCGGCGGCAATACCGACCCCTATCAGCCACAGGAACGTAGGCTGCGCGTCACCCGCCAGGTGCTCGAGGTGCTTAAGCGCTTTCATCACCCCTGTTCGATCATCAGCAAGTCGGCCCTCATCGCCCGCGATCTGGATATCCTGGGGCCCATGGGCCAGGCGGGCCTCGCCCGCGCCGCCATCTCGATCACCACATTGGATCGCAAGCTGGCCAGAACCATGGAGCCGCGCGCGGCGACGCCGCAGCGGCGTCTGGGGGCCGTACGGGCTTTGGCCGAAGCGGGCGTGCCGGCCACGGTGATGTTCGCCCCGGTGATCCCGGGCCTGAACGATCACGAGCTCGAAGCGGTGTTGAAAGCCGCCGCGGAGGCTGGTGCCACCCATGCTGGTTATGTGGTGCTACGCCTGCCGCGCGAGATCAAAGACCTCTTCCGCGAATGGCTGGATAGCCGCCTGCCCGACCGCGCCGCCCGCGTCATGTCTCTGGTCCGCCAGATGCGCGACGGCAAGGACTATGACGCCCAGTGGGGGCAACGCATGAAGGGTGAAGGCCCCATCGCCGATCTGATCGCCCAGAGATTCAAAATCGCCAAACGCCGCTTCGGCCTGGACAGGCCGCAAGTGCCCCTGGACCTGAGCCAATTCCGCGTTCCGGCAAGGCCGAACGACCAGATGGATTTGTGCGGGTAGGGCCGGGGAAAGGCGCCGACAAGGGCACCGACGGTACGGGTTATTCCGAATTGTGGTTGGTCTAAAGGTCTTCAGACCTTTTCGAACAGCATCGCCTTGGTGAGGAAGGCGCGGTCTTCGGCGCGGAGGGTGAGATCGGCCGTGGCGAAAAGGGCGGTCAGGTCGGTCTGGACGTAGGAAGCGTAGAAGGGTTCGTGGAAATAGGCGGGAAAAAACTCCAGCAAGCGGCCCAGGCGTGGCTCGTCGGCGGGTTGAACGGAGTCGGCGAAGGCAAGCAGGCCGCCGGGTTTGAGGACGCGAGCGATTTCGGCGACGATAATCGGGCGCACCCGAGGCGGCAGTTCGTGGAAGAGATAGATGCAGGTGATGGCGTCCAGGCTGGCATCTGCATATGGCAGGTGTTCAGCATTGGCCTGGACCAGGGCAGTGACGCCGGAACGACGGGCGGCCTGGCTCAGATAGGGACCTGACAGATCCAGGCCCGAAAGGCGGGCACGGGGAAAGGTCGCGGCCAGATCGGCCAGAAAGGCACCGGAGCCACAGGCAAGATCAACCAGCGCCAGCCCGCGGTGGTCACTGGTTTTCCAAGCCGTTGCCAGAAGCGCCAGAGCCCGGCGGCGCATGGCCCCGGCGGTGCCGGCGAACAGGGTTTCCACCTGCGCCTCGTACCGGCTAGCGCTGTCGTCGGTGAACCAACCACCGGACTGGAAATGAAAGTTCTGCCGGTAATAGGCTGGATAGGCTTTGGTCGGCGGGGCATCCTCCCGCGCCTCAACGACGCCCAGGGCGCGGCGACGGGCATCGACCTTGCGCGCATCGGTCAACATGTCAGCCAGACGGGCTATGGCGCCCAGTGGGTCGGGCGGACCGTCGTCCATGGCGGGGTAAAGGCCGGCGGCCACGTCGGTAGCGTCTTTCACAAAAGCCTCTCGCCAGGCGGCGCGGAGAAAACCCTGTGGGGCAGGATCGGAAATGGGGCTGAAGGTTCGGGTTTTAGTCGACGGTGTTTTGGGCGGGGCGATGGCCCGCAGCGCCAGGCCAGCCGCGCCCCACCAGACCGCCTTGACCGCAGCCCGCGCCCTCTGAGCCGAACGATCCGCAGCAAAGGCTCTGGGTCTGTGATCCGGGGCGTTCACGATCCCTCGCGATGAAAAACACCGACTAGTTCGGTATGGGCTGACCAGAGGAATTGATCCGCTGGCAGGACCCTTTGCAGCCGAAACCCAGCCTGGGTCAAGATTTTCGCATCGCGGGCAAAAGTCGTGGGATTGCAGGAGACACCGATCACCCGCGTCACCTTTGAGCGGGCGAGCTGGCCGCATTGTGCCTCGGCACCAGCCCGTGGCGGGTCAAAGACGACCGTGTCTATGCCCTTGAACTCTTCACCCAGGATTGGCCGGCGGTCGAGGTCGCGGACCTGGGCATTGATCAGGCTGAGACCCGGCACGGTGGCTGCCGCAGCGCGCAGAGCTTCAATTGCCCCTGCCGAGGAATCCGCTGCCAGGACGGGGGCCAGACCGGCCAGGCGGAAGGTGAAGGTTCCCACGCCGCAGTAGAGATCAGCCAGGCTCCTGGACCCAGCGGCAGCGGCGAGGATGAAGTCGCCAATGGCCAGTTCGGCGGCGGGCACGGCTTGCAAGAAGGCCCCAGGCGGCAGAGCCACGCGCGCTCCGCCAAGCGTGACGATTGACTGGCGCACCTGGAACAGGACCTCACCGCCAAGCGTGACGCGGGCGATATCTGCCTCGCCGGCGAATTGACCGATACGCATGCGGGCGTCAGCCGACAGGCCCCCTCCCCGCCGCTCGACCCCACTGACCTCAATATCCAGGCCAGTCTGGGTCAGGGTGACGTGCAGGATCGGCGCGGACTTGGGATGTTCAAGGAAGGGTTCGGCCAGACGTCGCAGGGCCGGCAGGGCGGCGACAAGGCGCGGGTCGGCGATGACACAGGTTTCCAGAGGCGACAGACGCCAGGACCGCCTGGCCTTAAAACCAAGAACCGCTAAACGGCCGTGGCGACGCGCGTGCAGCGCCAACCGCCGACGGGTTCCCGGCGCAGCGGCAAACGGCTCCAGGATGTCGGTCTCAATGCCAACCCAGTCCAGAGCGACCCGGATCTGTTCGCGCTTCCACTCCAGATAGGGTCCCGGTGCCCAGTGTTGCAGAGCGCAACCTCCGCAGTCGCCAAAATGTGGGCAGAGAGGTGTGACCCGGTCAGGACTGGGCTCCAGCACCTCAAGTAGTTCGGCGCGGGGGCCGGACACCATAGCCTCAACCCGTTCGCCTGGCAGGGTCAGGGGCACAAACACGCCGCCATCGCCGACGCCGTCTCCGTGTGCGCCAACCGTGGCGATAGTCAGGGTGCGCTGCACGCCCTCAAGAGCAGGGGCAGTGGCGTTCATGCGTCGACAAACAGCTTGCGCAGCTCGGCTTTGACGATCTTACCATTGGCGTTGCGCGGCAGGGTTTCGGGCCAGAAAATGATCTTTACCGGCACCTTGAAGGCAGCCAGGCGTTCGGCGACAAAGCCGCGCAAATCCGCCTCGCTCGCGTGGGCTCCGGGTTTCAGCGTCACCACGGCACCGGGCTCTTCACCCAAGGTCTTGTGCGGGATACCGACGACGGCGGCGTCCATGATGTCGTGATGGTCGTAGAGGGCGTTTTCCACTTCGATACAATAGATATTCTCGCCGCCTCGGATCAGCATGTCCTTGGCGCGGTCGATGATGAAACAGAAGCCCTCGTCATCGACGCGGGCCAGATCGCCGGTCTTGACCCAGCCGTCGATGAAGGTTTCCGCCGTGGCCTGGGGTTTGTTCCAATAGCCGCGGACGACCTGAGGGCCTTTGAACCACAGCTCGCCGACCTCACCGATGGGCAGTTCGCGGTCGCCCTCGATGGTCATGATCTTGATCTCGCCCACGGGCGCAGCGGGGCCGCAGGAATCGGGGCGATGTTCATAGTCTTCCGCCCCGTGCGAGGTGGCCGTGGCGGAGGTTTCGGTCATACCCCAGCCGTTGCCGGGCTGAGACTTGGGAAAGGTCTCACTGATCAGGCGCACCAGTTCCGGGGCCGAAGGCGCACCGCCATAGGCGACGCTCTCCAGCGACGAAAGGTCATAGTTTTTGCGCAAAGGATGTTCGATCAACTGCCAGGCAATGGTGGGGACACCGCCGGCGGAGGTCACCTTTTCGCGCTCGATCATCTCAAAGGCGCGGACGGGGTCCCATTTGCGGATCATCACCAGTTTCGCACCGCCGAACAGGCTGGGGTTAAGAATGGCCATACAGCCAGTGGCATGAAAGAACGGCACCGAGAGCAAAGTGGCACGTTGAGGGCCATCCGGGTCAGGTGTCGGCACCGCTTCGCCGCGGCGCAGGAACGAGCGGGCCGAAGCACAGGCCCCGGCCAGGATGTTGCAGTTGACCGCACGGTTGGTGGCCAGCGCCCCCTTGGGTTTGCCCGTGGTGCCGGAGGTGTAGAAGATGGTCGCATTATCGTCAGTGTCGATCGACGCGCCAGGCAAGGGCTTATCGGGGAGATCGGCCCAGGATTGCGGCGGCCCGATCACTGATTCGAGCGTTAGGGTTCTGACATCGCTGGAATCACCGGTCTGGCGCGTGATATAAATGTGTTGCAGATCGGGGCAGGCACCCAGGTGCTGGGCGATGCGCTCAAAACGCTCAGCATCGGCCAGCAGGATCTTGCAGCCGGAGTCGACCAGTCCATATTCCAGCTCTGCACCGGTCCACCAGGCATTGAGGGGCGTTACGATCGCACCCAGGGCCGCAGCGGCATAGAAAGCCACCGGCCATTCAGGCAGATTGCGCATGACAACCGCCACGCGGTCGCCCTTGACCACGCCCCGCGCTGTCAGGTCACGCGCCAGGGCGGCGACGGCGCGATAGAAGGCCTCGAACGAAACGCGTTCGTCCTCATTGACCAGGAATATCTTCTGGCCATGTGCCCGGCCCAGTTCAAGCACGGAACGCAGCGTCGGCGGCGCGTTCTTCCAAACCCGCGTGGCGATCCCGCGAATGACCAGAGTCTGCATCTCAAAAGGCGCGTCCGGGGCTGTCAGCAGGGCGTGGGCCTGGGCGATGGACATGGCTGGCCAGGCGGGTGTGGTGGTTTGGGTCATGGCGGAGTTGTAGCCTTTCGCGCTGCGGGAGCAAAGGCGATGTGCCGTTAAGAGCCGGCGGTGCGGTATACTGAGCGACAGCCTGACCTTCTCGTACCGCCGGCTCTTTCCTTATCGTCAATCCCGCTGCGCCATGGCGTTGAGGCGCAGCAGGGCGGCTTGCAGGCGGGCTTTGGCGTTTTGGGCTTCGGCGAGGCGCTCGCGGTTTTCTTCGATGATTTCTTCGGGGGCTTTGGCGACGAACGCGGGGTTGTTTAGCTTTTTTGCGGTGTGGGCGATGTCGCTGTCGTGGGCGGCGATCTCTTTGCGCAGGCGGGCGGCCTCGGCAGTCAGATCGATGAATTCAGCTATGCCCAGTGCGCCGGTGGCTTCGGCGACAACGAAGGGGGCTGTGCCGTGGGGAGCGGCGTCGGCTAGGCCAATATCGCTCAGGCGGCCCAGCGTGAGGATCAGGTCACTGTGGCGAACCAATCGGTCCTGAGTTTGCACCAAGGCACCCACCACCCAAAGGTGCGGCCTCGCCGCCGGCGGGACGCTCATTTCGGCGCGCAGTTGCCGGATCTGATTGATCAGTTCCACCAGCCAGCCGATCTCACTGTCTGCGTCGGTATCGACGTAGCTCCTAGGCAGGTCCGGCCAGGAGGCGCTGATCAGGAGGCCATCGCGACCGGCACCTGGAGCCGTCTTGGCCCACAGTTCCTCGGTGACGAAGGGCATGACGGGATGCAACAGGCGCAGGATAGTCTCGAGGACCCAGGCGGCCATGGCCCGCGTCTCGGCCTTCGCCTCAGCGTCGCTACCGTTCAGAATCGGCTTGGCAAACTCAAGATAGAGGTCGCAATAGACGTTCCAGACGAACCGATAAAGACTGTTTGCCGCCTCGTCGAAGGCGCAGGTTTCCAGGGCCAGGGTGACAGCCTGCGCGGCCTTTTGCGTCTCGCCGCGTATCCAGCGATTGACACTCTGGTGGGCAACGGCAGGATCAAACCCAGGCAACGGTGCGCAGCCGTTCATCTCGCCAAAGCGGGCCGCGTTCCAAAGCTTAGTGGCGAAATTGCGGTAGCCTTCGATACGCGGCTTGGCCAGTTTGATATCGCGAGCCTGACCGGACATGGCAGTCAGGGTGAACCTCAAGGCGTCGGCCCCATAGGCGTCCACCAGTTCCAGGGGGTCCATGACATTGCCCTTGGACTTCGACATCTTGGCCCCGGAGGCGTCACGGACCAGGGCATTGATAAAGACGCGCTTGAAAGGCACCTGGCCGGTGAAATGCAGGCCCATCATCATCATCCGGGCGACCCAGAAGAAGATGATGTCAAAGCCGGTGACCAGGGTATCGGTGGGATAAAACCTTTGCAAATCCAGGGTTTTTTCCGGCCATCCGAGCGTGGAAAACGGCCACAGGGCCGAAGAGAACCAGGTATCCAGAACATCCTCGTCCTGGCGCAGGGGCTCATCGCGACCATAGTGTTCGCGGGCCTGACCACGGGCCTCATCTTCCGTTTCGGCGACGAAAATCCCTCCGTCCGGACCATACCACGCCGGGATGCGATGACCCCACCAGAGCTGGCGCGAGATACACCACGGCTCGATATTGCGCATCCATTCGAAGTAGGTTTTTTCCCAGTTTCGCGGTTCAAAAACCGTGGCCCCATTTTCCACCGCCTTGATCGCCGGGATCGCCAGAGTGGCGGCATCCACATACCATTGATCGGTAAGATAGGGCTCGATGACGACACCAGAGCGGTCGCCGTGCGGCACGGCGTGCCGCGTGGGCTCAATCGCGCGCAGCAAGCCCAGGGCCTCGAACTGTTCGACCACCAGTTTTCGGACGACGAAACGGTCGAGGCCGTGAAATTCGCGCGGCGCATTCTCATTCACCCGGGCAAACGCGTCGAGGATATTGATGATCGGCAACTTGTGCCTCTGGCCGACCTTAAAGTCGTTGAAGTCGTGAGCCGGGGTGATTTTCACCGCGCCGGAGCCTTTTTCCGGATCGGCATAGTCGTCGGCGATGATCGGGATCAGGCGGCCGACAATGGGCAGGCGCACGCACTTACCGATCAGGGCTTTGTAGCGCTCATCGTCAGGATGCACGGCGACGGCGGTGTCGCCCAACATGGTTTCGGGGCGGGTAGTGGCGACGACGATCTCGCCGGTGCCGTCTTCCAGAGGATAGGCGAAATGCCAATAGTGACCGTCGACTTCGCGTTGTTCCACTTCCAGATCGGAGATGGCGGTCTGAAACTGCGGGTCCCAGTTGACCAGCCGTTTGTCGCGATAGATCAGCTTTTGCCGGTGCAGCGTGACGAACACCTTGCGCACGGCTGCCGACAGACCTTCGTCGAGGGTAAACCGCTCGCGGCTCCAGTCGCAGGAAGCGCCCAGGCGACGAAGCTGATTGGTAATGGTGCCGCCAGACGTGGCTTTCCATTCCCAGATGCGCTCAACAAAAGCCTCGCGCCCCAGATCGCGGCGCCCGACATTACCCTGTGCCGCCAACTGTCGCTCGACAACCATCTGGGTGGCAATGCCAGCATGGTCGGTGCCGGGAAGCCACAAGGTCGGCTGACCCCGCATGCGCGCGAACCTGGCCAGGACGTCCTGGAGCGTGTTGTTCAGGGCGTGGCCGATGTGCAGAGAGCCGGTGATATTGGGCGGCGGGATGACCATGCAAAACGGCGCAGCAGATGCCGCATCGGTTGGCGAGAATGCACCAGCGGCTTCCCACTGGCTGTACAGCCGCGGCTCAGCCGTTTTAGGATCAAAGGCTTTGTCGAGCATCAGGTATCCTGGCGGTGTGGTTCATCTAAACTAACGCAACGTTCATTTGCGGGAGATTGTCTCCGGAGCGCGGGCGCTCCGGTTGTCGCCGTGCGACAGCACCGCATTGCAAACGCTCAGCGAGCCTCTCAGGCGGGGCGAGCTCGGCCGCGGGCGATACGGGCGATTTCTTCATCGACTCGCTCTTGAACGATGGTGGGCAGATTGGCGTCGAGCCAATCCTTGATGATAGGCCGCAGAAGATCTTGCGTCAGGTCTTCCAGGGTGCGGCCCGGCGTCGCTAGAAGCGGCCCCTGGCGCTCAACCAGGACTTCACCCCGCACGGCGGCCAGCTTATCGAAGGCTGAGGCGGTGGCGGCATGTGCGGTATC
>JAYTXQ010000118.1:0-5084 GCA_043742825.1 Caulobacteraceae bacterium | reverse complement strand
GCTTCAGCGATTTCCATTTCTACACCCTCAACCGTGCCGATTTAGTCTACGCGATCTGCCGTATTTTGGGTGTGCGGGAGGCGGCATGAGCATCGACCCCCTTGCTCGCGCTCGACGTATCGACGCGCTCAAAACGGCCGCGCGCGAACGTATTCTGGTGCTCGACGGTTCCTGGGGCGTAATGATCCAACGCCGCAATCTTTCCGAGGCTGACTTTCGAGGAGCCCGATTTGCCGACCACAGCCATTCTTTGAAGGGTGATAATGACCTGCTGTGCCTGACCAGGCCAGACGTGGTCAACGATCTGCACGAGGCCTATTTCGAGGCCGGTGCCGACATCGCCGAGACCAATACCTTCAATGCGACCACCATCAGCCAAGCAGACTATGCCCTCGAAACTGTGGTAGACGAGATCAACTTTGCAGGGGCCCGCCTGGCGCGGGAATCGGCAGACCGCTGGACGCTGCGCACGCCGCAAAAGCCTCGTTTTGTCGGCGGTGCGATCGGGCCGCTCAACCGTACCTTGTCTATGTCTGCCGACGTCAATGATCCCGGTGCCAGATCCGTGACTTTCGACGAGGTCTACACGGCCTATCGCGGCCAGGCGCGGGCACTGCACCGGGGCGGCGTTGACCTTTTCATCGTCGAGACCATCTTTGATACCCTCAACGCCAAAGCGGCAATTAAAGCCATTCTGGACCTGGAGGATGAGGGTTTAGAGCCCCTTCCGATCTGGATCAGCGGCACGATCACCGATCTATCGGGCCGCACGCTGTCAGGCCAAACGGTCGAGGCATTCTGGAACTCCGTTCGCCATGCCCGGCCGATGATTGTCGGGTTCAATTGTGCATTGGGGGCCGAATTGATGCGCCCGCACGTCGCAGAGCTGTCGCGCATCGCTGATACCCTGGTGGCGGCATATCCCAACGCTGGCCTGCCCAATGCCTTTGGCGAGTATGACGAAACTCCCGAACAGACCGCAGCTATGCTTGAAGAATGGGCCTCCAGCGGCTTGGTTAATGTCCTAGGCGGTTGCTGTGGAACCACCCCGGACCACGTTCGCGCCATCGCCGCTGCGGTGGCCGGTAAGCTCCCCCGCGCGCTGCCTGAACGGCCTGTTGCGATGCGGTTGTCCGGCCTCGAAGCGTTCGAGCTGGCGTGATGGCGATCAAAGATTTTTCCGCAGATGACGCAGATTTGAGCAGATGCGCCTCGTTTGCAGGGCCGAAGGCGGGATATCACGTCTCGCAAACTCATTGGCTTCGCCCGCTAAACTGCGGCGTCAATGCTGATCTGTCTAAATCTGCGTCATCTGCGGAAAAATCCTTGAGCCGTTTATGAGACCTGTGTTCGTCAATATTGGTGAGCGGACCAATGTCACTGGCTCCGCGCGCTTCCGCAAACTCATCAGTGATGGGGACTATAACGCCGCGCTGTCCGTCGCCCGCGATCAGGTCGAAGCCGGGGCTCAGATTATAGACGTCAATATGGATGAGGGCCTGCTGGATTCCGTCGCGGCGATGAAGACCTTTCTCAATCTGATCGCTGCGGAACCCGATATCGCTCGGGTGCCGATCATGATCGACAGTTCAAAATGGGAGGTGATTGAGGCCGGTCTGAAATGCGTGCAGGGCAAAGCCATCGTCAATTCCATCAGCCTCAAAGAGGGCGAGGAAAAGTTTTTCGAACAGGCCACCGCTTGCCTGCGCTACGGGGCCGCCGTCGTGGTCATGGCCTTCGACGAAAAGGGCCAGGCCGATACGCGCACACGCAAGGTGGAAATCTGTCGGCGGGCCTATGATCTGCTTACGGAAAAGATCGGCTTTCCCCCCGAAGACATCATCTTTGATCCTAATATCTTCGCCATCGCCACGGGAATCGAGGAACACGACAACTACGGCGTCGATTTTATCGAGGCGACCCGAGCGATTAAACAGCTGCTACCGCACGCCCGAATCTCCGGCGGCGTCTCCAACGTTTCCTTCAGTTTTCGTGGCAATGAGCCGGTGCGCCGGGCGATGCACAGCGTCTTTCTCTATCACGCCATCAATGCCGGCATGGATATGGGCATCGTCAACGCCGGCGACTTGCCGGTCTATGACGACGTGCCAGCGGAATTGCGCGAGGCCGTAGAAGATGTGATCCTCAACCGCAGGGCCGGTTCCACCGAACGTCTGGTTGATCTGGCCCCCAAGTACAAAGGCGGCAAGGCCGCTGAGCGCGTAGTCGATCACGCCTGGCGCGATGCACCAGTAGCGGCGCGCCTGAGCCACGCGCTGGTGCACGGCATTACCCAGTTCATCGAAACCGATACCGAGGAAGCGCGTCTCGCCTCCAACCGCCCGCTCGACGTCATCGAAGGCCCACTGATGGACGGCATGAACGTCGTTGGCGATCTTTTTGGCTCGGGAAAGATGTTCCTGCCACAAGTGGTCAAGTCAGCGCGGGTGATGAAACAGGCAGTTGCCTGGTTGCTACCCTATATGGAGGCCGAAAAGGCGGGCAAGCCACGGCAAAGCGCCGGCAGGATCCTAATGGCCACGGTCAAAGGTGACGTGCACGATATTGGTAAAAACATCGTCGGCGTGGTTCTGCAGTGTAACAACTATGAGGTCATCGACCTGGGGGTCATGGTTCCGGCCAACCGCATTCTGGACGAGGCCGTGGCCCAGAGCGCAGACATCATCGGCCTTTCTGGTCTGATCACCCCGTCGCTGGACGAGATGGTCTTTGTTGCCAGCGAGATGCAAAGGCGGGGCTTTTCCATCCCCCTCTTGATCGGCGGGGCCACCACCAGCCGCACCCACACCGCCGTGAAGGTGGAGCCGGCCTATCACGCGGGATCAACTACCTATGTCCTGGACGCCAGTCGGGCAGTGGGCGTGGTTTCTGGCCTACTGTCGCCCACTGCCAAGGACCGGGTCGAGGCCGAAACCCGGGCTGAATATGTGCGCATCCGTGAACAGTTCGACCGCGCGCAGGCAGCCAAAGTGCGAACGCCGCTCAGCGCTGCCCGCGCCAATCGCTTTGCCATCGACTGGCAGTCATATCAGGCACCGGTTCCGTCCTTCCTCGGCGCCCGAACCTTCAGTCCCTATGACCTGAGCGACCTGGCCCGGCACATTGACTGGACACCCTTTTTTGCTACCTGGGAGTTGGCGGGGCGTTTCCCTGACATCCTGCAGGACGAGATCGTCGGCGAGGCCGCTCGCGATCTTTACAAGGATGCCCAGGCGATGCTGGCCCAGATCCTGGATGAGGGCTGGTATGAGGCCCGGGGTGTCGTCGGGCTGTGGCCCGCCAATGCCGACGGCGACGACATCATCATCTGGACCGATGAGACCCGCACAACCGAGCGCGCGCGCCTCTTCACCCTTCGCCAGCAGATGGCCAAGGCAGCCGGCCGCGCCAATGCCGCCCTCGCCGACTTCATCGCCCCAACAGGCCAGGACTATATTGGGGCCTTTGCCGTCACCGCCGGACATGGGGAGAGCGCCATCGCGGCGCGCTTCAAAGCCGCCGGGGACGACTATAATGCTATCCTCGCCGCCGCTCTGGCCGACCGCCTGGCCGAAGCCTTTGCCGAGGCTCTGCACCGCAAGGTTCGCACCGAGTTATGGGGGTATGCGCCGGATGAGCCGTTCGTAATCGACGATTTGCTGGCGGAAAAATATCGCGGCATCCGCCCGGCACCTGGTTACCCGGCCCAGCCCGACCACACAGAAAAGACGACGCTGTTCGACCTCTTGAGCGCTACCGCGGCCACCGGCATTGAGCTGACCGAAAGCCTGGCCATGACCCCGCCGTCATCAGTATCGGGCCTCTACTTTGCCCACCCCGACGCTCACTATTTCGGCGTCGGCAAGATCGAGCGCGACCAGGTCGGTGACTATGCCCGGCGAAAGGGGTGGGACCTGGCCACCGCCGAACGCTGGCTGCGACCGGTACTGAACTACTGAAAATTTCCCCGCCCCGATGGCCGCGATAAGCGGAGGCACTAGGATTTTGCGGTCTCGCGGCCCCGGTCGCGCAGTCATCGAAACGCAAACCTGCGGCTGACTCGTCGTTCCACTGAATTTGGCCGAGTTTGAGGCAGATAATCGTGCCGACCGCTGCCCAGGAGTGTTGCGGCGAAAACTCGCAGTTCGCCTAGCCCAAAGAACCCTTCGAAAGCCGGCGAAAAAGGACCCAAGCCTTTCGCCGAATTAGCAGTAACTCTTGCATAGAATTATCCTTTGTCGTGTCTATAACTTTCCATTATGATGATTTCCAAGAAAATGAGATTTTGTTTACGTGATAAAGATTACACCTTTGAGAATTGTTTTACAATAATTACAGAATTTTTGTCAATTTTATCGGCCATTTTATGTCATAAATTGCTTCATAGGCGGGCCACAAACTAGTTTATATTGAGCAGTATTATAGACGCCGCGAACAAGGCTTGGCTTACCGTAGCGTTACTTCCGCCACATTTGGGGCGCGCAATGAGTCGGCATGCCTCTATTTCGTCTTGACGTGACAGCTGGGTCGGCTATAAGTTCAAGAATGGAAGTAAAGTGCATCGCCATGGTGGGGGTGTGGCACTTCCAAGAATAGGAATTCAAACCGTGAAACTCTCCACCGCCCTTGCGGGCTTTGTTGCGGCGGGTGCCGCCATTCTCTCCGTTAGCGCCGCTCATGCCGCCGTTGTCGTCGAAACCTACAACTATGGCCAAAACGGCTACACCTACGACACCGCTGGCATCGACGTTACCAACAACAGTGGCTCGGCCTACAGCGACGTCATGATCAACGGTGTTGACTTTGGTGCCCTGGCTGCCGGCGCGACCACTGGCCAACAGAGCATCGGCGATCCCTATGAAGGTGGCTGCGGTGGTTGTAACCTCACTGTGAAGATCACGCAGGGCGGCGTGACGTCATCAAACCGTTATGTTGAAGCCCTGGGCGACGTTGACGCAGCGACGTCAGCCGTGCTGACGGCGGCAGTCCCTGAGCCCGCGACTTGGGCCCTGATGCTGGTCGGCGTGGCTGGTATTGGCGGCGCTCTGCGCTCCGCCCGCAAGAATGCTCTGACGGCCTAGGCC
>JAYTXQ010000117.1:0-8723 GCA_043742825.1 Caulobacteraceae bacterium | reverse complement strand
CGATGTGCCCTTGATCTCGTCGACCAAGGCGATCACCGGTCATAGTCTGGGGGCGGCGGGGGCCCAGGAAGCTATCTACAGTCTACTGATGATGCAGGGCGATTTCGTCGCCAAGAGCGCCCACATCGAAGACCTCGATCCCGAATTTGCCGACCTGCCCATCGTGCGTGAGCGCATTGATCGGTCGCTGGATACAGTGATGTCCAACAGCTTTGGCTTTGGCGGCACCAATGGTTGCCTCGTCATCAGCCGTCTATAGTTTCACCCCGCCAAGGAGCCACGATGGCTGAAGATTTCGATCTGCCAAAGGGCACCCTGATGGCTGGCAAGCGCGGGCTGGTAATGGGCGTGGCCAACCACAATTCCATCGCCTGGGGTATTGCCGCCCAGTTGGCCGCACAGGGGGCGGAGGTGGGTCTGGCTTACATGGAGTCGAACGAAAAACGTGTTCGCCCTCTTGGCGAGAGCATCGGCACTCAGGTCTATGCGACTTTCGATGCGTCCAGCGACGCTTCGATGGAGGCCGCTTTCAAGATTGTCGAAGACGCATGGGGCACGATCGACTTTCTCGTCCACGCCATCGCCTATGCCGACCGCAGTCAGATCAAGGGCTCATTTGTAGAAAACTGCACGCGAGAGGCCTTTGCCCAGGCATTAGATATTTCGGCCTATAGCTTCGTCGATGCGTCGCGGCGCGCGGCGCGACTGATGCCGACGGGGGGTTCAATCATCACCTTGACCTATCTTGGGGCTGAACGCGCGATCCCCAACTATAACACCATGGGCGTGGCAAAGGCGGCGCTGGAAGCGTCTGTGCGCTATGTTGCCCGCGATCTTGGGCCCAAGGGAATCCGGGTCAATGCGTTGTCGGCGGGGGCGATGCGCACCTTGTCACTGGCAGGAATTTCCGGTGGCCGCGGCATGCTCAGCCAGGGCCGCGCCCTTAGTGCCATGAAGGAAGATACCTCGATGGAAGGGGTTGCCGGATGCGCCCTGTGGCTGCTGTCGGACCTTGGTCGCTCAACAACCGGAGAGGTTGTCCACGTGGACGCCGGCTTCCATATGATGGGCCTTGCCAGCGACGACGAAGGCTAGTTCTGCATGACTGTTCTCCCCGATGCTGATGTAATCATCGCCGGTGCGGGCATGCCAGGAACGACTCTGGCCCTGGCCCTTGAAAGCGGGGGCCTGAAAACCATCCTTATCGATCCCCAGCCGTTCGAAGCTCAGATGGCTCCGACCTTTGATGGGCGTGCCAGCGCGATTTCTTTCGCTGCCTTTCGCCAATGGCGTGTTTTGGGAGTTGCGCCTTTCCTCGAGGCACAGGCCCAGAGGATCGAGCAAATTCTGGTCACCGATGGCCATGCGCCTGGGGCGGCGGCAGGGGCTCCGTCATCAGTGTGCCTTCGTTTTGATGCCGCCGAGATCGCTGGTCGATGCGATAGTGAGCCTCTGGGTTATCTAGTAGAAAACCGCGTCATCCGGGCCGGCCTCGCCCAGGCCGCTGCGGTCGCCGGCCTGGAGGTCCTGGCACCTGATCGCCTGACCGGAGTCGATGTCGGACTCACCGGCGTCGAAGTCACTTTGCAAAGCGGTCGTCGCTTGCGTGCGCCTCTGCTTATCGGGGCGGACGGGCGCCGCTCATTGGTGCGCCAGATTGCGGGGATCGATACTCTGGGCTGGGCCTATGGTCAGTCCGGTATTGTCGCTACCCTGGGCCTGGAGCGAGATCACCAAGGCATTGCTTATGAACACTTTCTTCCTACTGGTCCCTTCGCCATCCTGCCTCTGACCGACAGGCGTGCGAATCTGGTGTGGACCGAGAGCGTTGCGGTCGGTTCGGCGTTGCATGCCGCCAGTCCAGAGGCGTTTTGTGCCCATATTCAGCGGCGGTTTGGCGATTTTCTGGGAAAAATTGAGGCTCTGGGACCCCGGTTCATCTATCCGCTTTCCCTGCAATTGGCCCAGCGCGTCACCGCTCCACGAACGGCGCTGGTCGGAGATTCTGCGCATGCGATCCACCCGATCGCCGGGCAGGGATTGAACATGGGCCTCAAAGATGTCGCAGCATTGGCTCAGGTTCTGGTGCAGGCGTCGCGCCTGGGCGAAGATATCGGTGCCGCAGCAGTACTGGATCGTTATGGTCGGTGGCGCAGTGTTGATAATCTGGGTGTAGCCCTGGCGACCGATATTTTCACCCGCCTGTTTTCCAACAACAACCCGATTATCCGTGCCGCGCGGGGTGCCGGCATGACCCTGGTCAATCGCATCGGCCCGGTGCGCCGCTTCTTTATGACCGAAGCGGGCGGGGCGACAGGCGACTTGCCCAGGCTTTTGCGCGGTGAAGCGCTGTAGCGGGCTCTCCGGGTAAGTTGATGCGAACTCCGGTAATTTACCGGAACGATGCCTCATCGAAGGCGGAAAGGCGCTTTAAATTTCGAAGGTCACACCCTGTGCCAAGGGCAGGCTTGATCCATAGTTCACCGTGTTGGTGGCCCGGCGCATATAGGCCCTCCAGGCATCGGAGCCAGACTCGCGGCCGCCGCCGGTTTCCTTTTCACCGCCAAATGCCCCGCCGATTTCTGCGCCAGACGGCCCGATATTGACATTGGCTATGCCGCAGTCCGACCCGGTTGCGCCGATGAAACGTTCGGCCTCACGCATGTCATTGGTAAAGATCGAAGACGACAGGCCCTGGGGCACATCGTTGTTAAAGGCAATTGCCTCATCAAGGTCGCTGTAGCGCAGGCAATAGAGGATCGGGGCGAAGGTCTCCCTTGCCACCACCGGCGATTGGCGGGGCATTTCCACCAGGGCGGGGCGCACATACAACCCTTCGCCCGGTCCGTCGATTGGCTCGCCGCCAAAGACTTCGCCGCCCTGAGCGCGGGCGTCGACCAAGGCACGGGCCATAGCCTTAAAGGCTGCAACGTCAATCAGTGGGCCCACCAGGGTCGAGGCGAGGCGAGGGTCGCCGACCCTGACCGACGCATAGGCCCGTTTCAGACGGCGCAGAACGCCATCATAAATCGTTTCGTGCACAAACAGGCGGCGCAGGCTGGTGCATCTTTGACCGGCTGTGCCCATGGCAGCAAACGCAACCCCGCGCACCGTCAGGTCCAGATCGGCGGAAGGGCAGACGACGGCGGCATTATTGCCGCCCAGTTCCAGCAAGGCTCGTCCGAAACGGGCCGCAACGATGGGCGCGACTGCGGCACCCATGGCTGTCGATCCGGTGGCTGATACTAGGCGAACCCGGCGATCCGCAGCCAGAGTTTCACCCACGCTGCGATCGCCAAGCAACAAGCTGCACAGATTAGGCGGTGCGTGGCCAAAGCGCACAGCCGCGCGCTGAAAGATCGCCAGGACGGCCATCGCTGTCAAAGGCGTCTTCTCCGAGGGCTTCCACACTACGGCATTACCGCAGACCAGGGCGAGAGCGGCGTTCCAGGCCCAGACGGCGACAGGGAAGTTGAAGGCTGTGATCACACCGACGATACCCAAGGGATGCCAGGTTTCCATCATTCTGTGATCGGTGCGTTCGGTGGCGATGGTCAGGCCATGCATCTGGCGCGACATACCCACGGCAAAATCGCAGATGTCGATCATTTCCTGCACTTCACCCTGACCCTCGGACAAGGTCTTGCCGGCTTCCAGAGTGACCAGGCGTCCAAGTTCGGCCTTGGCGCTGCGCAGCTCTTCACCCAGCAGGCGCACCAATTCTCCGCGACGCGGGCCGGGCACCTGGCGCCAGGCGAGAAACGCGGTCTGCGCCTGGGTCAAAAGGCGTTGCGCCTGATCAGGGGATGTGTCGGCGATCTGGGCGAGCGTCTCTCCGGTAATCGGTGTGCGCACCTGGCGCGAGCCGTCCTGGAGTTGAGCAATGTCAATACCGAGTCCAGATAGGAGGCTATTTATCTCCTGGGCGGGCGATGCGCTGGCCTGGGCGTTCATGCCACTGCCACCAGGGCGGGCGTGCTGAATTCGGCATCCGTGTTTGGGATGGCGTAAGCGGCTCCGAACCGGTTGGCCAGAAACTGCGGTAAGCCGATTTCTTCTTGTCGGACAAATCCGCAGGTCGTCAGATGACCCGTGCTCAACATGTCCAGCACCGCGCAGATCCCACTTGCGGTGGTAATGGCAATGGCGCTGACGGTTTGGCCGCCCATCTGCCTCGCATAGATCTTGTTGGCATAGGTCTCCTGGATCAAATGCCCGCCTTTCAGGCCTGAGACCGTGACAAAGATGATGACCACGTCCTGCAAGGTCGCCGGCAACGACTGTTCCAGAATGTCTTTGAGCAGATCGCGTCGGTCGCGCAGCCGCAGATCGTTGAGCAAGGCCTTCATGATCGCCGCGTGGCCAGGATAGCGAATGGTCCGATAGTTCAGGTTGCGCACCCGGCCCGCCAGGGTTTCGCACAGCGTGCCAAGACCACCAGAGGTATTGAACGCCTCGTAGGTCACTCCATCGAGCGAAAAGGCCTCCAGTTCTTCCAAGGCGCGCGTCTGTAGCAGCAGGCCATCGACTATGGCCTCACACGGTTCGCAATACTCATTGATCACCCCATCTGTTGACCAGGTCAGGTTATAATTCAGAGCGTTCGAAGGGTATTTCGGTAGGGCTCCCACACGCAAACGCACATCGTGCAGCACGTCGAAGTCCCGAGCCAGGTCGGCGGCGACGATGGAAATAAATCCAGGTGCCAGTCCGCACTGCGGAATAAAGGCGCTGGCCGCCCCCTCGGCCAACGCCTTGACCTTACGGGTGCAGGCGACATCCTCGGTCAGATCCAGGTAGTGCGCTCCAGCGGCTTTGGCGGCCTGGGCGACATTGAAAGTCAGGTAATAGGGCGCGGCGGACAGGACGGCGAACTTGTCACGCAGGACCTCCGCCAAGGCCTGAACATTGGCGACATCAAGGACGCGATGTTCCACCCGAGGCAAGGGTGACATTTCGGCCAAGGCCTTGGCGTCACGGTCGGCAACGATGACGCGGTAATTCCCCGCTTCGCTGAGTAAGAGTGCAATCGTTGAGCCGATATGGCCTGCACCCACGACAACCACGTCACGCATAAACTACCGCCCCTATGTATGATAATAAGAAGTAGATCATCATGAGGCGATGTCGATTTCTATTGCCAAATCGACGAAATGGGGTGATCTGTTCGGCAGATCGACCGCAATTTTAGACATATGGACGAAACAGACACCAGATTGATCGCCGCGTTGCAACAGAACGCCCGAGCCCCCATCGCGGCCTTGGCCAGAGATCTGGGGCTCTCTCGCACCACGGTTCAGAGTCGGCTTGGACGCCTGGAGCGTAGTGGCATAATTGGCGGGTATAAACTGCGTTTAGGCGATGCCTATGAACGCAGTCAGATTTTGGCTTATGTGCTGATCACGGTCTCCCACCGCCAATCGGCTGGCGTGGTCGCCGCAGCGCGCAAAATGCCTCAGGTTTTGAGCCTGCTCTCGGTCAGTGGGGCTTTCGATCTGATCGCCAAGGTTGCAACGCCCACTGTGGCACAGATGGACGCTGTTATCGATGCCCTGGGCGCGTTGGAGGGGGTAGAGCGGACCACCAGTTCGGTCGTGCTTTCGACAAAGATTGATCGGTGATGATCGACTGTACCGGTGGCTTGCCGGTTTTGACCATGCCTGGGGCCAGTGACTGCACGCAATTGGATCGGATCATGAAATCGATCAGTCAGGTACTCGTGCGCGATTTGGCACATATCGAGCGCGAATGTCAGCCTGGAAACTTAGTAAACAATATTGATTTTTCACTGATTTTGGTGGAGCTATCGGTCCAACGGCAACTCGTCTCCAGCTAGGCGGAATGAACCCAAACCCAACCGCTGTTTATCCCATGACTGACCGCCACTCGGCCAGCGCGGCCGAGCGTCTCTCCCGGTTGATTTTGTGGCTGAAGAGATGGCGCTCCTGACTGAAATGGTTGTGGACCTGAGAGTGGACTGAGACGAATTTCTGGAGTGTCTTCATCCTCCGAAACCTGAGCATCGCCCGCTCGCGTCGTCGCAGGGGCTGGCGTGAATTTTCAAACACGTTGTTTTTCCAGCGGCCGGTTTCCTGGAGTCTGACCGCGCCAATCTCCTTCAAGGCGGTGCCGTAGGAGCACAGGCCGTCGGTGACGATAGCCTTCGTCCGACCGTGACGCTTCATCGATTTCTTGATGAATTTCAGCGCCGTCGCCTTGTCTCTCGTCTTCGTGACGAAGGATTCCAGGACTTCGCCTTCGTGGTCGACCGCCCGCCAGAGGTAATGCATCTCCCCGTTAATCTTTACGTAGACCTCATCCTGATGCCACCGCCAGTGTGTGAAAGCCCGCATGTGACCGACCCGCTTTCGCCGGATCTCGCCGGCGAACATCGGACCAAACCGGTTCCACCATTTCCGTACCGTTTCGTGGCAGATGTCGATCCCGCGCTCGAACAGCAGGTCCTCGACGTTGCGCAGCGACAGCGGGTATCGGACATACATCATCACGACCAGCCTAATCACCTCGGGTGATGAATCGAACCAGCGAAACGGGTGTGGCACAAGGGGCGGCTTGGTCATCCAACCGCTTTACCCGCCCCCGGTTACCCAGCGCCGAATGTTGCGCTGACACCACCATACGGCCTGCTTGACCATGGCCGTCCTCCCATTCCCGCCGGGTGTGGCTTGAGCGTGAGCGTTGGGACGGTCATCTAGGCTACCGGTGAGGCTATCAGCGCGGCGGCTTCCAGCTCCTCCACTAGGCAGGAACTTTCGGCGTCGCGAGCGACGATGGTGCCCAGACGTCGGGCGGCGTCACCGAAGGCGGGCTCGTCCATGAGTCTGCCGACCGCAGTGCGGATTTCGACTGTGTCCGCCTCGGCACCTAAGGCTAGGCCTGCACCCCGCTCGGTGATGCGGCGCGCGTTGTCGACTTGGTCGCGGCCATGGGGGATGAGCAGCATTGGCAATCCTGCAGCCAGCGCCCGAATTAAGGTGCCATGGCCCCCGTGGGTGACCACCAGCGCGGCCTCGCGCATGATCGCCACGTGCGGCGCGCGGGCAACCACCACGGCATTGGCCGGGGCCCGTAGCTCCGCAGGTTCGATGGTATCTCCGCAGGTGAGCAGGACCCGCACCGGCAAGGGGGCCAGGCCGTCGAGCACCCGCTGAAGCACGCCGACATGGTTCTGGAAGGTGGTTGAGAAACCTACCAGCACCAGTGGCCGTTCATCATGCTCCGCCCATGGAGACGACCACGTCCCGGCCCACGATGGATCGGCGATCTGGGGGCCGACGTAGCGGACGTAAGGGGGGCGAGGCGTCCAGGGGAAGTCGAACGCCTCGCTGGTGGCCAAGAGCAGGCTGCGGGCGGCCAGCGCCTGGTCGGCCAGATGCTCCAGCGGCTTCAAACCAAGCGCGGCGCGGGCATTGTTCAAGGCTGGCAGGCCGCCGTCGAAGAGTCCGCGCAAATTGTGGGCGAGCTCGATGAGGGCGGTGCGCTCGGCCTCGTCGCGGGCTGGCGCGAGGCCGCCCCCGAAGGTTGGGGCACCCGGCAAAGGCAGGACACAGATGTTGACACCCAGAGCAACAGCGGGCTGACACAGCCGCTCGCAAGCGGCGAGGACGCCGAGCAGCATGTCCAAGCTGACCACAAGATCGGCACCCTCGGCTGCGAGTTCAGCTGAGACATCCTCTGCGTAGGCCAAGGCCGGGCCAGCGATGATCCGATCGAGCAGCCTCGCCAGACCCTCGGGTCCGACTGCTTCCCAATCGCGAAGAAGATCGCTCTCCTTGGACTTGTCCGGACGGCTAGGCGCTCGCGTCCAGGGAATGAATCGGGCACCCGCCTCCTCCACCTCGGGACGGTTGCACACATCGCTCATGATCCTCACGTCGTGACCGCGCCTGATCATCTTTTGAGCGGCAGTGATCACCGGCGGAACCGACCCGCCGCCCTCCCATGTCGCAAACAGTAGTTTCAAAGGCCGCTTTCTGACGCCCATGGCTTTCCTCCAGTTAGAGAATCTTGCGAGATCTGGTCGCGGATGCCGGCGGCCAGGCGCAGTATCACCCGGCGTGTCTCCTCGTGTGAGCGACCCATATCGCGGCGGACCAGCTTCCAGACATAGACGTCCATAGCGGCCACCAGGGTGTCGATCGCGCGCTGCTGACCCACCTCGGACAAAGTTTGGAGCCAGGGTGCCGCCACTTGGCTTACCCAGTGACGATGGCGTTCGCGGCCGAAGTCGAGCAGCGGCGTCAGATCGGGGAACCGGCCTTCTTGAGCCAGGATCCGCACTATCATGTCGCCGGAGGCCTCATAGTCGACGCAGAGGTTCGCCACTGCGCACTCCAGATCACCCACAGGTATCTCCCGCCGGCGCATGACGTCGCGCTCCATGTGCTCGCGCACGGCGCGCAGCAGCCCATCCTTGCCTCCGAAACGGCGAATGAGCGTCTGAACGGTCACTCCAGCACTGCGGGCCACCTGATCGAGGGTGATGTCTGCCAGCCAGTCGTCGCGCATGGCGTCCTGGAAGGCGTCGAGGATGCGGCGACCGGTGGCCTCGGCCGCTTCGGCTCGGGCCGACTGGCGATAGGGACGTCGCTCTTGGCGGGCAGCTGCACTTTTCATGTTTGAATGACTAACACGAAAATTCGGTATTGCAAGATTTCATGTTAGCCAGAGATACACGAAAATCGTGTGAGTTCACGGAGCCC
>JAYTXQ010000116.1:0-5074 GCA_043742825.1 Caulobacteraceae bacterium | reverse complement strand
AGATGCTGATGCGTGTGATCGAGGCCATCCTTGACCAGCGCCTGACGGCTGCCCTTGGCTGAAAAGGCGGATCTTTCCGCCAGCCAGGCTCGGCGCATCGTTCTGGCCGCTCAGGGCCTCGCTACGGCGAGAGGCGCTAGCCCTG
Organism: Caulobacteraceae bacterium; assembly: GCA_043742825.1. Taxonomy (GTDB): domain Bacteria; phylum Pseudomonadota; class Alphaproteobacteria; order Caulobacterales; family Caulobacteraceae; genus Acaudatibacter. The sequence continues at coordinate 4,929 of JAYTXQ010000116.1, read as the reverse complement.
TCACGCCATTGGCTCTACGCCGCATGGTGGACCGGCTAAGGGTTGTACAGATCGATTCGGTCAATGTGCTGACCCGAACCCACTATCTGCCGGCGTTCTCACGTTTGGGCGACTACGCGCGAGAAACGCTTGAGACCGAAGCCTGGGGTCCTAAGCCCAGCCTGTTCGAGTACTGGGGCCATGAAGCCTCGTTCCTCCCTGTAGCCTCGCAGCCTTTATTCCGTTGGCGGATGGAGCGAGCTCGTCGAGGCGAAACCTGGGGCGGTCTGGCCCGCTTTGCCCGCGAGCGGCGCGACTTTATCGATCATGTTCTGGCCCGTATCGAGCGCGACGGTCCGGCAACCGGCGGTGATTTCGCAGAAGGAAAGCGTGAGGCGGGCTGGTGGAACTGGAGCCACGGCAAACAGGCTCTGGAATGGTTATTCTGGGCCGGCTTTATTACCACCAAAACCCGGCGCGGGTTTGAACGGGTCTATGATCTGACTGAACGGGTCTTGCCGGCCAAGGTGGTAAACGCGCCAACACCCACTGAAGCTGACGCCCACCGCAGCCTATTGCGTCTGGCCGCCCGCGCTATGGGCGTGGGCACCGAAGGCGACCTGCGTGACTATTTCCGCATGCCTCTGGCCGAGACGCGGGCTCGCCTGAACGAACTGGTGGAAGCGGGTGAGCTGAGACAGGTGGCTGTGCAGGGCTGGGACCGACCGGCCTTTCTGGCCCCGGAGGCCAAAATTTCCCGCCGGGCGACAGCTCAGGCTCTACTCTCACCCTTCGATAACCTGATCTGGCGCCGGGAACGCACACAGCGATTGTTCGGCGTAAAGATCCGCCTGGAAATCTATACCCCATCAGAAAAGCGCGTGCACGGATACTACGTCCTGCCATTTCTAATGGGTGAAGCCATCGTCGCCCGCGTCGATCTGAAAGCTGACCGGCAAGCCGGGGTTCTGCGTGTTCAGGCCGCACACCTGGAACCTGGAGCGGTTGCCGGGCTAGTTACCCCGGCGCTGTCGGCGGAATTGACTCTGATGGCAACTTGGCTGGGCTTGAACGCGGTTGTGGTTGCGAGGAAGGGCGATCTGGCCGGTGCGCTACTTTAGCGGATCGTTGTGTGTAATCTCAGCGTCGCGCATCCAGTATAGCCAGATGGCCCTCTGCCGCATAACTGAGGATAGCGGCGTCCGCCGTCATCAGTGGCCATGCTTCGTGGCGGGCGGTTGCGATGATTAGGCGATCCGCCGGGTCGGCGTGAAACTCGCCAGGAAGCCGGACACTGTCCACCGCAATCGCCGGTTTGATCGGCATCAGCGATAGTCCCGGTTGTGCCAAAGCCGCTTCAATCCAGGCTCCGACTTCACGGCCAAGCCTCAAGCGACCCTTTTGTGCCAGCATGGCGATTTCCCACACGGTGATGGCGCTGACGCCGATACCACCCTCGCCCGCTGCGCGTTCCAGGAGTGAGCGTGCCTGCGCACCCAACTTTGGCTCGTCCTGCATCGCCCAGATCAGGACGTGGGTATCGATAATGATCACCCGACAGCATTCCAATCGGAGGGATCGGTCGCCGGGCTAAACGGGTCATCATAGTGCAGAACCGTTCCGCGCAATGCGCCGACAAAGGGGACTTGTTTGGCGGCTATCGGCGTGAGCGTGGCGACAGGACGGCCACGCTTAAGGATTGTTACTGGCTGGCCGTCTTGTGTCATCTGCTCAATCAGTTTGAGACAATCGGCCTTGAACGCCGCCGCTCCGATCGAATTTGGCATGATCTGTCCATCTTATATAGGCATGTATACAGATGTTATATACATCACTCATGGGTTTCGCAATAATCCATTCGGTCGCCTCGCCGCGAAGTTTACCCCACCCCCTGCGTCACTGCATGCAGACGCGCATAGGCACCGCCTTTGGCCACCAGGTCTTTATGTTTGCCCTCCTCGACCACGCGGCCACCCTGGAAGACCAGGATCCGGTCAGCACTGCGGATGGTCGAGAGGCGATGGGCGATGACGATGGTCGTGCGACCGGCCATCAATGCCTCTGTAGCCGCCTGGACCTCAACTTCGGTCTCAACATCCAGTGAAGAGGTCGCCTCATCCAGCACCAGAATCGGGGCATCGGCCAGGAAGGCTCGGGCGATGGCCACGCGCTGGCGCTCACCACCGGAAAGCTTTACTCCCCGCTGGCCGACCAGGGTGTCGTAGCCTTTGGGCAGGGTGAGGATGAAATCGTGGGCACGGGCGCGCATGGCGGCCAGCCGAATCTCTTCATCCGTGGCATCAGCGCGGGCATAGGCGATGTTCTCGGCGATGGTGCGATGAAACAGGGCTGGGTCCTGGGGAACAACGGCTATGGCCCGCCGCAGACTGCCCTGAGCGACGCCGGCGATATTTTGCCCATCGATCAGAATCTGCCCGGCCTGAAGATCATGCAGGCGCTGGATAAGCTTCACAAAGGTCGATTTCCCCGACCCTGTTGGCCCCACCAATGCGAGGCGCTCGCCTGGAACAATACGCAGGTTGAAGCCGTCATAGATCGCTGCGCCAGCTGACTTGTAGCGGAAGCTGACTGCCTTAAAGACGATCTCGCCGGCCTGGCCCGAAAAGTCAGGGGCGTTTGCGACATCAGGAACCTGGGGCGCGGTGCGCGCATAGCGGGCCACATCTTCCACATCGGCCAGGCCGCGCTGAACCATGCGGATATTCTCGCCAATGTTACGCAGATAGCCGCTCATCAACAGGAAGGAGGTGATAACGAAGGTCACATCCCCGGCGCTGGCTTCACCCCTCAGCCACATGCGCAACAATATGCCGCTCAGCCCGGCCTGGATCATCACCAGCAGGGCGTTCTGCACCAGCCACACATCGGTGAAACGGACCCACGTGGTCAGTGCCGCTTTGCGCCAGGTCTGGGTGACAAACGCGATCCTGCCGGTCTCGCGCGCCTCGGCCCCAAAGCCCTTGACGGTGGGGTTGGACGATATGGAGTCTGCCAGGGCCCCGCCGATGCGGGAATCCCAGGCCACTGAAAGCCTGTTGGGCTTACTCACCCAAAGGTGGGTCAGGCCGATGTTGGCGAGAATAAACAACGTGACCATACCAAACGAAAACGCCCCGACCCACGGCCAGCGCAGCAGCATCTGAAGTGACAGGCCGGCCAGGATCAGGATCGCCGGCCCGATCCACATCACCACTGCGTCAGAGACCAGGTCATAGCCCCACATGGCCCGCGACAGCCGCCTCACCGTAGCCCCGGCGAAATTATCGCCGTGCCAGTCTGAGGAAAAGCTCTGTACCCGGACAAAGCCCTCGTTAGTCATCTCTTCCATATTGCGCGCCGCGAGGGGCATCCAAAAGCGCACGGCCAGATTGCGCGTCGCGGCGAATACGACATAGACCCCAATAAACAGGCCCCAGGCTTGCCAGACAAATCGCGCGTTCTTCAGACCCTGGGCAACCGCATCAACCAGATGCGCTGAGGCCTGCGGCAGCATCATCTCAAAGCCGAGCGAGACAAAGGTAAAGGCTATAGTCCCGGCCAGCAGCCAGGGACGGCGCGCCCAATAGGTAGCGATAAAGGCCAGGACCTGACCATTGCTCAACACCCGCCTGCGGGCCGCCTCGTCGTCTTCATATTGGTCCATGGAGCACATTGACATACGCCGACTGGTCGTCGCGCGGCAGGGGACGAGTAGCGATCTTTGCCGACTGACGCCAAAAAGCCACAGGCATTACTGGGTACCGTAACGTCCTCACGCCCTTGTCAACCTGAGGCGACCGCGTTCACTAGGCCCATGAGTTCACCCCTTCCCGATGCGGCACCGACTAATTGGGTAGACCGGTATGCGCCGGTGCCCATACGGCCCTGGCTGAAACTGGGTCGGTTTGATCGACCGACAGGCATCTGGCTTTTGATGCTGCCTGGCTGGCAGGCGATTGCCCTGGCCGCAGCCATGCAGGGGGGCTGGCCGGATATTCGGCTTTTGGCGCTGTTTTTTATCGGCGCGACCCTGATGCGCGCCGCCGGCTGCGCCTTCAACGACATTGTCGATAAGGATTTTGATGCCAAGGTCGCCCGCACTGCCAGCCGGCCGCTGCCCTCGGGCCAGATTAGTGTTACCGGTGCCTGGGTCTTTGTCGCGCTCTGCTGTCTCATCAGCTTGGCCATACTGCTCAGCCTCAACGGCATCAGCATCATTCTCGGTGTCGCCTCACTGGCCCTGGTGGTCGCCTATCCCTTTATGAAGCGCATAACCTGGTGGCCTCAGGCCTGGCTGGGCCTGACCTTCAACTGGGGCGCATTGCTGGGTTTCGCCGCCGCTACCGGGGGGCATGGACTGACCACGCTTGTCCTGCCAGAGCATCCTTTGCCTGCACTGCTTCTCTACGCCAGTGGAGTGTTCTGGACGCTGGGCTACGACACCATCTATGCGGTCCAGGACCTGGAAGACGATGCCCTGGCGGGTGTCAAATCTTCAGCCCGCCGTTTGGGCTCGGCTGCACCGGGCGCGGTTCTGGGCTTCTATCTCGCCTGTCTGAGCCTAGTCACGGCGATGGCCTGGGCTGCTGGGTTGGGGCTGTTGTTCGCGCCGCTTGCGGGTATCTATGGCCTGCATCTGGTGCGGCAATCATTCGTCCTGAATGTCAATTCGCCGACCGGAGCTCTGGCTCTGTTCAAATCCAACACCGTTGCCGGACTGGTCCTCTTCGCCGCCATTTTTGCCGGCCATTGGCGATAAGGAAAAATCTCCGGAAGTTTCCCCCCGGAGATTTGTGGTCTTACGAAAGTAACGTGGTTCAGTGTCCGGAGCTGTTGCTGGCCAGAGCCTGATCGACGGGCTGGCTGTAGGCAACGCTGACCGAAGGGGCGTTGATCTGGCGGACGGCCTGGCGGACGTTGTCGCTGACGCAGGTGTTCCAGGCGTTGGTG
>JAYTXQ010000115.1:0-16496 GCA_043742825.1 Caulobacteraceae bacterium | reverse complement strand
TTGGCGTCGAACTGAAAACTTAAGGGCTGGGTACGGTCGATGGCTGAGCCGCCGCTGACACGATAGGCCCGGCTCATGGCAGGCTATCCGGTCGCGGCTGACCTGCCGCATAGGTAGCCAGGATCTGGTCGTTGCGCGTGTCACGCAGGGCATTGAAAAACCGCGCGCAGCCGTGGGTGTGACGCCAGCGCTCGGCATGCACACCTTTGGGGTTGCGGCGCATATAGAGAAAGTCGGTCCAGGCCTGATCGCTCATGGCCGCTGGATCACTTGGCCGAGCGATATGGGCCTCGCCGCCATAGGCAAATTCGATCTCCGGCCGTTCACCGCAATGGGGGCATCTGATCAGCAGCATCAGTGCGACACCGCCGCCGCCGCCGCTTCGTCGATCAGAAACCCATCGCGGAATCGCTCCAGCGTAAAGGGCGCATTGATCGGATGCGGCTCATCCTTGGCCAGGGTCCAGGCCAGCAGATGTCCAGCCCCCGGCGTTGCTTTGAACCCCCCCGTTCCCCAGCCGCAGTTCACATACAGGCCCGGGACAGGGGTCTTGCCCAAGATCGGGGAGCGATCCGGGGTCACGTCAACAATCCCACCCCAGTTTCTCAGCATTTTCAACCGGCGAAACTGCGGGAACAGCTCACAGATGGCATCCAGCGTGTGGGTGGCGATGTGCAGGCCCCCGCGCTGGGTATAGCTGGTATAGGCGTCAGTCCCCGCCCCGATCACCAGCTCTCCCTTATCCGACTGGCTGATATAGGCATGGATGGTATTTGACATCACCACACAGGGAAATACCGGCTTCACCGGCTCCGAGACCAGGGCCTGTAACGGATAGCTTTCAAGCGGCAGGCGGACCCCCGCCATGTCCAACACTACGCTGGTGTGACCGGCCGCCGACACCGCGACCTTGGGCGTGCGGATCAGGCCGCGCGTGGTTTCCACCGCCTCCACTGCCCCGCTTGGCCCACGGCGGATGCCGGTGACTTCACAGTTCTGCAGGATATCAACGCCCAGGGCATCAGCGGCTCGGGCATAGCCCCAGGCGACCGCGTCGTGCCGGGCTGTTCCGCCCCGCCGTTGCAGGGCCGCGCCCAGCACCGGATAGCGCATCCCCGCCCCGATATTCAGCGGCGGACAAAAGGCTTTGGCCTGCGCCGGATCCAGCCACTCATTGTCGACGCCGTTACAGCGATTGGCGTGAACGTGACGTTTGAACACCTGCACGTCGTGCACCGTGTGGGCCAGCATCATCACCCCGCGCGGCGAGAACATGACGTTATAGTTCAATTCCTGCGACAACCCCTCCCACAGCTTTACCGCGTGATCGTATAGAGCCGCGCTTTGGTCGAAGAGATAGTTGGAGCGGATGATCGTGGTGTTACGCCCGGTATTGCCCCCACCGATCCAGCCCTTTTCGACCACCGCGATGTTGGTCATTCCGTGCTGTTTGGCCAGATAATAGGCCGCTGCCAGGCCGTGCCCGCCGCCGCCGATGATCACCGCGTCATAGGCACTTTTGGGTTGCGGTGAGCGCCACTGTGCCTGCCACCCCTTCTGCCCCGAAAGGCCCGCGCGCAGCAAAGCCAGGGCCGAAAATCGCTGCATGATTGCCCTCCCTTCGCTGAAGTGGCTCTGTTTGCCCCACGCCTGTCATAACGGCCTGTATCTGCGCGCCATCAGGTTTGAACAATTGCGACGTAGTCGTGATGACAGGCCCAGCTCCGGACCGATCCTGGAATCTTGTCACGCGCGTTGCGCTACGGCCCCAAAAGTCCTATGTAGTGATAATGCCTATAAACAGACCCCATGACTTGGCCATCTCGGCAGCGGATGCCAATCGCGGCTTTTCGACGGTGTTGCGAAACGTACGTGAAGGCGGTCGCTATGTGGTCACGTCCCACGGCCGGCCCATAGCGCGAATTGTACCCTATGTTGCCGATGATGAGGCTCAGACATCTTCCCGAGCTCAGCTTCTCGACCGCTTGAGGTCTCAGACAGCGACCGATATTGGATCGTGGCGTCGCGACGAGCTTTACGAAGGCTAGCTTTGCGCGTCGCTCTGGACACCAACATCCTGGTCTATGCCGAGGGGGTGAATGGGGCTGAGCGGCAGGCTCAGGCTCTGGTCATACTGGGGGCGCTGGAGCGCGACACGGTCGTGATCCCGGTTCAGGCCCTGGCGGAACTGTTCGCCGTCCTTACCCGAAAGGCCAAATGGTCGGTCGAAACCGCAAAGCTCGCCGTCGAAACCTGGGCCGCCGCTTATGAAGCGCCTGACACCACGGTCGCGACTGTGAACGACGCCATGGAGCTTGTTGTTCGCCATCGACTAGCCTTCTGGGATGCCCTGATCGTCGCCACGAGCGTCATGGCGCGCTGCGATCAGCTCCTGACCGAAGACATGCAAAATGGCTTCACCTGGCGGGGGCTTACACTGACAAATCTATTTGAAACGGTGGCGGGCGGGCCGTAGGGCGCGGCCAGAGCCTGATGGTTTTTCGCGCAAAAGTGACCTGGCTATGAGACAGACAAGGGATCGTGTAGGCCCGACTTTATTTCCAGCGAGGTGACCATGGCGGGATTGAAGGACAAGCGCGGCTTCGTCGACAAGAACCGGCTTGATCTGTCGGAACGCCAGGCAGTCGAGTACTGGGCCAAGCGCTGGGGCGTGTCCCCAGATCAGTTGGCCGCCGCGCACCGCAAGGTCGGTCGCCTGGTCAAGGATATCGCCGCCGAACTGGGCAAGAAGCGCTGAGTTCCGCACATCGCAAAGGCCCGCCCGCGCGAACTCGCCCATAGATAGCGGCTACCAGTCTACATGAACAAGGTTCAGTCTTGCCTTACCCTACGTCGGATGCCTCAACGGGCGAACGACATATCACGGGAACGACCGCCTATGCCCACCCTCTTCGACCCCATCCGCCTTGGCGATCTCGACCTACCCAACCGCGTGATCATGGCACCCCTGACGCGCATGCGTGCGGTGCCAGAGACCCGCGCTCCGACGGATCTGGTTGCGGAGCAGTACGCCCAGAGGGCCTCGGCCGGCCTGATCCTGGCGGAAGCGACGTCGGTGGAGCCCATGGGGGTCGGATACTTTGGCACGCCGGGTATCTGGAGTGCCGAGCAGATCGAAGCCTGGGCGCGGGTCACGGCCGCCGTGCACGCTGTCGGTGGCCGGATCGCCCTGCAGCTGTGGCATGTCGGCAGGATTTCTGAGCCGCTGGTGCTGAACGGTGCGACACCGATCTCGGCTAGCGCCATCGCCGCCGGCGGCTTCATCAGCCAGCAGCGCCCGAAGCGCCCCTTCCCGGTCCCGCGGGCCCTGGAATTGCATGAAATTGGTGGCGTGGTGGAAGCCTTCCGTCAGGCGGCTGAGAACGCTCAGGCGGCGGGCTTCGACGGCGTCGAGATCCACGGTGCCAACGGCTACCTGCTCGACCAGTTTCTTCAGGACGGCAGCAATAAGCGGACCGACGCCTATGGCGGGCCGATCGAGAACCGCGCGCGGCTGCACCTTGAGGTCACCGACGCCTGCATCTCGGTGTGGGGTGCCGACCGGGTTGGCATGCATCTTGCGCCGCGTGGCGACGCCCAGGACATGGGCGACTCTGATCCTCTCGCTCTATTCACTTATGTGGCGCGTGAGTTAGCGAAACGGAACCTCGCGTATCTTTTCCTACGCGAGCACGTCGGTCCCGACCGTCTGGCGCCCGCCATCAAGGCGGCTTTCGGCGGCCCGGTCATCGTCAACGAGCAGTACAGCCTCGAACAATCGGTGGCCGATCTGGACTCCGGCGTCGCCGACGCCGTTGGATTTGGCCGCAGCTTCATCGCTAACCCAGATCTGCCGGCTCGCCTGCGGACCGGCGCGCCGCTGAACGCGTTAAACGTCGAAACGCTCTATGGGCCTGGAGCGGCCGGCTACACCGACTATCCGGCCCTTGAAACGGTCAACGCCTAAAGGTCGCTCGAAGTTCTCGGTAGCGACATTGGAGTGCTGTGGATGCCCAAGACTTTACGGATCGACTTTGTGTCGGACGTCTCCTGCCCATGGTGCATCATCGGTCTGGGAGGTCTGGAAGAGGCTCTGCGACGCGTCGGGGACCTCGTCCAGGCCGACATCCATTTTCAGCCCTTCGAGCTGAACCCCTCTATGCCACCCGAAGGGCAGAACATCGTCGAGCACGTCGGCCAGAAGTACGGCGCGACACCGGCGCAGTCTGCGGCCAGCCGCGAGGCGATCCGAGCCCGTGCCGCCGAGGTGGGCTTCACCATCAAGTCGAACGAAAACAGCAGGATTTACAACACCTTCGATGCTCACCGTCTGCTGCATTGGGCGGAACTGGAGGGCCGTCAGTCCGCGCTTAAGTACGCGCTCTTCGATGCCTACTTCACGCTCGGCCAGAATCCGAGCGACCACGCTGTCCTCGTCGAGGCGGCGCGGAACGCGGGACTGGATGGTGATGCGGCGCGCGACGTGCTGGCGACGGGGCGCTTCGCTGAGGATGTGCGGACCGCACAGCGGCGCTGGCATTCGGAAGGAATCTCGGCGGTGCCGGCGGTTGTCATCAATGAAAAGTACCTGATCTCGGGTGGCCAGCCGGCGGACCGTTTCGAGACGGCGCTGCGAAGTATCGCTGCGGAAATCGAGACAGGGACACACACGCTCTAATCGCACGTATCCGCTGTATGAGCGTGAGGGTGCGGACGAACCTGACTTCTATAGACTGCCGCGACCTGAAGTGGGGACACGCACGACTTGTGCGTCTTCTACTTGCCTGGATTCGTCCCGGCTTCCTGCGATTTCGCCAAAAAACCGACAGTCCTTCGGTGCACGCCATTGGGATCGTCCAAATGCGTGGGCTCAAGCTGTAGAGATTCGCCACTGCGGGCGTCCGTCTGGAAATCATAGGATATCTGGCGGTCGTCTTTGGACCACGCGAAGTTGAAGGACGCGGCCTGCGCTGGGTCTCCGCCATCGGTCTTGGCGGTTAAGCTGCGGCTCGCGTGACGCGTGGCATCAAAGATCGACACGGCGTCAGGGGAGCCGTAGGCGAGCTTTTCGCCATCATGTGACCATGCCGCAGAATTTCTACCGCCCAGATATATCTGGAGTTTCGACAGGGCTAAGAGCTTGGAAGACTCCAGATCGAATAGATAGCGAACCCCTAGGGGAAGTTTGCCGATCTCAGACGCCTCTGTGACGCCGAAAAAGCCGACGTAACGCCCATTTGGCGAAAGTGTCGAGTTTAGGTCACCCCCGAGCAAGTACAATCAGAGGCCTCACCGTCTTTATCGCGCGACCTTACCAACAGTCTTGTAGAGACTTTGCCCTTCCGCGACCGGTGAAGCGACACAGCGACGGAAACAAAAAACCTTGCCTTATCCTGCCTTTGCGTGACCTTAATGCTAACGGTCCCGTCGCGAGAACTTACACGATTACGCCACCGGCGCGCGGGACTTTCTGTGTTCGTTCGACCCTCCCCGACGGGCCCGCATGTGTGCCTTGCGTCGGCGGCTATGGCTTCGTGCGCAGAGACAATCGCCGCCACCGCCGAAAACAGGATCACACGACGATTTGGCGGCTGGGTGTGAAAGGCTGAGATTTCTTCGGCTAGGTTCATCAAGTCGCGCCGATCTCACAGCTGGTTTCGGACTGCACCAGCAGGCCGCTGATTTGCGCCAGTGGGTAATAGCGATGCGTTGGATCTGATGGCGATGTGTAGCGTCACGCCACCGTCCAATCGACGATGGTCAGGCCAGGCACATGGCTGAAAGCCGCGTCGTTGGTGACCAGTATGGCTTCGATTGCCAGGGCATGGGCCGCGATCTGTGTGTCGAGCGCACCCAGCGGCGTACCCGCGCGCTCCAACACTGCCCTCAGGACGCCATAGCTTGCGGCCTCGGTACGGCCCCACGGCACCACCTGAACACGAGTGAGAAAAGCTTCAACGGACTCTTTGAGCCGGATCGCATCAGGCTTGCGACGCACGCCAAACAACAGCTCACCTTCGGTAATTACCGAAACGCAAAGGTCGGCCACAGGTCGCGCCTGCAGATGAGCCGCAACCGCCGAGCGGGTGCCACGGATGATATGGCTGGCGATATTCGTGTCCATCATAAAACGATGCGACGTAGCCGCGGTCAATACAGGTCGCGCTCTTGCGCTGGGCCGTCATTGCGGTCGAGCAAAAAGTCCTCTGTTTCATCCGTGCTTCTGACCAGGGCAAAAAACGAGTCCCAGTCCATTACCGTTGGTGACAAAATTACATCCCCTGTTTTGCTATCCTTACGGATGTAGACCTCGGAGCCGTCGAAACGGAAAGCCTTGGGCAGGCGGACTGCTTGGCTGCGACCGTTTGTGAAGAGTTTCGCGATCTGGTTCACCTTACCATCCTTGTTGGAATATACCGCGATATATACCAAAATGGGTGATGGGTAAATGGCTTCACCCCTTGCCCCAGCGCCTCAAGGCGGTGACCAGGTCGCTCGCATCGCAGACGCCGACCATGACCCCCTCCTGCACCAGGATCACCGGTCCGTCCTGGGGTTGCAGCATTTGCGCCAGGGCGGCGAGTGAGGCGTCGCTGGTCACAGTGATCAGGCCCTCGCCAATCGGGCGGTGATTTCTGTCCAGGCTGACACGTCGCTTTCGCTCTGCGTCCAGCCACACGCCGCCGTCACACAACTCCAGCGTCTGGAGGGGCCGCATGGCCATAGCCGCAGTCAGGGCGGTCAAGGGGTTCATGTGCCTGACGAAATCGGAAATATAGGCGTTGGCGGGCCTTAGGATAATGTCCTCGGCGGTGCCCGCCTGAATGATCCGGCCATCCTGCAGGATGGCGATGTGGTCGCCCAGCTTCAGCGCCTCATCCAGGTCGTGGCTGACGAACAGGATGGTCTTTTTCAGTTTGATCTGCAGATCCAACAACTCATTTTGCAACCGGTCACGGATCAGGGGATCGAGGGCGGAAAAGGGCTCATCCATCATCAAAATATCGGCATCTGTGGCGAAGGCGCGGGCAAGGCCCACCCTTTGTTGCATGCCGCCGGAAAGTTCGCCTACCTGGCGGTCCGCCCAGTCGGTCAGGCCCACCAGCGCCAGTTGCGCATCCACACGCGGCTGGCGCTCCTTTGCTGCGAGACCCTGAAGTTCAAGACCAAAACCGACGTTGTCGCGCACTGAGCGCCAGGGCAGCAGGGCAAATTGCTGAAACACCATGGCAATTCGTGTGCGGCGCAGCCGTTGCAGGGTGGCGCTGTCGCAGGCGGCGACATCTATAGGCCCGGATGGATCACTGATCAGAACCTGTCCGCGGCTGACCGGGTTGAGGCGGTTGGCGGCGCGCAGCAAGGTCGATTTTCCCGACCCCGAGAGACCCATCAAAACACAGATCTCTCCAGCCCTGACGCTGAGATTGGCACCGGCGACGCCCAGGACAACGCCGGTCTGGCTCTGGATTTCGGCCCGTCCAGAGCCGGCATCCAGAAGCCTCTGTGCACTCGCTATCGCGTGCCGGTTCTTGCGTCCGGCTTGACCGCCGAACAGGATATCCACATCGCGAAATTCCAGGGCGACGCTCACGGCCTCTTCCTCGGCTTCATTACGCGGTCCAGAATGACGGCCAGCAGGACGATAGCCAGGCCCGCTTCAAAGCCCATGCCGACTTGTACCGTATTCAGGGCCCGCACCACGGGCGTCCCCAGTCCGCCGGCACCGACCAGGGCAGCGATGACCACCATCGACAGGCTGAGCATGATACATTGCGTGATCCCTGCCTGGATCATCGGCGCCGCGCTGGGTAGCTCAACCTTGAACAGCAACTGCCGCCGCGTGGCCCCAAAGGCCTGGCCAGCTTCGAGCAGGGCTTTGGGCGTCGATTCAATTCCAAGTTGCGTCAGGCGAATGGGCGCAGGCAGGGCAAAAATCACTGTGGAAATCAGGCCCGGCGCAACGCCTAATCCGAAAAGGACCAGGGTGGGGATCAGATAGACAAAGGTCGGCAAGGTTTGCATCAGGTCGAGCGCCGGTCGCAACGTGGCCGCCAGGGCTGGGCGATGGCCGGCAGCAATGCCAATGGGGACGCCCAGCAGGGTCGCAGTACAGGTGGCAACACTGACAAGGGCCAGGGTCTCCATGGTCGCCGACCAATAGCCAAGGTTGATGATCAGCAACAGCGCCCCGGCGACGAACAGCGCCAACCAGGCCGAGCGCTTCGCTACCCAGACCCCCAGAGCCGCGACGAGTGTCGCCAGCCAGGGTGGGATCAAGATAAGGAACGCGGTGATCGCACCGATCAGGCCGGTGATCCCGGCGGAGATGCCGTTAAAAAACCAAGCTTGAGTTTTCACCCTTTCAATCACACCGGCTATGACCGCGCCGACTGGCAGCTTGGGGCCAAGCGCCCCTACTGTGCCCCCCAGGGACGCCATATGGTGCGCCAGGGCGGGTGCGGCGGGTGCACCATCGACGGTGGTCACCCCGTTCAGCCAGCCACGAGTTCGAGTTGGGTTTGCCGCTAGCCAGTTCAGGGCCGCCTTGGCCGGGCTCAGGTGGCGGTCGAGGATCGCCGACATCAGGCCATTGGTCTCATCAACGCTCAACTGATAGCGGGCGAGCAGGCGGCCAACGTTCGGGCATTGCTCGCTGAATCCCCGGCGGGTGTTCTTAAACACGGTGGCCCCGCCGAAATTGGGCCCGAACACCGTGTCGCCCCCCTCAAGATAGCGCATCCTAAAGCGTAGGTTCATCGGGTGCGGGCTCCAACCCAGAAACACTACCGGTTGTTTGACCCGATAGGCGCGCTCCACCTGGGCCAGCATGCCCTGCTCGCTGGATTCCACCAGCTTAAAGTCGCCGAGGTTGAACTTGGCGGCGGCCAGCATGCCCAGGACCAGCCTATTGCCGTCGTTGCCGGCCTCGATACCATAGATCTTGTGGTCCAGAGCTCCGGCGAACCTGGCAATGTCGGCAAAGCTGCGCAGGCCGGCGTCATAGCTATATTGCGGCACTGCCAGAGTGTATTTCGCCCCCGTCAGCATCGGGCCAAGGACATCTACCGAATGATCCGCAACGAAAGCAGCGCGGTCAGCGGTCTGGGAGGGCATCCAATTGCCCAGGAAAACATCCACATCACGATTGTGCATAGCGGCATAGGTCACCGGTACGGAAAGCACGGTAATCTTCGGCTGATAACCCAGGGCGCTGAGCATCTCGGCGAAAAGGGCCGTGCTGGCGGTAACGTCTGTCCAGCCGATATCCGACATCCGAACGACCTGGCAGGTGGCAGGTTCGGCTCTGGCCGGTACGGCACCAAGCCAAAGGGTCAGGGTGCTGAACAAGAGGGTGAACCAAGCCCGCACAGGCTGCATGCGTCGTTTCCAATGAGGCACTATACTCGCCACTTGCGTTGCGGCCTGCAGGATATCAAGGAAATTCTTTACCGCCCTTAAGGGTAGTAGTGTTATGGGCAAGCTGCCTTCAAAACCCCAAACGGAGTTGTCCCCATCACCTTTGACAGCATCAATCCCGGCACGGGCGAGGTTCTGGCGACCCTGAACATCGATGGTCCCGATCAGATCGATGCCGCTGTGGCACGTGCGACTGCAGGGCAGAAAATCTGGGCGGCCATGACCGGGGCGCAACGGGGCCAGATCCTTAGGCGGGCTGCCGACATACTGCGTCAACGCAATGACGAACTGGCCCGATTAGAGTCGCTGGATACCGGCAAGCCCATTCAGGAAACCCTGGTCGTCGATGTTGTCTCGGGGGCCGATTGCCTTGAGTATTATGCCGGTGTCGCTGCGACCATTTCGGGTGAACACATCGACTTGGGGCCCACGGCCTTCGGCTACACACGGCGCGAGCCGTTGGGGGTCACGGCCGGCATCGGCGCGTGGAACTATCCCTTGCAGATCGCCTGCTGGAAATCAGCCCCAGCCTTGGCCTGCGGCAATGCAATGATCTTCAAACCCGCCCAGTTGACCCCTCTGACCGCGATCAAGCTTGAGGAAATCTATGCTGAGGCCGGTCTGCCGGACGGTGTGTTTATCGTGGTTCAGGGCCTGGGGGAGACCGGAAGCCTGCTCAGCCGCCACCCAGGTATCGCCAAGGTCTCGCTGACCGGGTCCGTCGAGACGGGACGCAGGGTCATGGCGGATGCTGCACAAGGCTTGAAATATGTGACCCTGGAGCTGGGCGGAAAATCGCCCTTGATCATTTTCGAGGACGCCGATCTGGACAATGCCGTCTCAGGGGCCCTGCTTGCCAACTTCTATTCCGCCGGCGAGGTTTGTTCGAACGGCACACGGGTGTTTATCCACCACAGCCTGAAGGCGGCCTTTCTTGAGCGCCTTGTCGCGCGCACCAAGGCCATGGTCGTCGGCGATCCACTTGATCCGGCCACCCAGGTCGGGGCCATGATCTCAAAGGCGCACATGCAAAAGGTGCTTGGATTTATCGCAGCGGGCAAAGCCGAGGGTGCCACCTTGCTCGTAGGTGGAGAGCCGGTCACTACTGCTGCCCTGGCCAAGGGCAACTATCTGACCCCCGCGATCTTTACCAACTGCAATGACCAGATGAGCATCGTGCGGGAAGAGATATTCGGCGCGGTGATGACGGTGCTGGAGTTCGACACCGAAGAGGAGGTCGTCGCACGGGCCAATGCCACGAACTTTGGCCTCGCCGCCGGGGTCTTTACCCGCGATCTGATCAGGGCCCACCGCGTCGTCACGCGTCTGGAAGCGGGCACGTGCTGGATTAACGCCTACAACATCACCCCTATTGAACTGCCCTTCGGAGGCAATAAGCACTCCGGTCTCGGCCGGGAAAACGGCCGCGCCGCCGTCGAACACTACACGCAACTGAAAAGTGTCTACGTGGCTCTGGTCGACATCGACGCGCCCTATTAGAGCCTAATGCAAAGCTTTGATTACATTATCGTTGGGGCAGGCTCGGCGGGTTGTGTTCTGGCTGATCGCCTGACGGCGGACGGTCGAAACAGTGTTTTGCTGCTTGAGGCGGGAGGGTCGGATCGATCGATCTTTATCCAGATGCCCAGTGCCCTGGCCATCCCAATGAATTCGAAACGCTACAACTGGTTCTATGAGAGTGAACCCGAGCCCCATCTGGATGGGCGACGCCTACACACCCCGCGCGGCAAGGTTGTTGGCGGATCATCCTCGATCAATGGCCTGGTCTATGTGCGCGGCAACCCCTTAGATTTCGAGCGTTGGCGCGATGAAGGGGCCACAGGCTGGGGTTATGCCGACGTGTTGCCGTACTTTCGAAAAGCCGAGACCCGGGCTGAAGGGGCAGATACCTATCGCGGTGGCGATGGCCCCCTGCATACAACCTATGGCACGTTGAAGAATCCCCTGCATCAGGCCTGGCTGGATGCCGCCGCCCAGGCAGGTTACCCCATGACCCCTGACATCAATGGCGCGCAGCAGGAAGGATTTGGCCGCATGGACATGACCGTCCAGGCAGGGGTGCGCTGCAGTGCCGCAAACGCCTATCTACGCCGGGCTCTGGGTAGGCCCAATCTGTGTCTGATCACAGGCGCGCTGGCCCACCGGATCATCTTCGAGGGCACCCGCGCGGTCGGTGTTCTCTATCAGGTCAAGGGGCGCATGCAGGAGGCTGGAGCCGGACGAGAGGTGATTCTGGCCGGGGGTCCGATCAACTCGCCGCAACTGCTCAAACTGTCAGGTGTCGGACCGGCGGCGGAGCTGGCCGGGCACGGGCTGGAGGTGGTGGCCGACCGGCCGGGGGTCGGTGAAAATCTGCAAGATCACCTGGAGTTCTATTTCCAGATGGCCTGCCGTCAGCCGGTGACTCTCTACTCTGCCATGAACCCTTTGGCCAAGGCCTGGATCGGCGCGCGTTGGCTGTTGCGGCATGATGGCCTGGGGGCGACCAATCACTTTGAAAGCTGCGGCTTTATCCGAAGCCGCGCCGGGATCGCCTATCCTGACATCCAGTATCATTTCCTGCCCATGGCAGTCAGCTATGATGGATCATCTCTGGCTAGAGAACACGGCTTTCAGGCCCACGTCGGGCCCATGCGCTCAAAGAGCCGCGGCTGGGTGCGGCTGGCCTCAGCCGACGCCCGCGACAAGCCAAAGATTCAATTCAATTATATGAGCCACCCAGACGACTGGATGGAGATGCGGGCCTGCGTGCGGCTGACACGCGAAATCTTTGGTCAGGAGGCCTTTGCCCCCTATCGCGGCCGGGAAATTCAGCCAGGTGCGAGGGTGACCAGCGACGAGGCCATCGACGCCTTTATCGCCGCCAAGGTCGAGAGTGCCTACCATCCGTCCTGCACCTGCAAGATGGGCCGATCCGAGGACCCGCTGGCGGTCGTCGATGCACAGTTGCGAGTGATCGGCACGCAGGGCCTACGCGTGGCGGACTCTTCGGTCATGCCCTCGCTCACCACCGGCAACCTCAATGCCCCGACGATCATGATCGGCGAAAAGGCTGCGGACCATATTCTCGGACGCCCGCTCCTTGCACCCTCGAACGCGCCTTATGTTCAGGCTAAGGATTGGCGGACCCGACAGCGGTAGAGCGTGCTAAACCGCAAATATCCTATGGCTGGCAAGCTGGGCCTCATCGCCGGATGGCCTGGCGCGGCGGGCCGAGGGCGATACCCCGTATTTGACCTTGAACTGGCGAGAAAAATGCGCGCAGTCGGCGAAACCGGAATCAAGAGCGATGTCGGTTATGGACCGGGGCGTATGGCTGAGCAGCCATTCACCATAGCGCAGACGCACATCACGATAGAGTTGCGCCGGACTGCGGCCGACTATGGCCTGGCACTGGCGTTCGAACTGGCGGGTAGACAAACCAAGCTGGCTCGACAGCGATGAGATCGACAGGGGCCGTGACAGGTTTTGTTCCATCAGGATCAGTGCCCTGGCGATGCGCGGGTTGGGGGCGAGGCCTGCAAGGGGGGGGTGCGGCTGGGCATCACTACCGGCTCTGGCCCGGTCAAAGAGCAAAACCTGGTTAGCTTTCTGGGCCAGGGCGTGGCCCAGATGCCGCTCGATCAAAAAGGCGGCCAGATCGGCGGTGCCGGCACCGCCCGCGCAGGTGATGCGATCCCCGTCGGCCACCCACAACCGATCGGCGGCCAAGCGGTGATGTGGGAATTCCTCAAGGAAATCATGGTGATGATACCAGCTGACGCAACATTGGCGACCTTGCATGAGGCCCAGGCGGCAGAGGATAAAGCTGCCGGTACACAGACCCACCAGGGTCACGCCCTGGCCGGCGGCCCGGGCCAGATAGTCGGCGGTGCTCTGATCAATCTGTTCGCCCCCATGCAACAGGCCGCCGACCACGACCAGATAGTCAAAACTGGCAGGGTCCGAATATCGATGTGTCGGATTGACCACCATACCGCAACTTGACCGCACAGGTGCCAGCTCTGCATTCATCACCGCCCAGTGCACGTTCAGGGGCCGGCTGCGGTCGCCCTCATCAGCGGCCAGGCGCAGATGATCGATAAAGAGAGCAAAGGCAGACAGGGTAAAGTTGTTGGCCAGGACAATGCCGACAGACAGCCGTGGTCCGGGGCGTTCGCTGCCCCGGCGCGCCGAAGAAGATGCAATCCCAGATGATGCAAATCGAGTCATACCTTTGGCTCTACGCGCGAATGTCGCAAATTTGAATGAAAACGACGCATTCATAAAAGCTTTGACGGCACCTTTGGCGAAACACTATGCCGCTCATGAGGAGGCCAGCCTGTTGATGTCCAGTCCTGATCACGCATCGCTGCGCGCGCAGGTGCTGGCGCGCCGGCCAGGGCACAGCCTGCCCGCGCCTTTCTATACCGCGTCAGAAATCTTCGATGCGGATATGGAACTGATTTTCTGGCGGCACTGGATTTATGTCGGTGTCGAACCTGACGTCGCAAAGATTGGCGATGTGATGACCGTTACCCTGGGCAGTGCCTCGGTACTGATCGTTCGGGGCCACGATGACCGGGTTCGGGCCTTTCATAATGTTTGCCGCCATCGCGGTGCCCGGCTCATCGATGATCCGGCTGCCAGCCTGACGCATCTGGTCTGTCGCTACCACGGCTGGTCCTATGGCCTGGACGGGATCTTGAAATTCGCCGCACACATGCAGAGCGATTTCGACATGGGCTGTCATGGACTCAAGCCTGTGCACCTCAAATCCCTGGCAGGTCTGCTCTTTGTCTGCCTGGCCGATAGTCCGCCCACGGATTTCGACGACATGGCGAGGGTCATGAAACCCTATATCGAGCCGCATGATGTGGCAGGCTGTAAGGTCGCGCACGCGGAAGACTATATCGAGAGCGGTAACTGGAAATTGACGCTGGAGAACAACCGCGAGTGCTACCACTGTGCGGCCAACCATCCTGAGCTGATGAACCCTCTGTTCGCTTTCGGGTTCGGCTATGCCCCGTCGCAGGCCAACCCCCGTGAGGCACAGCAGGAGCGTCAATACCGCCAAAAGGTGGTCGATGCGGTGGTCGATTGGCAGGCCGCTGGTTTGCCCTATGAACTTGTCGAGCACCTGGATGATCAGCCCACCGGGTATCGCTGCGAGCGTCTGGTCATTGCTGGCACCGGTGAAAGCCAGACCCTGGACACCAAGATCGCTTGTCAAAAGCTGCTCGGGAATTTCACCAGCGCCTGTCTGGGAGGGTTGTCGTTCTGGACTCAGCCCAATAGCTGGCACCATTTCATGAGCGACCATATCGTCAGCATTACGGCTCTGCCGCTGGCCGCTGATCGCACACTGGTGCGGACCAAGTGGCTGGTGCGAAAAGACGCCGAGGAAGGGGTCGATTACGACCTCCGAACCCTGACGAAGGTCTGGCGCGCGACCAATCATCAAGATGGCGCGCTCGTGGAAATGGTTCAGCGCGGGGCCAGTGACCCGGCCTATGATCCAGGCCCCTATTCTCCCTACACCGAGGGCCTGGTGGACCAATTTTGCAATTGGTACACACGGCAGATGATCGTGCAGATCGATGCAGACCATGCGGCACATGCCGGCCTTTGATTTCTGCCGCCCCCCCCCCGCTTTATTGATGCTGGAGTTCGACGATGAAATCTCATGCCCGGGTGGTCGTGATCGGCGGCGGTGTCGTGGGGGTCAGTACTCTGTATCACTTGGCAAAAATGGGCTGGTCGGATGTGGTTCTGCTGGAGCGTAAGGAGCTTACCAGCGGATCAACCTGGCACGCGGCAGGTCTGCTGCCCCTGTTCAACCTCAGCTATTCGGTGGGCCAGCTGCATAAATATTCTGTGGGATTTTATCCCCAGCTCGAGGCTGAGACCGAGCAGATCGTCGGATTCAACCGGGTCTCCAATATTCGTCTGGCGCGCACCGCCGACCGCATGGACGAGTATCGATATTATGCCGGCGTCGCCAAGACTATCGGGGTCGAGGTCAAGTTTCTCACCCCAGATGAGGTCAAGGCCATCTGGCCCCTGTGCAATATGGACGGCATCATCGGGGCCATACAGCATCCAGGCGACGGCTATATCCAACCGGCCGACCTGACCCAGGCTTTCGCCAAGGGGGCCAGGGCCAGGGGCGCGACGATCTACCGGCAAACGACGGTCACAGGGATTACCCGTCAGGCCGACGGCAGTTGGCATGTCCAGACCGATCAAGGGGATATCTCTTGCGAACACGTGGTCAGTGCCACGGGGAACTTCGCCCGCCGCACAGGGGCTATGGTCGGGCTTGACGTGCCGGTGATCCCGGTCGAACACCAGTATATCGTCACCGAGGCACACCCCGAGATCCTCGCTCGAAGGGCGGCCGGCCTACCGGAGATGGCGGTTCTGCGCGAGTCTGACTCGTCCTGGTACATGCGCGAAGAAGCTGGCGGTCTTCTGCTCGGCCCCTATGAGGTCGGTGCCCCGGCCTGTTATGTAGATGGCCCCCATCCTCAGTCCGAATATGAACTGTTTCAGGAAGATCTAGAGCGACTCGAGCCCTATATCGCCAGCGCCATTGCCCGCGTGCCCGCCTTCGGTGAGGTCGGGGTGAAAAAGGTTTATAACGGGGCCATCGCCTATAGCCCCGACGGCAGCCCGATGATCGGGCCGGCCTGGGGCCTGAAGAACTTCTGGCTGAACGAGGGCCACAGCTTTGGCGTCACTGCGGCTGGCGGTGCGGGCTGGCAACTTGCCCACTGGATCGTCGAGGGTGAACCCAGTCTGGACATGATGGGCGTCGATCCCCGGCGTTTTGGGGCCTATGCCTCACGCGGCTATCTGAAGACGAAAAACGAAGAGGCCTATGCCAAGGTCTTCACTGTTCACTATCCAGACGAAGAGCGAGAGGCGGCGCGGCCCCTGCGCCAGACCCCTTGCTATGATCGGATGAAGGCCTTGGGCGCGGTATTTGGCAGCGTCTTTGGCTGGGAGCGGCCCGGCTGGTTCGCCCCGCCCGGTTATCACCTCACCGATGCTGACCTTGACCGCCAGGATGTGCT
>JAYTXQ010000114.1:0-5003 GCA_043742825.1 Caulobacteraceae bacterium | reverse complement strand
ATTCACTGTGTCGATCTATTTTATACCGATGGGAGCACCTCTGGCGTTGATCGCTGCAGCCATCATTAGCTTCGTCGGCCCGCAACGCCAGGACATCGTCCGCCTTAAGGCGATCGAAACGCTAACGTTTATTGCTGTCATTTTTGCGATACTATCGGCGGTCTTGCTTTTTAGTCATGGCCCCGCAACCAGCCCTTTGATCGGTGCCAGAGCGGCAGGCCTATCGGTCAGGCTCGATATCGTCAGCGCCGCGCTGTTGCTTCTGGTGTCTTTCGTCGGCTGGATCGTAGTTCGCTACGCAGCGGTCTATCTCGATGGCGAACCGCGCCAGAGGGTGTTTATGGCTTGGCTTTGCACGACGCTGGCGATGGTCATGCTGTTGGTCATTGCAGGCAATCTCGTCCAGCTTGTGCTGGCCTGGGTTTCAACCAGCCTCAGCCTCCAACGCCTGCTCCTGTTCTATCCTGATCGCATCGGCGCGCAGCGCGCCGCGCGGAAGAAGTTTGTGACTGCGCGGGCGGCCGACGCCGCCCTTATCACTGCTGCAATACTACTTTTTTTTGACTACGCCACGACCGATATCTCGACCTTGCTTGGTGCGGCGCGTGCCGGGGCCGGAGGCGGAACCGTGATCGCGGCGGCGGGGCTGATCGCCGTCGCCGCCCTGCTCAAATCGGCACAGTTTCCACTGCACGGCTGGCTCACCGAAGTCATGGAAGCACCGACCCCGGTGTCGGCGTTGCTCCATGCGGGTGTCATCAATGCCGGCGGCTTCGTCCTGATCCGCTTTGCCGATGTGATGCTGCTGGCCCCAGGCGTGTTGGCTGTGCTGGTCATGATCGGCGGGTTTACGGCGCTTTTCGGTAGCCTAGTAATGCTGACCCAGCCAGCAGTGAAAACGTCACTCGCTTGGTCGACCGTCGCCCAGATGGGCTTCATGATCATGCAGTGCGGGCTGGCTTTGTTCCCCCTGGCGCTCCTCCACATCGTCGCCCACTCGCTCTACAAGGCGCACTCGTTTCTGGCGTCGGGGGGCGCGGTCGAGCGGATCGCGGCATTGCGCCGCCCGGGGCCGGTGGCCATCCCCGACGCCAAGGCAGTCGGTCGGGCTTTTCTTGCGGCGCTCGCACTCTATGCCGCGATTGGCTGGGCCTTTGATTTTCACCACAAGTCCCCCCAAGCTATTGCCCTGGGTGCCATACTAATTTTCGGTGTCGCCTATCTCCTGGCCCAGGGGCTCGCCGACGCCGCGCCTCACGCGCTGACGAGACGAATGGTAGTCTATTCGGTGGGCGCTTCGGTCGGATATTTCATGCTGCACGGTCTTGCCCTTTGGCTGACGGCCGGAGCGCTACCCGCGACGCCGGTGCCGGGTGCCTTGGAATGGGCGCTGATCGTTCTTGCGGTGTTGAGCTTTGGGCTGGTCGCAATTGCCCAGGCCATGTTCCCGCTCTGGGCCTATCATCCGGCCGCTGCCGGCCTTCGCGTTCACCTTTCCAACGGACTCTACGCCAACGCGCTACTCGACCGGTTGCTTGGAGGCTGGGCGTTGAGGAGATGGTCGTGACCCATTCGGAAATTCCGCACATGCCCAAAAGAGTTTTCTATCAGACCGACGATCTGCGCGCTTTGTTTGCTGCGGCAGATGCGGCGGCACTCGCCATCCCGCCGGTCTGGCCACTGGCCTCCAGTGTCGCAGTGAACCCGTACCTGGGTCAAACAACCCAGACTCTTGCCCAAACCGCCGCACTCCTGGCGCGAGTGTCGGGCGCGCCAGTGACAATGCCGCGCGAATGGTACCGCGACCGCATCGCTTCTGGGTCGGTGACCGACGAAGATCTGGCCGCAGCGCTCGCGGCTACACCCGTTTCACGGAGGCCCATGTCGATCGCCGCGCTCAAGACCGCAACGCTAGTAGCACCTGAGCCGACCCGTGCCCTGCCCACGATCGCGGACTTGGCTGCGGGAGTGTCGGGGATCGATTGGCCTGGTCTTATTTCGGAGCGGTTCGGTGCCTGGGCTGGCGGCTATTTCGATGAGGGGCAAGCTCTGTGGGCGGCACCTAAGGGTAAGGGCGCCTACGCAGCTTGGCGTGCAGTCGCGACCCACGATCTTACGCCAGAGATTGTCGGACTACGTGGCTTTGCCACATTGGTTGCCGACGCGCCCGAAAGGCCGACGGATGCTTTGGTGGGCTCAGCGGCGCAGTTAGGACTCTCGCCAGAGGCGATGGAGACCTATTTCCATCGTTTGCTGATCACCCTAGGCGGGTGGGCGCAATACGGTCGCTACCGGCTTTGGCAAGCAAAGCTCGCGGGCGGAGGTGATCACACACTGACCGATTTCCTGGCGATCCGCATGCATTGGGAAATGGCGCTTTTCGAGCAGTACAAACACCAAATCGGCAGATCATGGGAGGAAATAATCACAGCTCATGCGTTACCAGTGGCAGCATCTGATGCACAGATCATCGACACGGTTCTTCAAGAGGCGTGTGAACGCGCAGTGCAGCGGGAACTTGCCGAAACACTTTCGGCTCAAAGCACCCGTACCGACGCCCCCGGGGCGATCATTCAAGCGGCCTTTTGTATCGATGTCCGCTCCGAGGTTTTCCGCAGAGCGCTCGAATCGGTGGACCCCGGTGTCCAGACACTTGGGTTCGCGGGCTTCTTTGGGCTGACGGCATCGCATCATCGTTTTGCTTCCGATGTGGCGGAACACAGGCTCCCTGTGCTGCTTAATGCCGGACTGAGCACACGTTCGGGTGGCATCCTGGATGCCGCTGCGGACGCCACTGCGCGCTATATTGCGCGAGCGACACGTGCCTGGGGGCGCTTTAAGCTTGCTGCGGTTTCCTCGTTTGCCTTTGTCGAGGCAACGGGTCCGATCTATATCGGCAAACTTATCCGCGATGCGCTGGGTCTGGGCGGCAACGCAGTGCCGAGCGATCCCCCGCCCCGTCCTGATCCCCCATTGGGCCTTCTGTCACGGATCCAGATGGCCGGATCGATCCTTCGGGCGATGTCGCTAACCAAGGATTTCGCGCCGCTGGTTCTGCTGGTTGGTCACGGTGCCAACGTGGTCAACAACCCACACGCCAGCGGGCTCCACTGCGGCGCGTGCGGCGGCTACTCGGGCGAGACGAATGCGCGGCTGTTGGCTGGATTGCTAAACGATCCAGAAGTGCGCGCGGGCCTGCTCGATGCCGGCATAGCCATCCCGTCCGACACGCTCTTCGTCGGCGCACTTCACGACACGACAACCGATGCGGTGTCGCTATATGTCGACGATCACCCATCGGCTGAGCATCACACAGGTATTGGGCGTGCGCGCACATGGCTGGTGTCTGCAGGTGCGCTGGCCAGGGCCGAGCGGGCGTTGCGCCTGCCGCGGGCGAGCGGCCAGAGCAGTGTCGCGCGCCGAAGCCGGAACTGGGCGGAAACCCGCCCTGAATGGGCGTTGGCGGGGTGCAAAGCGTTCATTGCCGCACCGAGGTCCCGTACCACAGGCAAGAGCCTGCAGGGGCGGGCATTCCTGCATGACTATGATTGGCACCGGGACGAGGGCTTTGCCGTTCTGGAATTGATCATGACCGCGCCTGTGGTCGTCGCAAGTTGGATCAGCTTGCAATACTACGGCTCGACGGTTGCGCCCGACTTGTTTGGCGGAGGCAATAAGCTGCTCCATAACGTGATCGGTGGCGTTGGTGTCGTTGAAGGCAATGGCGGGACGCTGCGTGCGGGGCTGCCCTGGCAGTCGGTCCACGACGGCCTTGATCTGGTCCACGAGCCTTTGCGGCTGACGGTGTGCATCGAGGCTCCTCCTGAAGCGATGGTCGTCATTCTCGACCGCCACCCGGACGTCCGTGCACTCTTTGATAATCGCTGGCTGCACCTGTTTGCTCTTGATGACGCTGGCAAAATGGCCTGGCGCTATGGTGGCGATCTGGGCTGGGAAGCGGTGATTAAGGTGGGTGGGTCAGACGCTTTTTCCGAAATGGCAGCCTGATCTATGCACACGGAGCCAGACATTGTAGCGAAGCCACCATACGCTATGTCGCACCTTGATCGTCTCGAATCCGAGGCGATCCATATCCTGCGCGCAGCGGTCGCAGAGGCGCGCAATCCGGTAATGCTGTTTTTTGCGGGCAAGGACAGCACCGTAATAGCGCATGTGGCGTTGCGTGCCTTTTAAACCGGCAAGCCGCCACGCCTACGCCTACACATCGATTCTAACTGGGAGTTCCAGGTGCTCCTGGCCTTCCGCGATACCTTCGCCCGAGATCACGACTTCGAGCTGATTGTCAGTGCCAATGAACAGGGCAGGTTGGCCGGCCTCAACCCTTTCGACCATGGCGAACGCTATACCTCTGCAATGCGAACCGAACCGCTTCAGTCGGCGCTGGATCACGGCAAATGAGACGCTATCTTCGGCGTTGCCCGACGGGATGAGGAAAAATCCCGATCAAAGGCCGCGCGCAACAGTTCCAAGCCGGGGCGCACTGGGCCCGAGAGCTGGGTCGTGCAAGCCGGCCCCGACTGGTCAAGACATCATCTGGACGCGGATCCTGACTGGGTCTCAATCACCCTGAAAATCGTGCTATCAAATCTGCTGCGGACCAAACGGCCTCCCTCGATCGGCGTGCGCCTCTTCCACTTGACCACAGTCTTCTGGTTGATCCCGTGGCGTTTCGCCAGCACCCTCAGGCTCTCTTGACTATGATGTATCGCTCGACGGACTGCCTCTGTCGTGCGGGCGCTCCCGTGTAAAATCTGTCCCATAGTGCATCCTTCCATTGCTGGCTGAACAATGAACCATCAAATGCCGGGACTAAACAGCCAGCCTCTCTGCAGGCTTATCCCTTTGCTACGGGAGTGGGGGACGAAACGGATATGTAGCTTAGGGGTAAGCGCAGCGCAGGCACCCTTGTTGCGGCGGGTTGACGTTAGGGGTTGTGTGCGGCTTGCCACGCCCATGGCGTGAGTTGTTCGATCTGGCTTTGC
>JAYTXQ010000113.1:0-9137 GCA_043742825.1 Caulobacteraceae bacterium | reverse complement strand
GTACAACAGTTTCGGCGCATGACCCCGCTACCGGGGCAACGCTTTGGCACACCAATATCCGGCCACAGAGTAAGTTCGTTCGCACCGGTTGGGGCGGCGGCCTAGCGTTCGCGGACGGTAAGATTTTCGCCTCATCCGGACTGCGCGAGGTGGTCGAGCTGGATGCCAAAACAGGTGTCGTGGGCTGGCGAGCCTTTACCGATGCCCCGGTCCATGGTGCGCCCAGTGTTTCCGATGGTAAGGTGTTCGCTGTCGATGTGAACGATGAACTTTTCGCTTTTGACATGGCCACGGGCGTGCAAGCCTGGACCTATCAGGCCCTGACCGAACCTGCGCGGATGCTTGCTGCTTCCAGCTCAGCGGTAAGCAATGACACCCTGGTCACCAGCTTTGCCTCAGGCGAATTGGTCGCCTTGCGTGTGGCCAATGGCACAGAGCTTTGGAATGCCAGTCTGTCGCGCGCCAGCCGGACCAATGCCTTGTCCGAGATTCGCGATATTGCTGGGCGGCCGGTGATCTACAAGAATGATGTTTTCGCGGTCAGTCATTCTAACGTCTTCGCAGCTGTGGATCTGCGCACCGGCACAACCCGGTGGACGCTGCCATTATCGGCAACCACGACACCCTGGCCATCCGGAGACGTGGTTTTTGTCGTCGATTCAGACGGTCAGGTGATCTGCGTTTCCCGCGACAGCGGTCAGATCTATTGGATCCGCGACCTGAATCCTGCGGGGAAAAAGAAAAAGAAGCCAAAAAATAAGACCTATTGGTCCAGTCCTATCCTGGCGTCGAATCGGCTGATCACCGTGTCCAGTCACGGTGAGGCTGTGGCGATCGACCCAAAAACCGGGGCCGTCCAACGCCGGTTGCATCTTGGCGCAGGCGTGCTTGTTAGCCCCATCGCTACAGGCAACATGATCTATCTGATCAACGACAGCGCCCAGCTGATCGCGATCCGATAGGCGGTGTGATGATGCGGCGGATCAGACGATGAGGCTGGCGATCGTCGGAAGGCCCAATGTCGGTAAATCGACACTGTTCAATCGCTTGGCCGGGCGAAAGCTGGCGATTGTCGATGACCGCCCCGGCGTTACGCGTGATCGCCGGTTTGGCACGGGGCGCCTGGGAGATCTGGACTTGGACCTGATCGACACCGCAGGTTTCGAGGATGTCTCCGACGAGAGCCTTGAGGCGCGCATGCGACATCAGACGGAGTTAGCCGTCGAACAGGCAGATGTTATTCTATTTGTGATCGACGCGCGTGAAGGCATTGTACCGCTCGATGAATTGTTCTCGGCACAATTGCGTCGTTCGGGAAAGCCCGTCGTCCTGGTGGCCAACAAAGCTGAGGGCAAAGCCGGCGACGCCGGGGCAATGGAGGCCTTTAGCCTTGGCTTCGGCGAGGCTATCTCCATCTCTGCCGAGCACGGCGAAGGGCTGGGTGACCTGTTCGCTGCCCTGGTCAAAGCTGTGCCCGAGGTTGATCCCGACTTCGATGATGAAGCCAAACCTGACGACAAACCGATTCGTATGGCCATTGTCGGCAGGCCCAATGCGGGGAAATCGACGCTGGTGAACCGCCTGATCGGTGAAGACCGCCTGCTCACCGGACCGGAAGCGGGAATCACCCGGGATGCCGTCGCCGTCGATTGGGTCTGGCAAGGTCGCCGGGTGCGCCTGGTTGATACCGCAGGATTGCGGCGCAAGGCCCGTATCGATGAGGCATTGGAGAAGCTTTCGGTTCAAGACACGCTTCGCTCCATCACCTTTGCAGAGGTTGTCGCCCTGGTGATGGATGCAACCCACCCCTTTGAGACTCAGGATCTGCAAATTGCCGATCTGGTTGAGCGCGAGGGGCGTGCCCTGGTGTTCGTCCTGGCCAAATGGGATCTCGTGGAAAATCCGACTGTGGCTTTGCGAGAGTTCATGGCCAGGGCTGACGAGGCTCTGCCGCAACTGCGCGGCGCGGCAGTCATTACTCTGTCGGCGGAAACCGGGCGGGGGCTGGAACGATTGATGCCTGCGGTGGCTAAGGCGCATACGGACTGGTCGACGAAACTGAAGACGCGTGATCTGAATGACTGGTTGCACATGGCCGTGGAACGCCACCCGCCGCCCGCCGTGGCTGGCCGGCGCGTAAAGCCAAAATATATGTCGCAGATCAAAGCGCGACCGCCGACCTTTGTTCTGTTTGCCAACCGCGCCGACAAGCTACCGGAAGCCTACAGGCGGTACCTGATCAATTCCTTGCGTCAAAGCTTTGATATGCCCGGTACGCCCATCCGGATAACACTAAAATCCGGGACCAATCCCTACAACGAAACCTCCGACGATCCGGTCAAGGCGTTTCAGGCCCGGCGGCGGAATGCAAAGTTACCCAGTCGCTGAACCGCAGGGCCTGTGTTGGTGGCCCCAGATCGACAGCTTGGGCCAGTTCGATGATCAGGGGGCCGATCTGTGCCGGATCTGATAGAGCGTCTTTGTCTTCCCCCGGATAGGCTTCGGCCCGCATGGCAGTGCGCATTGCGCCCGGGTCTAGGAGCACGGCACGAATGTTTGAGGTTTCGACCTCGTCGGCCCAGCAACGGACCATTGCTTCCATTCCCGCCTTTGTCGCCGCGTAGGATCCCCAGAACGCTTTGGGCCGCGTCGCCCGACCCGAGGTGAGGAAAATCGCACGCCCGTGATCACTGGCTCGAAGCAAAGGTTCCAGCGCCCGAATCAAGCGGAACACTGAAGTCAGGTTCGTGGCCACGATCTTGTCCCACAACACTGGTGGGATATGGGCGGTGGGGCGAAGGCCCCCGAGCATGCCTGCGGCGTGGACCAGGATGTCCAGGCGGCGGTGGCGTTGAAAAATGGCCAGGCCCAATTGATCCAGGCTGTCGCCGGCATTGATGTCCATGGGGACGAGGGTCGCCGCCTCGCCGCCCGCTGCGCGAATCGCATCATCCAGAGTTTCCAGCGCCCCTTGAGTGCGTCCAACCGCGATCACATGCGCACCTGCACCCGCCAAAGCCAACGCCGCAGCACGACCGATCCCCCGGGTCGCACCGGTCACCAGGGCCACGCGGCCCAGAAGAGGTATTGCAGGTGTCACACTCTATCCTTGAACGGTTATGTTGAACTTCAGGCCCTAGGCCGCAGTGCATAACGCTGGGCCAGCAGGGCGCAGACCATCAGTTGCAGCTGATGAAATATCATTAGTGGTAAGACCAGGAGGCCGACGTTGGCGGGGGGGAACAGAATACTGGCCATCGGTGCCCCGGAGGCCAGGCTCTTTTTCGAGCCACAAAAGACCAGGACAATTTCGTCCGCTTTGGAAAATCCCAGAGCGCGGGCGACCATAGCAGTGATGACCAAAATCAATGCCAGGAGTATGCCGCAGATTATGATCAGTTGCAGAATTTCAATTGGCGAGACGCGATGCCAGAGACCGTCGACGACGGCGGCACTAAATGCGCCATAAACCACCATGATAATTGAACTCCGATCTGTGAGACTGATCAATCGGGAGTGCCGCGTCATCCAGGCTTTCAAAAATGGTCGCGCGACCTGGCCTGCGGCGAAGGGCAAGAGCAATTGCACAACGACAGCGATCATCTGGTCTGCCGATGCGCCACCTGTGCCGTGGGTGCGAAGGGTCAGGGCCGCCAGGACCGGGGTCAGGACAATACCCAGGAGGTTCGACAGTGACGCCGCCACGACCGCCGCAGCGACATTGCCCCGGGCGATGGAAGTGAAAGCGATCGAGGATTGAACTGTCGATGGCAGCAAACAGAGGAAAAGCACGCCCGGTGCCAGTGCGGTCGGCAGCAGCGTGGGAGGCAGGCCCCGCATGGCGAGGCCGATGAGCGGGAAAAGAACAAACGTCGCAGTTATGACCGCGAGGTGCAGGCGCCATTGCGTGAGCCCCGCGAGAACAGCTTCGCGCGGCAGTTTCGCCCCATGAAAAAAGAACAACAGGCCGATGGCCAGCTTAGTCGCGATTCCGAACGCCTGTGCCGGCTCGCCCCGCAGGGGTAGAAGACTGGCCAGAACAACCACGCCGAGCAGAGCGCCGATATAGGGATCCAGAGACAGGCGGCGATACCACGTGGCCTGCGGTGCGGCGGAACTCACGCGTTGATAAGGAAGGACAATTGCCGTTCCTGCGTCTCATTTCGCCCTTGAGCGATTTCTCGATCCAACAGACGCGTCGGGTATTCTCCAGTGAAATAGTGATCGGTGAATTGAGGACAGGCTGGGTTACGCGGACCCGCTCCCAGGGCCCAATACAGACCCTCCACCGACAGGAAGCCTAAGCTATCGACTTCCAGCAGTTGCTCCATTTCCCGGTGACTGCGCGTGGCGGCCAAAAGCTGATCGCGGTCCGGCATGTCGATGCCGTAGAAGTCAGGCCACTTAATCGGCGGTGACGCGGATCGCAGATGCACTTCGGCGGCCCCCGCTTCGCGCACCATGCGAACGACACGCACCGAATTGGTTCCACGAACGATTGAGTCGTCGATGAGCATGACGCGCTTGCCTTCAAGCACCGCTCGATTGGGGCTAAGCTTCATCCGCACACTGGATTCGCGAGCATCCTGGGTCGGTTGGATAAAGGTTCGGCCCACGAAATGATTGCGAATGATACCCATTTCGAAGGGAAATCCGCTGGCTTGAGCATAGCCCAACGCCGCCGGCACGCCGGAATCCGGCACCGGGACGACCACATCAACTTCGATGCCGCTCTCTTCTGACAGGCGCCGGCCCATGCGTTTTCGCACCTCATAAACGGACCGACCGTTGACCACGCTGTCGGGCATGGCGAAATAGACATATTCAAAGGCACAGGGTCTGGCCTTCGCGGCCGGAAAGGGGCGAATAGATTCAACACCCTCGCTGGAAACCACAACCATTTCGCCGTGCTCAACATCGCGAACAAACCGCGCGCCGACCATGCCCAGCGCGCGCGTCTCGGAGGCAAACACCGCGTGACCGTTGAGGTCCCCCAGCACAAGGGGACGAATGCCCAAAGGATCGCGCACGCCGATGAGTTTCTTATTGGTCAGAGCCACCAGAGCATATCCGCCCTCCACCTGAGACAGGGCGTCGATGAAGCGATCAACGACCTTTTCTTTGCGAGAACGCGCTAACAGATGCAGAATCACTTCGGAATCCGAGGTCGATTGAAAAATTGAGCCCGACGCGACCAATTCGTCACGCAGGCTCAGAAAATTAGTCAGGTTACCATTGTGGGCGATGGCAACACCGCCAGCCTGAAGATCAGCGAACATCGGCTGACCATTACGCAGGAAGCTTCCGCCCGAGGTCGAATAGCGCGTGTGACCAATCGCACTGGTCCCCGGCAGCCGCTGGACGACGTCAGGGCGGGAAAACGAATCGGCCACGTGACCCAAATGCCTTTCGGTATGGAACCCCTGGCCGTCAAAGGCTGCGATGCCACAGGCCTCTTGTCCGCGATGTTGCAGCGCGTGCAACCCCAGGGCGACGACGGAGGCGGCGCGAGGCTCGTCAAACACTCCGAACACTCCGCATTCCAGCCGCAACTGGTCATCATGGTCAGAGATCATAGCCGTGTCTCCAGCGCTCATGACCGGTCCCGGATGTGAGCGGCATAATCTTCTTTATCAGGCGCGCCAAAGAAGGGCACGACGTCATGCGACAGCGTCAGGCCACGCGGAGCAAGAATTTGCAAGGCTTTGGCCCCGGTATTGGCCAAGGGATAGAGTTTGGCGGTTCTGATCCATCCGGGCATCCGTTCGACCGGCGTTGCCGCCATGATCAGGAGCATGATCGCAGCACCAATCACCCAGCCCCGTAGAAGTCCCACGCCAAACCCCATGACACGGTCAAGCCCCGACAGCGAGGTCTGGCGAATGCCGCGAATCAGAGCCCCGGCGGCCACGCTCAATATGACGTAAAAAGCGACGAACGATACAACGACGGCAACGAAATTGGCCAGCCAGGCCGCATGGATCAGACTGCGCGCGATCGGACCGGTGAGGCGCAGACCGTATATCGCCCCGGCGAGGGCCAGACCGAACGCCAATACTGTCGTCACTTCACGCGTCGCCCCACGGGCAAAGCCCATCAGGCCCGAGACGATTAATATGCCGCCGATGAGGATATCGAAGGGACTCATCTTTTTGGAATCACAGCTCCGCGTCCATTATGGTGCAGCCAATTTGCATGCTAGTTCCAATTTCCCTCACCGATACGCGCCACAGCGTCGGATAGGCGTGTTACTGGGGTTGTCTTCGCGCCCGCAATCGGCGATGCAGGAGGCCCGAGGGCACGCGAAAAGCCCAGCTTCACTGCCTCCTTCAGTCGGCCATCCATACGACTGACGGCGCGTACCTCTCCAGACAGACTGATTTCACCAAAAACCACACAGTCCTGCGGTAAAGCCACATCCAGCGCCGCTGAAGCCAGGGCCGCCGCCGCTGCCAGATCCGCTGCCGGTTCGCTGATACGAAGGCCGCCGGCGACATTTAGATAGACATCGCGACCGCCAAATCCAAGTCCGCACCGCGCTTCAAGCACGGCCATGACCATGGCCAGCCGGCCGGTGTCCCAGCCGACCACGGCCCGACGCGGCGTCGAATAAACCGAGGGTGCGACCAGGGCCTGAAATTCTACGAGCACCGGCCGTGAGCCCTCGATCCCGGCAAACACCGCAGCCCCCGCCGCACGTTCTCCTCCCGCATTGAGAAAGAGTGCGGATGGGTTCCTGACCTCAGTCAGTCCTGCATCGCCCATCTCGAAGACACCAATCTCATCGGTGGCACCGAACCGGTTCTTCGTCGCCCGCAGGATGCGAAACGGATATCCACGTTCCCCTTCGAAGGAAAGCACTGCATCGACCATGTGTTCGACCACCCTGGGACCGGCGATCTGGCCCTCTTTGGTGACATGGCCCACCAGGACAATCGCCACACCCCGCTTTTTGGCTAGGCGAACCAGTTCTCCGGCGCAGGCTCGCACCTGAGTGACCGAGCCTGGGCCTGCCTCGTGCGCGTCACTCCAAAGCGTTTGGATGGAATCGATCACGACAAGGTCAAAGGCGTCGCGCTTCAGGCTGTCAACGATATCGCGTATCGAGGTCTCGGCGGCGAGACTGACGGGTGCATCGGCCAGTCCCATACGATGGGCGCGGGACCTGATCTGGCCCGCCGCTTCCTCTCCCGAAACATAGGCACAGCGGGCACCCCGCCGTGCGGCCTGGGCGCAGACTTGTAACAGGAGCGTCGATTTGCCTATTCCAGGGTCGCCCGCCAACAACAAGGCGGAGCCCGGCACGATGCCGCCGCCACAGACGCGATCAAATTCCTCGACTCCGGTCGACAGGCGCGGGGGTGCCGGGGTAGTGGCCTGCAGATCCTCAAAGGTTAGGCCTCGACCTTTGCCGCTGCGGCTGGGGGTCAGGGTTCCAGGGGCACGCGCCTGTGACTCTTCGACCAGGGTGTTCCATGACGCACAGCTGGAGCACTGGCCGGCCCACTTGTTGTGAACCGCACCGCAGGACTGACAAACATAGATTGCGCCGTCGCGAGCCATAAGGTTCCGATTCTGCGAGGAGCATGCAGTCTAAACTATTGTCCGCCCCGCGCCACCAAGGCACCAGTTAAGCTTAGTGGACGTCATATCGCCCCTCCCGCGCATAGTTGGTGAATTTGGTTAGGTTCTCATCAAAGTGCAGCCGCACGACGCCGATGGGGCCGTGACGTTGTTTGCCGATGATGATATCAGCGAGATTTTGGACTTTCTCCATCTCATCCTGCCATGCCAAGTGTTCAGGAGTGTTCAGCTGTGGTTCGGTGCGCCCCTTATAATAGGCCTCACGATAGATGAACATGACCACGTCGGCGTCCTGTTCGATAGAGCCAGACTCACGCAGATCGGCGAGCTGGGGCTTTTTGTCCTCGCGATTTTCCACCTGACGCGAGAGCTGGGCCAGAGCAATGATGGGCACAGATAGCTCCTTGGCCAGGGCTTTGAGGCTTTGGGTGATCATGCTGACCTCCTGCACCCGATTGTCGCTCCTTACGGAATCGCCAGTGGTCAGCAGTTGTAGGTAGTCCACGACAATCAAGTCTAGGCCGACCCTGCGTTTCAAACGTCGCGAACGGGCCGCAAGCTTAGCCATTGCCAGGCCGCCGGTGTCGTCGAAGTACAGAGGCGCATCGCGAATTTCGTTGGCGGCATCGCGTAAGCGCCCAAACTCGCTGGCGGTTATTTCCCCTTTGCGGATCTTGTCAGAGGGCACTTCGGTGACTTCGGCCAGTAAACGCATGGCCAGTTGTTCAGACGACATTTCCAGCGAAAAGAACGCGACGACGCCGCCGTTCACGGTCTTGCGCGACCCGTCCGGTTGCGGCTCCCATGCATAGCGGCGAGCGACATTGAAGGCGATATTAGTGGCCAGTGCTGACTTGCCCATAGAGGGGCGGGCCGCCAGGATGATCAGATCACTTGCGTGCAAACCCCCGAGCATCCGGTCCAGGTCAGCAAGACCGGTAGAGATACCCGAAAGTCCGCCGTCCCGATTGAAAGCTTCGGCCGCCAGATTCACCGCGCCCGTTAAGGCGTCTGAGAACTCCACCAAGCCTGATGTCGGCGAGCCGGTCTCTGCGAGAGTGTAAAGCTTTTGCTCCGCGCTCTCGATCTGTTCCCGAGCCGACAGGTCCGGGTCACCGTCCTGAGCCTCGACACTGATCTCGCCACCGATGCGGATAAGGTCGCGGCGCAAAGCCAGATCATAGATCACGCGCGCATAGTCACTCGCGTTCACGGCTGGCGGCGCGCGGTCCACCATGTCAGCCAGATAACGCAGCCCGCCCATGTCCTCGAAGGCTGGGTCGCGGGTAAACTGTTCCGCGAGCAGGATCGGTTCGGCCAACTGCCCGCGCCGGATGTGGTTTTGGATCGCATCGAACAGCCGCCCATGAAACGGTTCGAAGAAATGCCGCGCGCCTAGGTGATCGCTCAGCCGTTCGTAAGCGCTGTTGTCATATAAAAGGACGCCCAGAAGGGCTTGTTCCGCCTCGATATTAGACGGCGCATGGGTGATTTCAATCGCCGGTTGCGGCATATCGCGCAGGTCGTGCAGGGGAACTAGGGCCATGTCTGAT
>JAYTXQ010000112.1:0-8637 GCA_043742825.1 Caulobacteraceae bacterium | reverse complement strand
GGCCCGCCTCGACGTCTCCGAGGCCATGATCCTCGTCGCCATGGGCGGCAATCTGCTACGCAGAAACGCTCATCCGTGAATTTCCAAACGGACTCTTAGAACTTCCCATTCTTGCTGTAGAACGTGGGCTTTATAGCTGTCACGTAGGCTCGGCGGGTCACCTATAGGGTTCAGCAGATGAAAGAGGCTCAATTCTTAGAGTTCTACGAGGTGAGTCCGGATGCCGTTGTGGTGATTGATCAAAGCGGCCAAATTAATTTTGCAAATATCCGGGTGCAAGCCATGTTGGGCTACCTCCCAACCGAACTCGTTGGTCAATCCCTAAGAATTCTTTTGCCGGAACGGTATAGAGACGTTCATGCGGCGCATGTGGACCGCTTCAGGGACAGCCCCAGTCCCCGTATAATGGGTGCAGGTCTGGAGTTAGCCGCTCTTCGCAAGGACGGCAGTGAGATTCAAGTCGAGATCAGCCTGAATCCGCATCGTGCCCCCAACGGACTAGTCGTGATCGCTGCGATACGAGATATGGCAACCAAGACCCTGCAGAGAACCGTTCTCGAATCGGAAAATTCTGACCTGCGAGACTTGCTCGGGCAGGCTAGGTTCGATGCGGCGCGCCTCTTGGCGCAGGCTGGAATCGATGCTGTGGAACAAGAGTCAGCCAGGGGACTGCAACGTCTCCTGTTGGAGGATTTACATCATCGCATGAAGAACATGCTTGGGATGGTGATGGCGATCATGTCGCAGAGCTTGCGAAATGCGGAAAGCCTGGAAGACGCCCGAGCAGCCATCGCCGGCCGCTTGGTGGCGATGGGCGTGGCCCAGGACCTGCTGATGCAATCAAGCGAGGCTGGCGCGCAATTGACTGATGTCGTTTGTGCGGCGATCAGATCGTTTGACAGTCGCGATTTCAGCCGATTTGTCGTTCAGGACATGCCGATCAAGATCGGGCCGGAGGCGATCCTACCAGTCACCTTGTCGATCAACGAACTCTGTACGAATGCAGTCAAGTATGGTGCATTATCGAATGTGACGGGGCGGATCGAAATCACATCGGCGATTGATGAAAATACGCAGCAATTCACTCTGACATGGGCCGAATCGGGCGGCCCGAAGGTCGAGGAGCCGACCCGGCATAGTTTTGGCACCCGCCTGCTGGGCGCCCTGGCAGTTCAGATCCATGGGGATGTTCGACTGCGATACGAGCCGTCCGGTGTCATCTATCAACTGAACATGCCACTGCCTCTGCTGGGAGCGCTTTGAACAGCAGAGTTAAACTCACAGTTCCCACATCCCCAGGTGCGCGTTTTGCGGCTCCCGATATCGCCTGCGGTCTTGGATGTCTTTACTTCACCGTGGCCAGGGCCTGGCTTTTGCACTGAGAGGCGCTCTTCAGATAGGCGATGATCCGCCACAAATCCTGGTCAGGGATCGCATCTTTGAACGACACCATGCGCGTG
This sequence comes from Caulobacteraceae bacterium, assembly GCA_043742825.1. GTDB lineage: Bacteria > Pseudomonadota > Alphaproteobacteria > Caulobacterales > Caulobacteraceae > Acaudatibacter. Next base: position 7,177 of record JAYTXQ010000112.1, on the reverse strand, counting down.
CCCGGCACGCCGAAGGTTATGGTGTGGAACATCTGCTGGTTGGCACCGCCATGCTTGAAGTCGCAGCCGAACAGGTAGGGAGCGTCGTTATGGACGGGCGTCATCTTGTGGCAATAAGCAGCGCAGACGCCCGTGAAAAGGGCCCGACCCTGGGCGATGTCAGCCGGCGACTTCATCATGGCCGGCACGGGGTCATGCACCACAGTTGCCGGGAGCGGTCGGGCGGCTCCCTGCACCAGGCCCACGCCGGCCAGTAAGACGAATCCGACGACGGATGCCACCAAGATTGTAATACGCATAAAGGCTTATCCTGGCGCAATTGACCTGGGGTTATTTGGCCAGGGAAAATACAAACAATTGGCCGCCTTCGGGCAGCATGCTGCTGGCACCTGCGAGGGCGTCGATGCTCGACCAACCGCCCGAGGGGATCGCCACATACGGCTGGCCATCGACCTCATAGACGATCGGCTGACCCCGGCCTGAGCCGCCCATGCGGAAGGACCACACCTTCTCACCGGTTGCCTGGTCGAAGGCCAGGGCCTCGCCGCGCATGTTGGCGGTGAAGAGAACGCCGCCGCCAGTGGAAACCACACCCGACATCATCGGCTTGGGGTCATGATAGCGCCACTTGATCTTTCCGGTGGCCACATCGATCGCCGCAAGGACCCCGTAAGCCTTGTTCGCATCGGCATCGACAGTGTCGGGGAAGCCGCCGAAGAACGGCGCACCTTTGACGAAAATTGCCATGCCCTTGCGATAAACTTGGCAGGCCTCGACGGAATTGGCGAACACCGAACCGGTTTTAGGGTCATAGGCACCCGACCATGAGCCGTTCATTCCGCCGAGGTTAGACGGGCAGACATGTTTGTCGGCCTTGTTCTGCGGCATGCCGGCCGGATCGACGATGGGCCGACCCGTAGCATCGACCCCCTTGGCCCAGTTCAGCTGCTCAACATATTGTGTCGCATGCAGGAAGTGGCCGTTGGTGCGGTCCAGCAGATAAAAATAGCCGTTGCGATTGGGCTGGGCCAGGGCCTTGACCGGCTTGCCATCGACCACGGTGTCCACCAGGAAAACCTGCGTATTGCCGTCATAGTCCCAAACGTCGTGCTGGGTGAACTGGAAGTGCCATTTCATCTTGCCCGTCTTGGGGTCCAGCGCAAGGACCGAGTCGGAATAGAGGTTGTCGCCCAGACGCTTATCGCCGTTCCAATCGGGCGCCGGATTGCCCACGGTCCAGAACAGGGTGTCGGTGTCCGCGTCATAGGCCCCTGTGGTCCAGGCAGGGGCACCACCGGTCTTCCAGGAATCGCCGGCCCAGGTTTCCACGCCGGGCTCGCCGGCGGTCGGCACCGTATGGATCCGCCAATCCAACTTGCCGGTGGCCAAGTCATAAGCGTCGATGAAGCCCGGAGCGCCAAATTCGCCGCCGGCCACGCCGGTGAAGACCTTGTCGCCGACGATCAGAGGGGCGGATGTCGCCGAATAGCCATCCTGATATTTGGCCACGACCACATCCCACGCCACCTTGCCGGTCATGCGGTTGAACGCGATCAGATGAGCATCCAGCGTCGCCATAATCACGAAATCGCCACCAATGGCGACACCGCGATTGGCCGGCCCGCAGCACAGGCGCGTGTCGTTCGGTAGCGTGACGTCATAGCGCCACAGAAATGCCCCGGTCTTGGCGTCCAAAGCCAATAGACGATTGTAAGACGTGGTCACATACATCACCCCGCCATAGACGATGGGCGAGGCCTCGAACTGGCCGGTTGTGCCGGTGGGCGCGCTCCAGGCCACGTGAAGATCCTTCACCGTCGCCGGCGTCAGGCTGGTGACGGGGCTGTGCCGCTCATTGCGATAGCCGCCGCCATAGTGCAGCCATTGGCTCGGATCGTTCGGACTCTTGGCCAGCATTTCTGCCGTCACAGGCCCGGCCTTGGCACCAACCGGGGGCTCCGCGTACCAGGCGGTGGGAATCGCAGGCAGGGCACCCTCGACCACTGGGGTCGCATCCGCCGGCTCCGCACCGGCTGCGCTGAGGGTGGTCGGGGCCGCCCAGAGCATGGCCAGGGCCAGTGACATCGCCGCAGCGGACACCACACGATCACCAAAGCTCAATCCGACACGTTTCATTTTATGGCCATCTCCTCACATCAACGACACCGTCGCGCTGATAAGTCTTTTTAGTATACGTTCTCAGGGCCTCTATCAGCGCGCGGGCGAATAGAATAGGGGTTTCAAGCCGTGACCAGTCAGAGTCTGATGGTTTTGCACGAAACAGATGCAATGGCTGACTCGACCCATGGCAATATAATCGTCTTGTTCATCGTGCGCTGGCATACGATTTGTAAGCGCTTGACGATATCGTCGTCACCGGGAGGGTTCGCCGATTTACGATGAGCGGTTGAGAGCAGGCTTGAGCCTGTGGAGGATGTTACGATGAGTAAGCCCGGCAGCGTTGATGTCTTGGTGATCGGCGCTGGCTTTGGCGGCCTCTATAGCCTGCACACTCTGAGGGGCCGTGGGTTCGATGTACGGGTCGTCGAAACAGGATCGGGCGTTGGCGCAGCCTGGCATTGGAACGATTTGCCTCGCGTGCGCTGTGACGTCGATAGTCTGGACTACAGGTTCTCATTTCCAGACCTGCAGCAAGACTGGGCCTGGACGGAGCGATACGCTACCCAACCGGAAATCACTCGCTACCTCGGATATTTTGACGAGAGGCTTAACACTAAGCGTTCGATCGCCTTCGACACCCCCGTTCGGACGACAGACTGGATGGCAACAGAGAACCGCTGGCGGGTGGAAGCGGACACAGGTACGGCGGTGTCCTGTCGCTTTTTGATTCTCGCCACACTAAGTCTGTTGGCCGCAAAGCTAGCCGACATCCCCGGGACAGCGAACTTCGAAGGCTTTGTGCCGAACACCTGGAGCAGGATGGTTTTTGATGGAATCATCAAAAAGCTGAATCAAGCTCTAAACCAAAAGCGTAGAGCTTGGTTCAGATGTTTCTATGAAACATCATCGAGCCCTAGAGCTGGCCCAAGGACGGCACTGATCTGAGCGGCCTGCGCGTCGGCCTCATCGGCACCGGATCGTCGGTCATCCAGGCCGTTCCCGTGCTCGCGAAATCGGCCTCAGAACTGGTGGTCTCCAGCAGGGTGACAGCATGAAGGTCGTCCGCATGCAGGGCCGGCAGGTGCCCCCAGTCAAAGACGCTTTCCCAGACGCGAGCAAGGCCGGCACCAACATCGCGGCGATAAACGCCGGCCAGGTTTAAGGAGCATTCAGTCTTTGAGAGGATCTGAGATGACATCCGCTAGACCTGCCACATTGCCTTTGCCGACGCGCGATCTGCATAGAAATCCGTCATGGTATCTTCAACAGACGGTCAAGTGAAAGCGCGCCCCCGCCCCGTGCAATCAGGTAGAGCAGCAAGCCCGCCCAACTGAGGTGGGTCGGCCAGGCATCAGGATAGACGAAGATCTCGATGACCAGCGTCATGATGAAAAAAGCACCTGCGGAGAGCCGCGTGAATAAGCCAAGGACCAGGAGAACCGAGAACAGGTGTTCGGCATAGGTAGCCATGTGCGCGGCGATGAACGGCGATACCAGCGGCAGTTTGTAGTCGCTGGCAAAGAGTGTGTAGGTGCTGTCTTTAATGTGCAGTACGCCATCGACCTTGGTCCGGCCGGACAGGAAGAAGACGCTGGCGACGCCCAGGCGAACGACCAGCGCGATCAGCCTTTCTGGAATGATCTTCTGTGGCAAAGCCATGAACGACAGCGGCCCAGCGGGGTGGGTTTCAGTGGTCATTGGCTTGCTCTGACCCCAAAAGTTCGAGGCGGCTGAGTATGCCGCCGGCCAGGCTCGAGGCGATGATGTCTGCAAAGGAGGCTAGCGGATCGGCTTCCAAGGCGCGCTCGGCGGATTTGAGCAGGCTTTCGCCCTGCGAACAGCCCACGAGAAATTGGAATTCGGACAAATTCAGCAGCCGCGCCTGGATGTCCACCCCAGTTCTGACGATCAGCGCATATTCGGCATGGTCTTCTATCTGGAAGGCACCCGGCGGCCTGTGGGGCTCGCGATGGTCGAGCCAGAGGCTGACAAGATTCTGCTCCAACGACGCCAGGCGCACGCTTGGATGCAGGCGAACCGTCAGCTCTGCGAGGTCAGAGGCCCCAACAGCGGCGAAGGCCGCCGGATCCAGGCATGGTGCATCTGCGGCGAAATAGCTTTCCCACCAAAGCCGGTCGAGCCGCGCGATCCTGGGCAGGTAGGGCGCATCGTCGGCCGGGGGAAATCGCGACAGCCAGTCCGGAAAGTCTGCGCCGTAGCGCAGGAGTGAGGGTTCGAGTGGCCTGTGGTCCTCGGCGTAGGCCGCTGCGGCGGCTCGAAACCAGTGCTCGCCGACCATGGTGACGACCGTAGTGTATGTCGCCACCAGCGCATCGACGGTGCCCCGTGCAACGGTGTTGCGGTAGACAGCCAGGCCGTCGGCCTCTGCTGGCGCGACGTGAAGCCAAGGGGCAAGCGACACGCCATCGCCGCGCAGCGCCGCGCTAAAGGCGTCCTGGAAATCGCTGAGGTCAGGCATGGGCCGCTATCCGCAGATCGACCGGCGCGGTTGCGGTCATGATGCCGCAAGCGATCTCTCGCTCCTCGATCAGCTCGCAGAAGGCCGGAATGTTGTCGTCTCGCTCGATCAACGTGGGTCTCGCGCCAACGCGGCGAACTAGGCGTTTGTAAAGCGCCCAGACGACGTCCGCGACCGGCGCGCCATGGCTGTCGATCAGCAGCGACGTTCCTACCCGCTCGTCGGGCGCGTGACCCGCAAGATGGATCTCGCCGATGGCGGCGGCGGGGATGGCATCGATGTAGGCCTCGGCGCTGAAGCCCAGATTGTTGGCGCTGACATGGACGTTGTTGACGTCGAGGAGAAGCCCGCAGCCGCTGCGCACGACAAGTTCGGACAGGAACTCCACCTCGCCCATCTCGTGGCCTTTGAGCGGTAGATATAGCGACGGGTTTTCGATCAGGATCGTGCGGCCGAGCGCATCCTGGGCGCGCCCGACATTACTGACAATCCGGTCGAGGGCCTGGCGCGAACGGGGAAAGGGCAGAAGGTCGGGATGATAGACCCCGCGCCGATGAGACCAGGCGAGGTGTTCAGAGATGACGAACGGCTCGAAGCGATCTGCAAGGCGCTTCAGCGCGGCGAGGTGTCCGGGGGCGGGATCCTCGTCGGCGGCGAGGGAAAGGCCCACGCCATGAAGCGACAGGGGATGATGCTCGCGGATCGCTTCGAGCCAAGCAAGCCGGGGCCCGCCATCGCACATGTAGTTTTCAGGGTGGACTTCAAACCATAGACCGACCACAGAAGCCGCGAGCGCGTCGGGGTAGTGCTGCGGCTTCAGGCTTATGCCAGCAGTCGGTCCCATGGCCGTCGATCCAGGATTAGGACTTGGTTGTCAGGGAGCCCATGCCTTTGGGGGTCTTAATTGTGGTGCAGGTGCCTTCCTTGACCAGCGACCATGCGGTGCCCTGGTAGTTGACTTTGGACGTGCCGGCGCAGGTGGTGCCGGGTCCGGCTTTGCAATCGTTCTGATGGGCCTTGGCAACGCCATAGCATTTCTCGTTACCGGCCATTTGCTCTGTGGTGGGGGGCTTTTTCATCATCGCCATCTTGTCGGCGGCGATGGCGGGGGCGGCGCTCACTGCGGCGAGCGCGAACGCGCCCATCAGTGAGGAAGCGACGAGGGTCTTGGTGGCAGTCATATGAATTCTCCTGCAGCGTTGTGCCCCGGACAATGGCACCGAAGCTTCGGCGGAATCGCTCCGTCGCCATAGTATTCGCGCGCCGCGCCGGAGTGGTTACAGCGAGACCTTATGGTCGCCGGGCCGAACGGGTTACAATGCGGCGCAATAAGATCGGCGCCGAGCCTCGCCTCACGCACCGTCCAGAGCTCGCGCCAGTGTAACCTAAAAGCCGCATCGCCCGAATCCCTATAGCAGCCGTGTTTCGCGGCGAGGCCGCCGCGCCGGCAAGGAAACCAGATGGGCATCGGCCGACGACATCTTTTGCAGGGGGCCGGGCTGGTCTTAGGCGGGCTCGTGCCTGGCGTGCTGGGCGTCAGAGGTGCCATGGCTCAGGACGTCGGGCGGTTCCGCAGCAGCGATACTGGCGCTGGCACCTTCGATCACGGCGCGTTCAACAACCTGCTGGCCAGGTACGCCCGCCTGTCGCGGGACGGCATCGTCCGGGTGGACTACGCCGCCTGGACCAAGACCGCCGCCGGCCGCGCCGCGCTGCGCAGCTACATCGACGCCCTGTCGGCGGTCGATCCGCTACGGCTGACCCGCGACGAGCAGTTCGCGTTCTGGGCCAATCTCTACAACGCACTGACCCTCGAAGTCGTGTTACAGGCCTATCCCATCGCCTCCATCCGGCAGATCCGCCCGACCCTGCTGTCCTTCGGTCCCTGGAAGAAGACCGTCGCCCGCGTCGCAGGGATGGACCTGTCTCTCGATACTATTGAGCACGACATCCTGCGCAAGGGCTGGCGCGATCCGCGCGTCCACTATTCGGTGAACTGTGCGTCTGCCAGCTGCCCGAATCTGCCGCTACGGGCCTGGAGGGGTGCGGGCCTCTCGGACGCCCTCGATGCCGCAGCCCGCGCCTACGTCAATCACCCGCGCGCAGCCCGCTTCGACGGCGACGACCTCACCGTCTCCTCGATCTACAGGTGGTACGAGGCCGACTTCGGCGATTCGGACTCTGGAATCGTCGCCCATCTGACGCGCTACGCCGCGGAGCCCCTACGTCACCGCCTGGCCGCAACCCGGCGGATCAACCACGATCACTACGACTGGTCCCTGAACGCCGCTGCGGCGACCGCATGAAGGGCGTTGGGCGGTTTCTGCCGCTGCTTATCCTGGCTATCCTGATCGCGGGCCTCCTTGCCAGCGGGGTGACCCGCTACCTGAGTCTGGCAGCGCTGCACGCCCACGAGGCGACGCTGCGAGCGTTCATCGGTAGCCATCTGGTGTTAGCTCTGGCGGGTTTCATCGTGGCCTATGTGGCTGTCACCTCCGCCAGCCTGCCCGGCGCGACGGTCCTCACTCTGGCCGGTGGATACCTGTTTGGGACCTGGCTCGGCGGCGGCGCTACGGT
>JAYTXQ010000111.1:0-1713 GCA_043742825.1 Caulobacteraceae bacterium | reverse complement strand
GTGGGCTAGCTATATCAATGCGCGCGGCGGCTGGCGCGGGCATTTGTTTGACGGCTGGTTTGCGCCGGTGGCGATGGGCGAAGAGCACCTGATGTTAGCTTTTCGCTACTTGGCCCTCAACCCGGTGCGGGCGCGACTGGCGGGTCGCGCCGAACACTGGGCCTCGTCGAGCACGTGGGCGCATCTGAGCGGCAAGGACGACCCTCTGGCGAACGTCGCGCCGATTATCAGCCGCGTAAAACGTTTCGCCGATTTTCTGGCGACGGATCCGACCGACCCCGACTTCGCGGCCCTGCGTGCATCGGAGAGCACTGGCCGCCCTTTGGGCGGCGCCGCGTTCGTCGCCGACCTGGAGCGCCGCCTCGACCGACCGATGGCCAAGCGCACGCCGGGTCGTAAGCTTGGCGGCATGGTTGTCGGGGAAGCGGGGCATGCACCTACTCTGCAGGCAACACCGCCTGCGCCTGCGTACTGATCCGGCTGCGTGACCGTGCGAGCCTTTGCCGCCAGCCTGCCCCACGCCTCGTTGCCTCGGTATAGACTTCGGCGAGGTCATCCTCACGACGCTTTTCGGCCAGAGCCAAGATCAGGCTTTCGGCCTGGATCAGGTCCTTGCCGGCTTTGGCGTCCGCTCCGCTGCGTTCAGCGGCCAGGATCAGCTTATGTACGGCGAACCTTTCCGGTCGGGGCACGTTGACCAGAACCGCAGCGCGATGCAGCACGGCCACCTCGATCGAGTCCCGCAACAGGAAATCCAAAAACCGTAAGGGGACCGCCGAGGTGCGTAGTGCCGGTAGAGGAGACAGGCCCCGCGCATTGCCGGCTCGGTTGGTCGTCACGACATCGACGCGAAATTGAGAGGCATCAGTGTAGGTTGCAGCCGTCGTCGGATGGAATGGGTTGGAGACGGCATTAAAACTTGGGCTTGCCTGACGCAGGCAGGTCAGAAAGTCTGTCTCTAGCCGATCTTCCAGCGCCACCGACACTCCATAATCCTGTGCCAGGTCAATATCGCCGGTGCGCAGGCTCGCCGCCGGCAGGCTCACACCCAGAAACGCGGGGTAGGTCTGGTACGCCGCCGTACCGACCAGAACGCCGCGTAGGCGGAACGCCCCAGCACTAGCAAGGGCCGCCAACACGTCTCCAGCTAAGCGGTCAGGCCCAACGATTCCGGCAGCCAGAAGGCTTCGGACCAGGATGCGCCGATGCGTGTCAGCCTGTTTGTCCAGCTGACCCCGGGCAACGCGTTGGTTGAGCGCTTCATCTGCGCGGCCAATGTACAGCTCGGGGGGGCGCCCCTTTGGCCCTGTTGGTTTCTGAACGTACCAATAGGGCCGGTTTGAGATCATCCGGGTGCGGAAGGTAGACCCGGACGGCCAATCCGAAACAGACGCTAATCGCAGCTGGTCGACCAGCTCAGCATATGTGGTCTGGATAGCCAGAGGAGGGGCCGTGCGCGCCATTTACCGGCAATAATCAACTTTGCCGGTAAATCCAATAGGCAGCTGCCGACGCCAACGAAGTTTTTAATAAAGTGACAGGAAAAGTATTGTCTTGTTAGCAACGTCCTGCCACACTACTCTATGGCTCGTTTCGCTCGCATCATCGCCCCAGGCTGCCCGCACCACGTGACAGCGCGCGGCAACCGGCGCGAACCGATATTCTTTGAGGACGGTGATCAGGACCTTTATCGCGATATTCTGGGCGAGCAGA
>JAYTXQ010000110.1:0-18542 GCA_043742825.1 Caulobacteraceae bacterium | reverse complement strand
ATCGAGCGCCTTGGCCAGCCAAGGCAGAACCAGAGATTGCCACTGGTTGCCGGTATGGATCTCAAAAATCCCGTCCTGTTCAAAGGCCAGCACATTCACCGGCTCCATCTGGAAATGCAGCGCAGTGCTGGTGGTATAGTTTTGCTCGACAACCAGATGGGCAGCAGCAAAGGCGGCATCTACGCCCGGATCATTGATCAGCAGCGACCCGGTCGCCGGATCATCAATCAACGCCTGACTGCGGGCCTGGATGTCAGCTTCTGAGACTTTGGCCGCTTCGCCGGTGCGCCAGACCACCTTGACCAGATCGGTGGCACGGTTGGCGGCGACCCAGGTATCTCCAAGCACCATAACCCAGCCGGGCGTGATGCCCGATGGATCATCCAGGACCAGACTGCGGACATAGCCCGGCACCGCCTTTGCAGCGGCGTCATCGACGCTGACGACGGTGCAGTCATAGCGCGTCGGCGGCAATTTCGGGCGGGCGTAGAGCATTCCGGGGACTTGCGCATCCAGGCCGTAGCGGGCTTCGCCTCGGGTCTTGGCGGGGATGTCGCCGGCCAGCATGTCATAGCCAATCAGTTGGCGATCTTTTGCTGCCTTGATCGGCATTTTCGCCAGTTCGGCCGCTGAAAAACGACGGCTCATGTCTCCGCGCGTGACGATTTCGCCGTAGGTCAGGGACTTGCCACCGCTGCGGATACTACTGTTGGCGGCCGTGCAGGTGGCGGGATCAACCCCCATCAGCCTGGCGCCCTCAGCGATCAAGGCCATGCGGCCAGCGGCACCGGCCCGGCTCATCGGCGCAAAGCTCTGCCATACTGACCAACTGCCACCGGTGATCATCAGGCCCCATTTGGGGTCGGAATCTACGTGAACAACGCGCACTTTAGACCAGTCCGCTTCCAGTTCCTCGGCGACGATGCGGGCGATGGCGGCACCCACATGCTGGCCCATCTCGGCGCGGGTAACGTTGACGGTGACGATGCCGTCGCGGTCGATATGGTACCAGAGGGTCGGTTCGAAACGGGGCTCGGTACCTTGGGCGGCTAGGGGAAAGCCGAACATGACGCCGGTGCCGGCAGCGGCGATCAGGAAACCACGGCGGTTCATGCTGTGGCTCCTGCCGTGCGCGCGGCGGCCAACTTGATCGCGGCGCGTATCCTCAGATAGGCCATACAGCGGCAGAGATTACCGTTCATGGCGAGGTTGATCTGCTCGTCGGTCGGGTGGGGCGTCGTCTTTAAGAGCGACGCGGCCTGCATGATCTGGCCTGACTGACAGTAACCGCACTGGGGCACCTGAACCTCGATCCAGGCCTTTTGCACCGGGTGTTCGCCATGCGGATCCAAGCCCTCGATGGTGGTCACCTGTACCCCGGCGACGCTGCTGAGGGGGGTGATACAGGAGCGGGTCGCGGTTCCGTTGATATGCACGGTGCAGGCCCCGCACATGGCAATGCCACAGCCAAACTTGGTCCCTTTCAGACCCAGTTCATCGCGCAAAACCCAAAGCAAAGGGGCGTCGTCAGGGCTGGTGGCCGTAACCTCATGCCCGTTGAGTTGGAAGGTCGTCATGGTGTTCATCTGCCTGCATCGGATATGTTGGTGGGAGGCTAATGGAAATCCCGGCTGTGAACCAGACGGGAAATCCTGGTATCTTCGTCCTTTAGCTCTCCCAGTCGGCCAGTTAGGTCGGTGAAGCGTTCGGCGACAACGTGGATTACGCCGCTGGCGATCTGCAGGCGGCCGTGGATGACCAGAAAGCCTGAGCCCATCACTGCGCGGCGGTTGGCGGTAAAAACGTCTTTCCATACCACGCCATTGGCCGATCCGGTTTCGTCCTCCAGGGTGATGAAGACCACGCCCTTGGCGGTGCCGGGCCTCTGACGGATCAGGACCAGGCCGCCGACGCTGACACGGGCCCCGTCCTTCATGTGTTTCAGCCGTTCACTGCGCACCGCGCCAAGTTGGGTCAGCAGAGGGCGGAAGAACTCACACGGGTGGGCTTTCAGCGACAGGCGGGTGGTGCGGTAGTCTTCGGCCACGTGGGCGGGCAGGGGCATGGTCGGCAGGTCAGCGACAGCTTCGCTCGGTACGCCCATTAAGGCGAGAAGGGGAGCCTGAGTTTCAATCCTGGCCTCGGAGGCCATGCCCTTGACAGCCCACAGCCCGGCGCGACGGTCCATGCCCAGTGAGCGAAAGGCATCAGCCTCGGCCAGCAGTTCCAGGCTCTGACGGTTCAGATCGGCCCTGTCGGCCAGGTCTTTCAGCGTTCGTGCGCCGGCCTCTCGGGCGCTGATCAACCGCTGGACATCCGCCTCACGCAACCCCTTGATCTGGCGAAGGCCCAGGCGGACGGGGAGTCTTTTCGTTTTTCCTTCCTCCCCTTTATGGGGAGGATGGATCGGAGCGCAGCGACGAGACGGGTGGGGTTTGTCGCCACCGCACAGGCGCTGGTCATGACCGCCGTGCCCCATCCTGATCGCTTCGCGATCTGTTCCTCCCCATAAAGGGGAGGGAGGAGGGGCGGCCTCCAGCCTGCTATCCCACCCGCTCAGCATCACATCCACCCCCCGCACCTCAACCCCGTGCTCGAGTGCGTCGCGGACCAGTTGGGCTGGCTGGTAAAAGCCCATGGGCTGGCTGTTGAGGAGGGCGGCGAGAAAAACGTCCGGGTAATGATGTTTTATCCAGGCGGAGATATAGGACAGCTTAGCGAAACTGACCGCATGGCTCTCAGGAAAGCCATAGGAGCCAAAACCTTCGATCTGGCGAAAACATCGTTGGGCGAAATCGGCGTCATAGCCGCGGGTGACCATGCCGGTGATGAACTTTTCCCCATAGACCCCGATATCACCATAGTGGCGGAAGGTGGCCATGGACCGGCGCAGGCCATTGGCTTCCTCGGGGGTGAACTTCGCCGCCTCTATGGCCAGGCGCATGGCCTGTTCCTGAAACAGCGGCACCCCCAGGGTCTTACCCAGAACCTGGGCCAGTTCGTCCGGTGGTCCGTGCTGCGGCGACGGGGCGGGGAATTCCACCGGCTCAATGCCTTCGCGGCGGCGCAGATAGGGGTGGACCATGTCGCCCTGAATAGGACCTGGACGGACGATCGCCACCTCGATCACCAGATCATAAAACTCCGTGGGCTTCATGCGTGGCAGCATCGACATCTGCGCCCGGCTTTCGATCTGAAACACGCCGACGGAATCGGCCCCCGACAGCATCTGATAGACGCCAGGGTCCTCACGCGGGATATCGGCCATGTCGTGAATAGCCAGGCCATGGTCGGCGACCAGCATGTCCATGCTTCGCTTGATCGCGGTCAGCATGCCAAGGGCCAGGACGTCCACTTTCATCAGGCCCAGAGCGTCGATATCGTTCTTATCCCACTCGATGAAGGTCCGCTCGGCCATGGCGGCATTGCCGATAGGGACGGTCTCGTCCAAGCGCCGCTTGGTCAGAATAAAGCCGCCCACGTGCTGCGACAGGTGCCTGGGAAAGCCCAGGATCTGACCGGCCAGATCGGTAGCGCGGCGGATTTCAGGGCTGTCCGGGTCCAGCCCCGCCTGGCGGATATGCTGGTCGGGCAGGCCGTCGCCCCAGCTGCCCCAGACCGTGGCGGCCAGGGCAGCGGTGACATCCTCGGTCAGACCCAGGGCCTTGCCGACATCGCGGATGGCGCTGCGCGGGCGGTAATGGATCACTGTGGCACAGATCGCCGCCCGCTCGCGGCCATAGCGCTGATAGATATATTGGATCACCTGCTCGCGGCGCTCGTGCTCGAAATCCACATCGATGTCGGGGGGCTCATCACGCTCCTTTGAGATGAAGCGGGCGAAGAGCACATCGTGCTTGGGGGCGGTAGGGTCCACCGCCGTGATCCCCAGACAGAAACACACCACCGAATTGGCTGCTGAGCCTCGGCCCTGGCAGAGAATCCCCTGTTCCCGCGCCCAACGGACGATATCGTGTACGGTGAGGAAGTAATTGGGGTATTTCAGCTCTTCGATCAGGGTCAACTCCTGAACCAGCAGGCGTTTGACCTTGTCCGGCACCGCGCCTGGATAACGCCAGTCCGCCCCGGCCCAGGCCAGGTCGGTCAGGTGGGCTATGGCGGTCTTGCCCGGCGGCACCGGCTCATCGGGATATTCGTATTTCAGCTGTGAGAGGTCAAAGCTGATGCGCTCGGCGATCCGCAAGGTCTGCGCCACCGCGTCTGGCCAGCGGGCGAACAGGCGGGTCATTTCAGCCGGGGTCTTTATGTGCCGCTCGGCATTGGCGTTCAGACGCAGGCCGGCGGTCTGGATCGCGCAGCCTTCGCGGATACAGGTCAGGATGTCCTGAAGCTGTCGCCGCTCGGGACCGTGGTAGAGCACATCGTTCACCGCTGCCATGAGCGCGCTGGTGCGGGTGGCCAGGGCGTCCAGGGCGGTCAGGCGCTTCAGATCGCGCGCGCCATAGGGCCGGGCGGCGGCCAGCCAGGCGCGCCCGGGAAACTCAGCGGCGAGGCTGTGCAGATCGGCCTCTAAATCCGCATCCAGGTTTGCCGGTGGGATGACCAGGATCAGCTGACCCTCGCCATGTTCACTCAGATCGCGCCGGGTCAGATGGCACTCGCCCTTTTTCGCTCGCCTCTGGCCGACAGTCAGCAGCCGCGTCAGCCGGCCCCAGGCCTCACGGTCAGTGGGGTAGCAAAGTACACTTGGCGTTTGGTCGGCAAAATCCAGCCGCGCGCCGGTGAGCACCCTGATCCCCACCTCCCGGCCCTTGGCCCAGGCCCGCACCACCCCGGCCAGGCTGTTGCGATCAGTAACCCCGATCGCCGCCAGCCCCAGAGCCTTAGCCGTAACTACCAACTCCTCCGGATGCGACGCCCCCCGCAAAAACCCGTAATTGGTCGTGGTGTGAAGCTCAGCGTAGGTCATTTTTATCCGCAGATGCCAGGGCATGGAGGTTGGTATCCACCACACCCTCCAGGTTGCTGTTGATGTCTGAATTCCAGACTCGAAGCGTGTGAAAACCCTGGCGTCTCAGAACTGCGTCGCGCACACGATCATGCTCGGCCTGGGTGCCTTCCCCGTGTCCGCCGCCATCGACTTCCACGACCAGCCGGCGACTAAAACAGACGAAATCGAGGAAATAACCACGAAACGGAGCTTGGCGGCGGAAGTGGTAGCCTCGGGCGCGAAGCTTACGCAGGTAAATCCATAGGTGTGCCTCTTGCGGCGTCATGTTTTTGCGCATCTCTCTGGCGCGCGCGGTTTTGGGCTTTTTACCTCCCTCCCCTTTATGGGGAGGGACAGATCGCGAAGCGATCAGGGTGGGGCTTGGATCAGCATCAACGCTTCTGTGGTCGCAATATTCCCCACCCGTCTTCTCGCTACGCTCGAATCCACCCTCCCCATAAAGGGGAGGGAGAGTCGGGTCTCTCTTATCTGCGTCATCTGCGGAAAATCTTCCTTTCATCCGAACAGGCCATGCATCCACCATGTGGCGGGGGTTTCTGCGGTGTAGAGGCCGGCGCGGTAGAGCCAGAAGCGGGCACCGGTTTCGTCTTCGACACGGTAGTAATCGCGGGTCTGGTCCGACGGCTGACGCCACCATTCCTCGGCTAGACGCTCGGGGCCCTCAGAGCGGCGGACGCGGTGGGCACGGCCGCGCCAGCGGAAGAGGACCGGGGGATCATCGGGGACCGGTGCGATCGCCTCAATCGGTTCGGGGTGGCGGAACAGGCGCAGAGGGCGAGGGCGTTGCGGATCCCAGTCCTGGGTCTCGTTGCTGGGGACCTCGTCCCCCGGTGCCAGGGGCGCAGTGCGGCGGGTGGCCCGTTCGGGGGCGTGGCTGGCAAAGGCCTCATCGCGCCAGACGCGGGCCTCGCCAAGGCGGCTGACCAGACGATCAATCAGGGGCGCGACCCCGTCTTCCAGGGCGATATCGGCATCGCTGTCCAGGCGCTGCTGGCGTTGTGAGAGGCGTTCGACCCCCTCGGCGACCAGAGTGACCACCTCTATGCCAAAGCCCGGATCCACGCGCTCCAGGTGCGGGGCGAACAGCCGGGCGATGCGCGGCGCGTCGCGGCCGGGCAGGGCCAGGCCGATGCTCAAAGTCTGGGCTGTCCCGTCCAGGCGGTGAAAGCTGAGTTCAAAGCGCCGGGCCCCATGACCTTCGGCGTCCAGTCGCGCGCACAGCCCCGCAGCGACATCGGTGGTGACCCGGGCCAGGTCTTCGGGGGCGCTGATCGGCTCGGCGAAGGCCAGGCGGGTGAGCCACGGATTGGCCGGGCGGCGAAAAACAAGGGCTTCATCGCGCCGCCCCAGGGCCTGATCCAGGCGCTCGAGAACCTCGGGTCCAAAGCGGCGGGTCAAGGGCCCGCGCGCCAGACGCTCCAGGTCGCTGACCCTGGCCAGGCCCAGGCGGGCCAGTTGCGCGCCGGTCTGGAGGGCCAGACGCAGTGAGGTCACCGGCAGAGGCAGCATGAAATCGCGCTCTTCGCCGGGGCCCAGAATCGTAGCCACATCGCCAAATCGGGCCGCCGCCCAGGCCGCGCCGCAGGTCCCCGCCAGGCCGGCGCGAGCGGGAATGCCGTTTTTGTCCAGACGCGCCAAGAGGTCGGTGATCAGGGCACCCTCGCCGCCCCATAGATGTGCGACGCCGGTAATATCCAGATAGAGGCCATCGGGGGGGCAAACTGCCACGGCGGGGGAAAACCGCGCGCACCAGTCGACCAGGGCGTTCAGCGCCACTGCGTCCGCCGCCTCCTGGGCATCGGCGGTGATCAGTTCGGGCACCAGAGCGGTGGCGTCCGTGGCCTTTTGCCCGACAAACAGACCCAAGGCGGCGGCGCTTTCGTCCACTGCGCTTAAGCGCCGCATCCCCCGCTCGGTGCTGATCAGAGCAAAAGGTTCAGCCGCTAAGGCGGTGCCGGGACGGGGCGGATGGCGCCGTTTCCAATTGGCGATCGCCCAGGTCGGCGACCAGACGCAGAGGATGCGCATCTTCAGTCTTCTCCATAATCCAGGTCCCCGTTCGTCCCCCCCGGCAGCGCTCCAGGGTGACGTGCCAGCGCGGCGCGCCAAGACCGGGCTCTCCTGGCAAGGGTTCACTGGGCGCAGGCGCGATCCGCCAGCGCGTGGCCGCTGCCGAACCGGTCGCCTCGCCCCGTGATGCGCCGGGCGATGTGCCACCATAGGGACGCCGACGAATGATAAAGCCGGTGGCTCCGCGCCGCTCACAGGCCAGTTGCAGACGCCGCCCGGCGGTCAGGTCCACACCCTCCACCTCGCCGATGGCGGCGATGACGCCGGCGGTAGCCAGAGCGTCGGCCAGGGCGATGAGGCTCTGGGTTTCATCCTTGGCCTGGACCTGGATCAGGCGCGTGGCGGGAAATCCCAGACCCCCCAGGCCCGGCGCATACAGATCGTCGCGCCGCATGACCCAGACCACTGTCCCGCGCCGGGCCAGCGGCGCGGCCAGGGCGGCGACAAATCCCGCCGCCGCCGCCGCGGTCTCGATCTGCATCCCCTCGCCGACCACTTCATGCCAGCACCCCAGAGGCAGGCCCCCACCGGGTAGAACCGCGTCGATGCGCGCATCGCCAAACGCCAGCACGCCGCGACTGGGCGGCGCTGTGGCCCCCGCCACCGCCTCCCGTGCCACCCGCAATCGCGCCTCTCGAGACATCCGCCGCCACTCTCCAAATGTTCTTATTTTGTTCTAGACCGGAGTCCGGGAGAGTCAAGGCGGGGGGTTGAGGTCTTGTCTCGCCAATGATATCAATATCGATATCATCCATGGAGAGTGGCATGGCCCAGATGCTCGTCAGGAAACTTGAGGACCGTGTTAAACAGCAGTTGCGCCGTCGGGCGGATCGCAATGGCCGAAGCCTTGAGGAAGAGGCGCGGGAAATCCTGCGCGCAGCCGCCCAGGAACCGGTCGTCGTAGAGACTCTGGGCAGCGCCATCGCGGCTAGGTTCGCCGGCCAGGGCCTCGAAGCCCCAATTGCCGAGCTCCGTAGTGCCAGGGCCCGCGCAGCTGATTTTGAGCCATGATCCTGCTCGATACCAATGTTCTGTCCGCCCTAATGTTGACCCGGCCCAACCTGCGCGTCGTGCAGTGGCTGGACCGGCAGGACTCCGCCGACATCTGGACCACCAGCATCACGGTGTTCGAGGTTCGCTATGGTCTGGCGCGGATCCAAGACATCGTGCGCGCCGCTCATCTGACGCGCCTGTTTGCAGCGTTGATCGACGATGATCTCCAAGGCCGGGTCGCCGATTTCGACAGCCCCGCCGCCGTCGCTGCGGCTGAGCTGGCTGCCAGGCGCGACGGCGAGGGCCAGACGGTCGATTTCCGCGACACCCAGATCGCTGGCATCGCCATAGCCCGGCACGCCACCATCGCCACCCGCAACCTGCGCCACTTCGGCGATTGCGGACAGGCCGTGATCAACCCGTGGGGGGATGGGGGGTGAGCCGCCACGGTGAGCAGCGAAACGAATTGTACCGCTGCGTAGCGTCCAGGCTGTCACTCTGGAAGGATAAATCTCCGTACCGTTCAGGCCTGCCCGCCCCAGTCCTCGCTCCTGAGGCCCTGGACCCGATTGAATTCAGATAGGTTACCGGTGACGACGACTAAGCCGCGACTTCGGGCGTGGCCGGCAATCAGCACGTCATAGCCGCCGATGCCCTGGCCGCGCTGTTCCAGCCAGGCTCTGATCTCCGCTGCATGAGCGGCTGCCGCGGCGTCGAACGCCAAGACCTCGAGGCGAGCGGCAAAGTTTTCGACCCCATGGCGATTGTGCTCGGGACGCACCGATTTTTCCACGGCAACGAGCAATTCGGTGAGGACAATCGTAGAGATACACAGGTCGTTGCTGTCCGCGTTGAAGCGGTGCCTTAACCCAGCCGGCCGATCTCTGAGCACGCGAATGCACAGGTTGGTGTCTAGCATATACCGCAGCATCAGAAGTTGTCGCGCGTCTGTGCCTGGGGTTGCTCGCGCGGTGCCAGGTCAATGCCCGGCGCATCAAAAAAATCATCCCAGACGGCATTGGCCGGGACGATCACCCGGCGCTTGCCGTCGCGCAGCACAGCCACCTCTCTGACCCCCTCGGGAAAAGCGACATCCTTACCCAGGCGGACAGCCTGAGATCGGTTGGATTGGAAGAGGGTTGTCCGGGTCACGATCAGTCTCCAAAACGTCCGTAGCCTAGGAATAGAGGTGGGATATGTCAGCGGGATATGTCGACTGCCGGGAGCCGCAAACGATCACTGTAAGTTATTGTCTCCTGCGCGATCGAAAGAAGCATTGGGGCAGTCAGGGCGGGATTAGGGGCAAAGTCCAACTTACCCCTAGCTCAACAATCCGCCAGTCAGCAGTTGCCAGATCCGGCTCCTTTAGCTAAAATTCTAGCTAAAGGAGTTGTGCCATGCCGACAGTGACTATGCACCAAGCCAAGACGAACCTTTCGAAACTCGTTGCTCAGGTCCTGGCCGGCGAAGACGTGGTCATCACCCGCGGCGCGACGCCGGTGGCCCGTATTGTGCCCCTCGTCGCACCCTCAACGCGCAAGCGCGGCGCGCTAGCCGGCCAGATCGCCATTGATGCGGCCTTTTTTGAGGCCTTGCCGGCGGAGGAACTGGCGGCCTGGGGCGAAGCGTGAGGCTGCTGCTCGATACCCACGCGCTCATCTGGTGGCTTGCCGACGATCCGGCGCTTGGCGAAGCTGCCGGGGCGGCCATCGCCGATGCGGCCAATGAGGTCCTGGTCAGTGCGGTCAGCGCCATGGAAGTCGCCACCAAATACCGTTTGGGCAAGCTGGCACAGGCAGAGCTTCTGGCCAGAGACTTCGCGAAGATCATTGCCGCCCAAGGCTTTGAGCCCCTGCCGATCAGTGTTCGCCACGCCCACCTCGCCGGCGGCCTGATGATCACGCACAAAGACCCCTTTGATCGCCTCCTGATCGCGCAAGCCCAGTGCGACGGTCTGACCCTGGTCTCCAACGAACGCGTGTTCGACGCCTTCGCCGTTGAACGGTTGTGGTGAGGATGGTCCACATCCGTCATTGACCCATGTCCGTCAATGGCCTATAGACCTCCATGATCTTTGAGTGGGACGGTGCTAAAAGCCGTCGCAACCTGATCGACCGGCATCTGCCGTTCGACTTGGCTGTTGTGTTGTTTGGCGGACCAACTCTGGAGGAGATCGATAGCTGGCGTGAATACGGTGAGGTCCGCATCAAGGCAGTCGGATGTGTACGAAACCTGTGCCTTGTCTGCATCTATACCGACAGACTGGATGCGCGCCGGATCATCAGTGTGCGGCTGGCCGGCAGAAAGAAACGCAATGTCTATCGTGCGACGTACCCGGACTGAAGTTGATCTGTCCAGGGTGGGTTGGGCCGCGCTGGAAAATGTGACTGACGCCCAGATCGCCGTTGATCCGGACACAGCGCTCTTTTTTACAGCCGATGAGCTCGCTCGCGCCCGGCGCGTGGTTCCGACTCCAGCGCCTGACGATGTTCGGGCGGTCCGTCAGAACCTCGGCCTAAGCCAGCAACAGTTTGCGGCCCGCTTTGGCTTCTCGGTGGAAACCATCCGCAATTATGAACAGGGTCACCGACGCCCGACAGGTCCTGCTCGTGTGCTTCTGCGCGTGATCGCCAACGATCCGGATTCCGTGACCCGAGCTTTGGCCGTTTAGTTTCGGTGATGCCGCACTCGATTACCTGTTAGTTCGAGCTCGCGTCGTCACCCTGTCGCTCCAGCCACGCTGGCCACATCGGATGCCACTCCCGGCCATCGACCAGAGTCAAGGGCCCCGACCCAAGGCGATCAAGGCGCAAGCTGGCCATGGCACCGCCTTGACCTGCGGATAGGACTTCGCCGGCGCGCAGGGTTCCCGCCAGCAGCTCTGCACCGGCTTCTGGGGCCGGTCCATCGAAAGCGACGGGGACCATACGGGTCTTGATGATGCCGCGGCGTTTCATTCGCGAGGTAGTTTCCTGACCGACGAAACAGCCTTTCCTAAAATCGATGCCGTTCAGCAGGTCGAAATTGGCTTCGATAGGATAGGTCTTTTCCACGCCCCAGTCGTCGGGGCTGGGGACGCCCTGGGCGAAGCGGTACGCCTCGTAGGCGGTCTCGTCGCAACTGGTGACATCGACAGGCGTAGGCGCGCCATAGCCGCGTGCGCCGAGCGTTTCGAGCCGCGGATCGACACACCAGCCTGCCGGGGTCGCTGTGTGCCAGAGAGCTTGGACGGCCATATCGCTGGGTGTAATCTCGACCTTAGCGCGAAGGCGGTAGAGGCTCAGACGCCCTATCAGGGCATCACGGTGCTCAGTGGCGCAATCAATCAGACAACCTGCATCTGTGCCGATGACGAAGAGATCATAAATCAACCGGCCCTGCGGCGTCAGCAGGCCCGCGAAGCGCGCCTCTCCGGGCTGTATCGCTTCGACATCCTGGGTCAAAAGGCCTTGCAAAAACCCCCGCCAATCAGCCCCGCCCACGGTAATAATCGCCCGGCTCCTCAGAACGGTCAGATTCGGTAGGCTTGTCATAAGCTCTATGTGGCAAACCGCGCGCTTGGGCGCTAGAGCAAACGGCGTTCAGATGAAACTATCTAAATGCCGATAACTTGCTCTAGAAAGCTAAAGCTGGAGTGCACGTGACCGCTAAACCGGTTTCCACTTTGGCGACGTGCGCTCTGGAGGCAGGGGCCCTATAGACAAAGGTGAATGTTGGTCAAACGCTTCCCGATTCTGTATATTGCGCCCAGCCGCCTGGGCGATGCCGTGCTGGCCTCTGGGCTGGTGCGCTCGCTGGTGGACAAGGTGCCGGGCGCGCGGTTCACGATTGCGGCCAGCGCTTTGACCGCGCCGCTGTTCAGGCAAGTTCCGGGGCTGGACCAGATCATCATCATGGAAAAGCGGCCCCTGGGCCTGCACTGGCTGGCGTTGTGGAATCGTGTGCGTTCGAAACACTGGGGTCTGATCGTCGATCTGCGCGGATCGGGCATTTCGGGTCTGCTGCGCCGATCCAAACGTGCCGTGCATCGCAAAGGGGGCGTGGCCGCTAACAAGGTCATCGAAGCGGCGCGCCTGTTGAAGCTCGAAGATGCCCCGCCGTCTCCGTTTCTTTATACCAGCGAGGAGATCGAGGCGCGTGCGGAAGCCCTGACCGCAGGTGAAGGGCCGATACTGGCCATGGCCCCCGCCGCCAACTGGATCGGCAAGACCTGGCCCGCGGAGCGTTTTGCCAGCCTCGCCCGTGATCTTTTGGCGCCCGATGGCCCACTGGCGGGCGGGCGGGTCATGGTTGTCGGGTCTTTGGATGACCGGGCTGCCGGCGAACCGGTCAAGGCCACGGTCTCGCGTACACGGCGCATTGATCTGGTCGGCCGGGAAGATTTGTTAGTGGTTTATGCCTGCCTCAAGCGCGCTCGCCTGTTCATCGGCAATGACTCTGGCGTGATGCACATCGCAGCCGCCGCTGGCGTGCCAACGCTTGGCCTGTTTGGCCCTTCCGATGAGAGCCTCTATGGCCCTTGGGGGGCGGATGCATGCGCCGTGAGGGGCCCGCGGGAATTTGCTGATATCCGCAAGGCCGATCCACATTTGAACCATGCTGTCTGCCATATGCTGGACCTCTCGACGAAGCGTGTGTTTGGAGCAGCGAGCGACTTGATTGCCGATACGGAGGGCCCCGATGGCAAAAACCTATGACCTGATCGTTCGTGGTGGCGAGCTGGTTAATCATGCGGGCCGGGGCCTGGCAGATATCGGCGTGCGCGGCGGCAAGATCGCCTTTGTCGGCGACCTGGGTCAGGCGTCGGCGGCGCAGGTGATCGAAGCGCGTGGCCTGTGTGTCCTGCCGGGTGTCATCGACAGCCAGGTGCATTTCCGCGAACCTGGGCTGGAATGGAAAGAGGATTTGGAGAGCGGCTCGCGCGGGGCGGTCCTGGGCGGCGTCACCGCCGTCTTTGAAATGCCAAATACCGAGCCAACGACCACCGACGCCGAGGCCCTGCTCGACAAGCTAGCGCGGGCCAGGAACCGCATGCACTGTGACCACGCATTTTACATGGGCGGGACGCATGAAAATGCGCAGTTCCTGGGCGACCTCGAGCGCCTGCCCGGCTGTTGCGGGATCAAGGTGTTCATGGGGGCTTCTACCGGTACCCTGCTGGTGGCCGATGATGAAGGCGTTGCCGCAGTGCTGCGCAACATCAATCGCCGGGGCACCTTTCACTCCGAGGATGAATACCGACTGGCAGAGCGCCGGCCTCTGGCCCGGACAGGGGATTGGACCAGCCACCCGGAGGTGCGCGACGCTACCTCCGCCATTATGTCCACGCGGCGCCTGGTCGGCCTGGCCAAGGCTCTGGGCAAGCGCATCCACGTCCTGCATGTCACCACCGCCGAGGAGATCGCCTTTCTGGCCGATCATAAGGATGTCGCCAGTGTCGAGCTCACCCCGCAGCATCTGACTCTGACCGCGCCGGACGCCTACGAACGGCTGAAGGGCTATGCCCAGATGAACCCGCCGATCCGCGAGGTTGCGCACCAGAACGCCCTGTGGCGGGGGATTGAGATGGGTGTTGCCGACGTTCTCGGCTCTGACCACGCCCCCCATACGGCCGAGGAAAAAGCCCGCCCGTATCCGGCCTCGCCCTCGGGTATGCCGGGGGTGCAGACCCTGGTCCCGGTCATGCTCACTCATGTGGCCCAGGGCCGCCTGACCCTGGAGCGTTTCGTTGACCTGACCAGCCACGGCGTACAACGCGTTTTCGGCCTGGCAGATAAAGGCCGCGTCGCTGAGGGCTATGATGCCGACTTGACCCTGGTGGACCTGAACGCCCGCCGCACAATCACTGCCGGCGATACGGCCGCCCGCTGTGACTGGACGCCCTTCGAGGGCTTCGAAGCCCAGGGTTGGCCCATGGCGACCGTCATCCGCGGCAAACTGGTAATGCAAGAGGGCGAATTGGTTGCCCCCAGCCTAGGCGAACCAGTGCGATTCCTCGAAACACTCTAAGGCTTTCCGCAGATGACGCAGATTTAGGCAGATGCCTTTCGGGATTGGCGGGTGAAGCCGATCAAATTGAATGGCTGGAATTTATGGCCTGCGGCGCAGGATATAACCGACATCCGTTTTAATCTGCGTCATCTGCGGAGAAAACCTGAGCTCGCTCAGTCGTCAAGCGCTCCGTAGACGAGGGTGCGCAGTTCGCGGCGGATCGGGTAGGTGCTGGAAGGGATGAGCTGGGTCATGAAGACGACGGTCAGGTCTTCAGCGGGATCAACCCAAAACGCCGTGCTGGCCGCCCCGCCCCAATAGTGTTCGCCGACGCTGCGGGGGACCAGGGTCGCGGCAGGGTTCAGGTTGACTGCGAAGCCCAAGCCAAAACCGATACCGGCATTGGTCGCCTCGCTGAACAGCGACCGGGACAATTGGGTCAGATCTTTTCCCCCCGGCAGGTGATTAGCGGTCATCAGGTCCAGTGTTTTGCGGCTGAGGTATCGTTCCCCGTCCAGGCTGCCGCCGCGCACCAGCATCTGGCAGAAACGGTTATAGTCCGCCGCAGTTGAAACCAGACCGCCGCCGCCCGAATAGAGCACCGGCGGTGCGAGATAGGGACTGGTCGCCGGGTCGTCCTGCAGCACGAGCTCTCCGTTCGGTCCAGGGGTGTAACAGGCCGGGAGGCGCGCGGCCTTGTCTGACGGGACCTGAAAGCCGGTATCGCCCATGCCGAGGGGGCCGATCAGGCGCTCGTGCAAAAACGTCGCGAACGGCATGCCGGAGATGACCTGGATCAGATAGCCCAGCACGTCGGTGGCCACCGAATAGTTCCAGGCCTCGCCGGGCGAGAACTCTAGCGGCAACTTGGCCAGTGTGGTGATCATCGTCTCCAGATCGACAGATTTTTCGAGCAGGCCGACGCCAGCCTTGCGGTAACCGGCATCGACATTGGTGCGATTCTGAAAGCCGTAGGTCAGGCCGGAGGTATGGCGCAGTAGATCGACGATCTGCATCGGCCGATCCGGGCGACGGGTCTGGAAGAGCGGCGGGACGCCAGCGACAAACACGCCCAGATCCTTCCAGGCTGGGATGAACTTTGCCACCGGATCGTCCAGGGCCACCAGACCCTCTTCGACCAGCATCATGAAGGCCACGCTGGTCAGGGGTTTGCTCATCGAATAGATGCGAAAAATCGCGTTCTCCCGCAGAGCTATCCCCCGCGCCACATCAGCCGAGCCCAGGACAGAAAGATGCGCCACCTCGCCGCGCCTGGCGATCATAGTCACCGCGCCGGGCAGCTTGCCGCTGTCGATGTAGCGAGACTGAATGAAGCCATCGAGGCGTTTGAGGCGTGCGGGCGAAAAGCCTAGGGCGGCGGCGTCTGTGTAGCTCATAACCTAGTCTTTCATTCTTAGAGTGGAGGTCTCATTGAGCACGTTGGTGGCAAGCTCAACAAGAGGATTGCGGGGCCGCGCGGCAGGCGGCAAGGTCGGACCAGGGAAAAGCGGGGGGCGATATCATGACCGGGGTGACAGTGGAGGCAATGAGCGCGGTTACGCCGCTCAGCCCACCCGAACGGGCGTGGATCCTCATCTATTGCGGCCTGCTGGTGTTACTGGTCGAGTTTGGCGCGCCATATAACGGGCTGATCGACGTGCCGGTCGTGTTTTTTCTGAAGAACAAGCTGCATCTTTCGGCCAATGGGATTGCGACCTTTCGGCTATTGGCAGCCGTGCCCAGCTATCTGGCTTTGGCCTTTGGGCTGGTGCGGGATCGCTTCAACCCCTTGGGCATGCGCGATCGCGGATTCATCTTCCTCTTTGGCGGCCTGACGGGTGTCGCTTATGCGATCATGGCTTTTATTCCGGTTTCCCTGATCAGCTTGATGCTAGGTGTCCTGGCCATCAACTGCGCCTTCCTGATGGCAGCCAGCGCCATGCGCGGTCTGATGTCGATGGTGGCCAATCAACATGTGATGTCAGGGCGGGTCAGCTCGGTATGGAATATCGTCCTCGCCGTACCCCTGGTCACAACCTATCTGGCTGGAGGGCATTTAAGTGAACTGCTCGAAGGACGCTCAGCCCAGACGGCAGCGAGGATTCTGTTTCTGGTCGGCGGCGGAATGATGGCTCTGGTCGCGATCTTCGGGCTTTGGCGGCCGAGGTTTCTCTTCGACCGACTGGTCGCAGTACCTGCTCGGACAACGCCGCTATTGTCCGACCTTCGGCGACTGTCCCGGCACTGGCCGATATATCCGGCTCTGCTGATTTGGTTCCTGTGGCAGTTCTCTCCGGGCACGCAGACCGTTCTGCAGGTTTATCTCTCCGACACCTTGCACGCCAGTGATGCGATCTGGGGAGATTTTAACGCCATCTATTACGCCGCTTTTGTGCCGACCTATCTATTGTTCGGTTATCTCTGCCAGAGGGTAGCCTTGCGCTGGCTGTTATGGGGGGGAACGATTTTCGCCGTGCCGCAAATGATGCCGCTGATCCTCATTCACTCGGCGAGCGGTGCCCTGATGGTCGCAGCGCCCATCGGACTGATGGGAGGAATGGCCACAGCATCCTATACCGATCTGATCATCCGCTCCTGTCCGCCAGCCTTGCAGGGGGCCATGCTGGGCCTCTCAACCGCCGCTTTGTGGATCTCCGTGCGCTTCGGCGATCTATGGGGCACTGACCTTTACGATCACCACGGGGGCTTTATCGTCTGCGCCCTGGTGACGACGGCGGTCTACGCGCTCATTTTGCCGGTTTTGTTGCTGATTCCGCGAGGTCTAATCGCTACACGGGATGGACAACTTGGCTTGGAGACTACGGTATGACGTCTGAGATTGTCGCAGCCGAGGACATCGGCGCTCCGTCAATGCCGGCCCAGGCTTCGGGCCCGGATCGCGCTATGATCCTGACCTACGCCAGCGGCCTGCTGTTCATCGTCAGTTTCGGCCGGCCCTGGGGCGCGCTGCTCGACGTACCGATCCAGTTCTTCCTGAAAAATCGCCTGCATCTGAGCGCCCACGAACTGGCGGGCTTTCGCCTGCTCTCGGCGATACCCCTCTATGTTTCAGTGATTTTCGGCTTTACCCGTGACCGGCTCAATCCGATCGGCCGCCGCGACCGGGGCTTTCTGATGGTGTTTGGCGTTTCAACTGCGCTGATCTTTGTCCTCATGGCTTTCACGCCGGCCAGTTATGTCACCATCCTGGCGGGGGTGATCATCGCTACCTGTTCTTTCCTGCTCGTCGATAGCGCCAAGGCCGGCATGCTGTATGCCCTGGCGCAACAACAGGTGATGTCCGGCCGAGTCAGCACGGTGTGGAACATTGTCGAATCGCTGCCTTTCATGGTCTCGTTTCTGATCGGTGGCGCGCTCAGTCAGGTTCTCGAAGGCGAACGCGCCGATCTGGCGGCCAGGATCCTGTTCCTGGTTGGCGCCGGCATCATGCTCGCCGTAGCACTCTATGGCATGCTCAAGCCCCGTGCGGTCTTTGACACCCTGAAGGATGAGCGTGAGGCGTCCGTCACGCCACTAAGTGACCTGAAGCGACTGGTGCGCCACTGGCCGATCTATCCGGCGCTGCTGATCTGGTTCCTGTGGGACTTCGCGCCGGGGACGCAGACGGTGTTGCAGTATTATATTTCCAACACGCTGCACGCCAGCGACGCGGTGTGGGGCGATTATAATGCCATCTTTGTCGCCGCCTTCATCCCTACATTCCTCCTCTACGGATGGCTGTGTTCGCGGTTCACCCTGCGGACCCTGCTGATCTGGGGGACTGTTGTCGGCGCGCCGCAGATGGTGCCGTTGCTTTGGGTGCATTCGCCGCAGACCGTCCTCATCGCCGCCGCCCCCCTGGGATTGATGGGCGGGGTTTGCAGCGCCGCCTATTGGGATCTGATCATCCGTTCCTGTCCAAAGGGCTTGCAGGCCTCGATGTTCGGCCTGGTCACAGCCGCCTATTGGATTGCCGCCCGCTTCGGCGATCTATGGGGCACCGATCTTTATGAACACCATGGGGGCTTCGTGGTCTGTGTCTGGGTGACCACGGCGGTCTATGTCCTGATCCTGCCAGTCGTTCTGTGGATGGTGCCGCGCAAGCTGGTGTCGACCCGGGAGGGCGAGGTGGCGCCGACGGGATGACCAACCTCGGACCTCCGTGCTGGGCGATTCCGCCTGAAATCATCCTGCCCCGGGAGGAATAGACGCCAGGGCCATTGGTTCAGCAACTGCAGGGTTGATCTTTTGACAACCCGCCCGATTTTCTCAAAAGTCAGGGTGAATGACTCCCCAGACACTCGCCGAAAGTCTAGATGTTCTGCGGTTTTTAACTCAGCCGCAATCATCTGAAGTCACGGATTTTTAGTTTGACTCGGTCAATATTCTATGCAAAGAAGCGAAGCTAAATTCTTAGTCACGCGATACTTGGAATTCAGAGGTAGCTATGAAATTCAACAGGAATTTCGCCAGAGCCGTGTTGCTCGGCCTCGGCGGCGCGGCAGCCGTTATGCTG
>JAYTXQ010000109.1:0-7845 GCA_043742825.1 Caulobacteraceae bacterium | reverse complement strand
GCTATGCGACCGAGTTTCGTCCCGAGCGCATCATCTTCGCCACTAACCCCGAGCATCTCGAGGAATACCACGCTATGGCGACGCGTGCGCGCAGCGTCGGGCGTCGGGTCAGCGACCTGGACCCCAACCAGATCAGGGCTGCCGTGCCCCTGGCTGGCGATAATGTGCTGGGCGGCATCCAATTTCACTTTGGCGGTCACGCCAATCCGCAGCGCACCGTTCAGGCCTATGCCTGGGCGTTGCAGGACCTGGGCGGGCGTATTTTGCAGAACGCACCTGTCACTGGCCTGCGCGTCGAAGGGGGCCGCGTCGTCGAGGTGACCACCCCGCGCGGGAGCTTTGGTCTGGACGCTCTGGTCGTCGCCGCAGGGCCGCAGACCGACCAACTGTTGGGAAAAATCGGTTGTCGGCTGCCTCTGGCCCCGGCCAGAGCCGAAATGATTGTCACCGAGCCGGCACCGCTGATGGCTATTGGCGGCGTGGACGGCAATGGGCTCTACGGGCGCCAGACACTGCGCGGCAATCTCGTCTATGGCGGCGGCCCGCATGAGTGGGTCGATGTCGACGAAGCCGGCCCCAAGGCTCGGCCCTCGACGCCCTTGCTGCGCAATCTGGCACGTCGCGTCGCCGAGTTGCTACCAGGCGCGGCGCATTTGCGGGTCATCCGCAGTTGGGCCGGCGTGGTCGAAAATACCCCTGACGGCCGCCCGGTCATTGACCGGCTTATCGATCCACAAAACGTCACCGTCGCTACGCTTTCGAGTGTCGGTTTTGGTCTATCCCCAGCCTCGGGCCACGCCATCCGCGATCTGGTTTTGGATGGTGCCTGTTCGTTCACCGACCTGTCGAAACTGCGCCTGAACCGTTTTGCGCACCTGCCACCTGATTGGCGTAGCCTGCGAGGATGGCAGTCACTAAATTCAGACGTCGTGGGCAGCCCAGATGTCGAGAAAATATCGCGCATAGCTTGAGGCGACATAGACATCGACGCAGGTGTCGCTGACCACATCCAGACGCACAGGGATATGTTCGATGAGGGTGCCCGCTGTGCAATCGGTGGTGAAGGCCGGGCTTTCGGCGTCAAAGACACCCCCGATCATCAGGCGGTCGCGCCATTGTGGATCGTCGATGGTGATCCGGCTCCAGCCGCCAGAAATATCTGTCACCGCGCCATCCTCGCCGACAAGGCCATCGGGGTCGATGATCTCGGCAACTGGCTGCATCAGCCACCAGACGCGAGGTTCGGTTCGCACTATCCGGCCGCCGGTCACGTTAAGGCAGCGACCGGCATCTGGCGGGCCGGAGCCGAAGGCCGCTTCAAACCTTTTGGCAAAGGCCTGAACATCGCCCCAGAGGTCCAGCCGCAGAAGCGTCCCGGTGCCAAGCCTGTGCAAATTTGCAGTCTTAACCACGGTAGGCTAGCCCTTGTGGATCATAAAACACCGGTGAGGTGACACGGACCTGGGTGAGACATCCACGGGTCGGCGAATTGGCCATCAGGGTTTCGCCCAGACGGTCCCGGCCCGCCTGCAACAGGCCGAGGGCGACCGCACCTTCGCCCAGAATCCGAACGCCAGCTGAGGTGACGTGGCCTTGCGGGAGTCCTGATTTGTTAGCCGTTAACATCGCCCCTTCGAGGATCGGACCCCCCAAAGATTCCAGGCCGACAAGGGCAAGGCGGTTCGGATCATCCAGCGCGCTGCGGGTAAGACCCGAGGCCCCGACAAAACCGGAACCCGGCCGCAGCATTCCTCCCAGCCCCAGATCCCGCGCCGTCAGTCGCCCATCGATCTCCGCCCCGACGACCAGATGGCCCTTTTCGATCCGCAACAGGTCCATGGCGTCCAGGCCATAGGCGCAGCCACTCGCATCGCGCACAGCGGTTGCCAGTCCCTGCCAGACCCGGTGGGAGGTTTGGCCACTTTGAACATAGATCTCGAAGGCCCGCTCGCCGCTGTAGCTGGCAGCCAAAACCCTCACCGGCACACCAGCAATTTGCGCTGATGCTGCGGCCATATGGGCCGGCGGCGCGACGCCCGTCAGACTTTCAAGCGTTTCCGCAGCCTTGGGTCCGGCCAGAGCCAGGGCGGCCCAGTGCTCCTGAACATTGGCGATGGCGGCTTTCAGGCTCGGCGCCAACACGCAGCGCGCGTAAGCAAGATGCGCGTCCATCCGGTCTGCGCCCCCTGTGGAGCTGGTCAGCAGAAAACGCTGTTCTTCCAGTCGCCACACCGTTCCGTCGTCAAAAACCAGGCCATCCTCGCGCAGCATGAAGGTATAGCGACCACGGCCGACTTTCAGTTTCCGTACCGAGGTTGCGCAGACCACCTCGAGCAACGCCGCCGCATCCGGACCGGCGATCTCGAACTTGGCCAGTGTCGAGACGTCCGTCAGTCCAACAGCCGTTCGCACCGTCCGCGCCTCGCGTATCGCGGCCTGAGCCACAGTTTCCGCAGGTCGCGCAAAAACCCCTGGCCTCTGCCAATAGCCCGACGGCTGCCAGGTCGGGGCCTGTTCCGCATGCAAATCATGGAGTAGCAGACACCGGGTCGGTGCGACGTGGGCTCCGACGGCCGGGCCGGCCAGAGCCCCAAGGGTCACCGGCGTATAAGGTTGACGGAACGTGGTTACGCCGACATCGCCTATCGGCCTGCCTTCCGCCCGCGCCAGGGCCGCAAGCGCGAGGATGTTACTGGTCTTACCCTGGTCGGTGGCCATGCCGACAGTAGTGTAGCGTTTGAGGTGTTCGATTGAGCGATAGCCCTCCCGCCAAGCCAACTTCAGGTCGGCGGCGGTGACATCGTTCTGCTGGTCGATAAAGGCCTGTTTCAAATTCACGCCGGCAGACGGGTAAAGGGCTGCGCCGACGCCTAAGCCCTCGCCCGCCGCCGCGCCGACACTGATATGAGCCTGCCGCGCCGCCGCCGGAACGAAGGCCCCGATGTCCTCACTCCAGAGCAACTGCCCACCGGCCTGCATATGCAAATGCACCGTGGGCGTGAAGCCACCACAGACCGCAAGCAGGTCGGCAGCGAACGCACGGCGCTTACCGCCAATCTGCGCTTCAACCCGGCGCAGGCCGGCAGAGCGGCCTCGGGTGGCGATGACCTGGGCATCGAAATGCACCTCCAGCCTTGCCAAGGCCAGTTCCACGATGGACCCTTTGGCGGCCGACGCCGGGCGGGTGTCCAGAACCATTACCGATCGGGCACCTGCATCGGCGAGGTCTAGGGCGGTTCGGTAAGCATCGTCGTGTGCGGTCGCTATGACCACATTACGCCCCGGCAAAACCCCGAAGCGATTGACATAAGTGCGCACCGCACTCGCCAGCATCACCCCTGGGCGATCATTGCCGGCAAAGACAAGGGGCCGTTCTATGGCCCCGGTCGCGAGAATCACTCGTCCCGCGCGCACACGCCACAGTCTTTGCGCTGCCGTGCCCGAGGCCGGCACCTGTCCAGGTTCCACCAGGTGCTGAGCGAGGGTGACCAGGTTGTGATCGTGGTAGCCGATAGCTGTGGTCCGGCTCAGAACGCGGGCCTCGCTGTCGTTCAGGACCTTCAGACTTGCCGAGATCCAGGCTTCGGCCTCCTGGCCGCAAATCGGTTCGCGATCACGCAGCAGAGTGCCGCCGAACCGGGCATCCTGCTCCACCAGAATCACCCGCTCTCCAGCCCGTGCCGCTGACACCGCGGCCTCGAGGCCAGCGGGTCCGCCTCCCACCACCAGAACGTCGCAAAAGGCTGCGCGATGCTCGAAGGCATCAACTTCCGGCACAGTCGGCGGCTTGCCCAGCCCGGCGGCGCGGCGGATGAAGTGCTCGTAAAACTTCCACAGCTTTGGCGGACCCAGAAAGGTCTTGTAGTAAAAACCCGCCGGTATCAGCGGCGCGAGCATCTGGTTCACCGCGCCCAGATCGAACTTCAGGCTCGGCCAGCGATTTTGGCTGAAGGCCACAAGGCCCTCATAGATAAAGACATCCGTGGCCCGTGTGTTCGGTTCGAACCGACCCCCGACGCCGACTTCGACCAGGGCGTTGGGCTCCTCGACCCCGGCACTGAAAATCCCGCGCGGCCGGTGATATTTGAAACTACGACCGACAAGGCGCACGCCATTGGCCAACAGAGCCGCCGCCAGGGTGTCGCCAGTTGCGCCGCGCATCTGCTGCCCGTCGAAGCTGAACGTGATTGTTTCCGCGCCCCTGATCATGAGGAACTTTCCGGGTAAGCCGAGACGCAAGTGATATCGTGGCTGATCCGATGCCGAACGATCAGCAGCCAAGCTCGGCAGCCGTGGGTGTGTCGCCAAAGCTCCTCTGAGACCCCGCGCGGGTTTTCTCGGGCGTAGAGCCGGCTCATCGCCTCGCCAGGTTCAGCGTCCAGGGGCACGATGGAATCGAGCGTGCGTTCATAGATAAACTCCACCTGAGCTCTGGGACCACAATGAGGACAGGTGATCAGCAGCATGTTCTTAGCGATGCTGCGGCATGGGGCCGACGCCGGCCTCGTCGATGGTCGCGCCGGTCGTGAACCGCTCCAGACTAAACGGTGCATTTATCCGATGCGGGGTCCCCGTGGCCAGGGTATGGGCAAATAGCCAGCCCGACCCTGGCGTCGCTTTGAAGCCGCCGTAACACCAGCCGCCATTGAGAAACAGATCATTCACCGGTGTCACGCCGATAATCGGGGATCCATCAAAACTCATATCCGTCGTCCCGCTCCACGCCCTCAGCATACGCAGGCGTGAGAGGGTCGGAACCAGGGAAATCGCCTGAGCCGCGACCTCCTCCAGGCGCAGTGGCATGCCCCGCTGCGAATAGGTCGGGTAATGATCGGGATCGCCACCCAGAACGATTTCTCCCTTGTCCGACTGGCTGATGTAACAGTGAACCGATTGTGACATAATCACCGTATCGATCATCGGCTTCACCGGCTCAGACACAAAAGCCTGTAACAGATGCGATTCGATGGGCAGCTTCAGCTTGGCTAGGCCCGCCACATGGCCGCTGTTGCCGGCAACGCAAATGCCAACCGTGCCCGCGCCAATCGTGCCTTTCGTCGTATCGACCGATACCACGCGTCCGCCTTGCAGGTTCATGCCGACAACTTCACAGTTTTGCAGGATATCTACGCCCAGGGCGTCCGCCGCACGGGCATAACCCCAGACCACGGCGTCGTGCCGGGCCGTGCCGCCCCGTCGCTGAACCAGGCCGCCCTGGATGGGAAACCGCGCGCCTGAGGTCAAATCCAGATTGGGAGCCCATCGCCGAACCTGATCGCGGCTCAAAAGTTCGGCGTCGATCCCGTTGCAGCGCAAAGAGTCCCCGCGTTCGGCCAGCCTGGCCATGTCGGCATCAGAGTGCCCCAGAAACAGAGCCCCACGCTGGCTGAACATAACGTTATAGTTCAGTTCCTGGGTCAGGCCCTCCCAGAGTTTCAGCGAAAACTCGAGCAGGTCCTGCGAGGCCGGCTGTCGATAGTTCGAGCGCACGATAGTGGTATTGCGCCCGGTATTGCCCCCGCCGATCCAGCCCTTTTCCAGCACGGCGACCGACCGCGCACCGTGATGTTTGGCCAGATAATAGGCCGTCGCCAGTCCGTGCCCGCCGCCGCCGATAATGACAAAATCATAGTGGTCTTTCGCCACCGGATCGCGCCAGGCGCGCGGCCAGTTGGCGTGACCGCTCAAACCTCCCCGCAACAGATTCCAGGCCGAGTAACGCATCATCCCCACTAAACTACGTTTCCCTAGCGGCCCTGGCTAGCGGTGAAAAAGACATCGGCGCCCCAGGAAAATGCATTCTGGTGGGACTGGGATCACAGTCTCGCCAGGGCCAGTTTGCCTAATTTGACGGCTACCAAATCCGCGCCGTCGCGACCGTTGTGTGAGTATAACCTGATCTGGCCGATCCCGGTCTACTGACCGGCGGCATTCCTGGAGCGAAGACTCCGGCGCAGATAACACGCCCGGCGACCAAATCGGCGAGAACAGCAAACCGTCACCGCCATTGCCATCACAGTCAGCGTTGACGCCCATTTTCCTATGACTGATCGTTGGATTAAACCCGTCAGACCTTAAACATCATACTCTTCCTACCGTGTGTTTATGAACATATCCATAGACGACGCCGCGTTTTTGTCTATGCTCCTCTGCTGTCTTACATAAGTATCTACCATCTTCATTCGCCTGGCAATCCACTCGTACATGTAAGATTCTCGAAATATTAAAGAGAGTTTTTCATTTTTCGTTCCTTCTATTCTCTCCCCTTTATACTTGATCCCATCTATGGCGACATCTGTGATCTTGAATATGAAATCATGATCATCTGAAAACACGACCACCGATTGCGACTGCGCAGCCCCCATCCACGCCAGGATACCTTTTACCGCGCGGCTATCTCGCTCATCCCTCGCCTTCATGGACGCTATTGCGTCGGACCCCGCTAGGATAGGATCATCAGGATAGCCCTCGGGGGACAACCGGCATACCAATGACACAAAATCATTGATATCGCCTTCCCCGTGCAAACTGACAAACGTTTCGTCGAGCCTGAACGCCTTCTTATTGCTCCGCGGTCGCGCTTCTGGCGGAACCAATCGCAATTGGAACCGCGTCCCTGACGCACGGTAGAATTTCTCTACAGACTTGCTTCGCCGCCCAATCTGCAGCTGTTCCTCGTACTCACTCGATTTAGGCAGAATATAGTGCCTACGCAGCAACTCAGGATTCATGTCTGAAATTAGAAGCACGACTTGATCATTATGCCGTTTCGAAAACGCTCCGATTAATTCATCAAATTTCTTAGTCGTGACATACGAAATACAATAGGCTGCGAAATACTCCTGAAAGCTTCTGTGCGAAAATATATATTCAAGTCCGTCTACAACGAGAAAGCACACTGCCTCGCACAAATCTTGAAGGAAATCCCCGGGACCGATATCAACTCCTTCTATCTTTATCGCATTGCGAATATACAACAACGCTGTTTCCCTATCAAAAGAAAATACTTGATCATAATATGATAAAAGGCAAAAATACGATAAAATTCTTTTGAAGACATCCTCTTTAGTCTTAGTATGAAATTCCCTTTTATAACCACCCGGCTTGTAGCTATCATGTCGCTCGTAGAGCGCGTCGAAAGCTTGTTGGTAAAATAAATGCATTTTGTCGGGAATATCAAAATTATGCGAAAACGTAAGTAACATCATAGATGCGAGAAGAGGATTTGAAAGAAATGTCTCATGTTTCTCAAATAAACCCTCACTTTGCAATTTTTTGACAAATCTCATTTTAGCATTTTCTTCGAATTCTATTCTTCTAAGCAAAGATAAGGCATCTGCTTTTGTCAAAGGCAATATTTTTACGACATGAAACATCGACCACGATTCGAATCGCACATCCGGTCGACTTGTAACAACGATATCTACGGAAGGATAATTTTCCGCCAAATTCATAATTTGCGATTGAATAGATTCTCGTCTCTGATGTGAAACCTCATCGAAACCATCGAGTATGAGAACAAAATCTCCATTTCGTAGGTGTCGATTGTAATCGTCTTCTCCCATAGAGGCCGACCCTTGGGATATGTTATTGCGGATATAGGCGAGTATATTGTCTGAAGTGATAGAGTTCGTGTTCCGAAGTTCTAGAAATAGAGGAATCTTCCCATTGCTATGCACAAATAATGAAAGCCATAGATATCGAGTAAACATGCTCTTTCCAGAGCCACCCGACCCTGTAATAATTGTATGCTTTGAGTTTTCTCTAATGGCTTCGACCATGTCGAAATGATCTAAAGTGCGACCTCGAAACCAAAACCGTTGTATGGCGTAAATTTGGAGAAAA
>JAYTXQ010000108.1:0-11388 GCA_043742825.1 Caulobacteraceae bacterium | reverse complement strand
TGATCTGATCATGCCGCAACTGCTACTCGAACTGTTCTCAGAAGACATTCCCGCTCGTATGCAGGCTGGCGCGGCGCGGGACCTTGAACGCCTGGCGCGGGCTCAGTTCGCGGCGGCGGAGGTAGAGTTCGGTGCGGTTGATACCTTTGCCGGGCTCAGGCGTCTGACGCTTGCTGTTGAAGACCTGCCGGCAACCCAGGAAGAGCGGGTTGAAGAGCGCAAAGGTCCAAGGATCGGTGCGCCGGACGCCGCTATGCAGGGCTTCCTCCGGTCGGCGGGCGTGGGTCAGGTATTCCAGCGCGATGGCCTCAACTTTGCCCGCATTGTCCGACCCGGCCGACCGACGGCGCAGATCATTGCCCAGATCGTACCGGCCATCGTTCGCGCCTTTCCCTGGCCCAAGTCGATGACCTGGGGAAGCGGATCATTGCGCTGGGTCAGGCCGCTGCAACGCATAGTCTGCCTGTTCGATGGGGCCATCGTGCCGTTTGAGATCGACGGCCTGGGTGCATCAGATGTCAGCGAAGGCCACCGATTTATGGGCGATACCGCACCCTTCGTCGTCCGCGATCTGGCTGACTACAGGCAAAAGCTGGCGGATCGCTTCACCATGCTGGATGCCGGTGATCGTCGGCAGCGTATTTTGGTCGGGGCACAGGCGCTGTGCGCCGCGCGGGGCCTGACCCTGGTCGCAGATGAGGGCCTTCTGGATGAAGTGACCGGC
Source organism: Caulobacteraceae bacterium (assembly GCA_043742825.1). Classification (GTDB taxonomy): domain Bacteria; phylum Pseudomonadota; class Alphaproteobacteria; order Caulobacterales; family Caulobacteraceae; genus Acaudatibacter. The sequence goes on along the minus strand of JAYTXQ010000108.1, from coordinate 10,664 downwards.
ATGGCGGACTGGCCCGTGCCGATCCTGGGCGATATGGATGCCGCGTTTCTGGACCTGCCGCCAGAGGTCATCCGCACCTCGATGCGGAGCCACCAACGCTATTTTGCCGTGCGGGATACCGATGGTGCCCTGGCAGCGCACTTCGTCACCGTGGCCAATATCGAAACTGCCGATGGCGGCGCGCTGATTGCGGCAGGTAATTCACGGGTGTTGTCGGCAAGGCTGAATGACGCGCGTTTTTTCTGGGACGAAGACCGCAAATCAACATTGGAAAGCCGGCTCGACAAGCTCAAGGGCGTCACGTTTCACGCGAAATTGGGCACGATGGCGCAACGTGTCGAGCGGCTCGAAGCCCTGGCCGCAGCACTCGCCCCGATGCTGAATGCCGACCCAGGTCTGGCGCGTCAGGCCGGCCGCCTAGCCAAGGCCGACCTCGTAACCCACATGGTGAGAGAGTTTCCCGAACTTCAGGGCATCATGGGCGGCTATTACGCCCAAGCCGAAGGCTTGGATGGCCAGGTCGCAGCGGCTATTCGCGATCACTATCGGCCGCAGGGTCCGACAGACCTTATTCCTCAAGGTGCCGTGGCGAGGGCGGTGGCGCTTGGCGACAAGCTCGACACCCTGGCCAGCTTTTTTGCCATCGGTGAAAAGCCTACCGGGTCACGGGACCCCTTTGCCCTGCGCCGTGCGGCATTGGGAATCATCCGCACGATCCTGGGGCACGGCCAGCGACTCTCGTTAAGCGACATGATTGCTCTGACCGGCGCCGATAGCGCTGTCGCAAAGGACCTGATGGCCTTTTTCTGTGACCGCCTGAAAGTCATGCTGCGGGATGAAGGCCGTCGCCATGATCTGGTCGATGCGGTCTTTGCCCTCGGCGACGATGACCTGGTGCGCGTAGTCGCCAGGATCGATGCCCTTGCAGGGTTCCTCGGATCTGAGGACGGGGCTAATCTGTTGGCTGGCTATCGTCGCGCAAGCAACATCCTGGCGGCGGAAGCCAAAAAGTCAGACTTGCCCACAGGCACGCCAAGTCGTGTTGCGCACCCAGCGGCGGAATCGGCGCTGTTTGATGCCTTGCAGGTTGCCGGCCCCAAGCTTTCAGCGGCGCTTGCGCGAGAGGATTTTCCCGGCGCACTTACGGCCCTGGCCGGGTTGCGAGGGCCGGTAGACAGTTTTTTTGACAAGGTCCTGGTCAATTCCAAACTGGCGGACGAGCGCGACAACCGCCTGCGCCTGCTGGAACAGGTGCGCCAGATCATGGGCCAGGTCGCAGACTTTTCCTTCGTTTCCGGGTAGGGCCTTGCCATGACGGATGTGCCGAACGTGATACGCTGGGTCTTCGCTTTTGGCGGTGGGACCGCCGATGGCTCGGCGGCGATGAAGAGTCTGTTGGGCGGCAAGGGGGCGAACCTGGCAGAAATGTCGTCGCTGGGACTGCCGGTGCCGCCAGGATTCACCATCAGCACCGAAGCCTGCAACTATTTCTATGCCAATGCACAAACCTATCCCGAGGCGCTCAAGGCCCAGGTTTCGGCGGCCCTGTCGACCGTTGAACACCTGACTGGCAAGCGATTTGGCGATGCGAGCAATCCCCTGCTGGTCTCGGTCAGATCCGGTGCCCGGGCCTCGATGCCTGGGATGATGGATACCGTGCTCAATCTGGGCCTGAACGATCAAACGGTTAAAGGCCTGGCAGAGCTTGCCGGCGACCACCGGTTCGCCCTCGACAGTTATCGCCGCTTTATCCAGATGTATTCCAACGTAGTTCTCGGCCTGGACCATCATCTGTTCGAAGAGATTTTGGATGATCGCAAGGATGCTCTGGGCCTAAGCGTTGATACGGCCCTGTCGGCAGAGGACTGGCGGGGGGTTGTTGAAGAGTACAAAGCGCTGGTTTTGCAGCAGCGCGGGGAGCCTTTTCCCCAAGACCCGATCGCACAATTATGGGGAGCCATCGGTGCGGTTTTTGACAGCTGGATGAACGACCGTGCCAAGTTCTATCGTAAGATGCACGACATCCCCGAGGCCTGGGGCACAGCTGTCAATGTGCAGTCGATGGTCTTTGGCAATATGGGCGAGACCAGCGCCACCGGTGTCGCTTTCACCCGCAATCCGTCCACGGGCGAAAATGTGCTCTACGGCGAGTTTCTGATCAATGCCCAGGGTGAGGATGTGGTGGCCGGAATCCGCACCCCCCAGTCGCTGACGCGAGCGGCGCGGGAGATCATGGGCGATGCGGGGGCCTCTATGCAAGAAGCCATGCCGGAGGTTTTCGCGCGGTTTGGTGAAATTGTCGGCAGCCTCGAGCGCCACTATCGCGACATGCAGGACATTGAGTTTACCGTCGAGCGCGGTGAACTTTTCATCCTGCAGACTCGCAACGGCAAACGCACGGCCAAGGCTGCCTTGAAAATCGCCGTCGAAATGGCGGATGCAGGGGTTATCAGTCAAAAGGAGGCGGTGTTGCGGGTCGAACCGGCGTCGCTGGATCAGCTCTTGCACCCAACCATTGATCCCAACGCCTATCGCGACCTTATCGCCAAGGGACTGCCCGCCTCGCCGGGCGCGGCAACTGGGCGGATCGTCTTCACCGCCGAAGCGGCCGAGCGGGAAGGCACCGCTGGCCAGGCGGTGATTCTGCTGCGAGAAGAGACCTCGCCAGAGGATATTCGCGGCATGGATGCGGCGCGCGCCATTGTCACTGCCAGGGGCGGCATGACCAGTCACGCGGCGGTCGTCGCCCGCGGCATGGGCCGCCCTTGCGTCTGCGGTGTCGGAGACATGGTTATCGACGCCCGGGCTGGCGAGGTGCGCGTGCGCGGCCGCATTCTGCAAGCTGGGGACGTCATCACTGTTGATGGCAGCAGTGGCGAGATTCTACTGGGCTCCGTGGCCATGGTCGAACCAGAGCTTTCCGGAGACTTCAGCCGGCTGATGACCTGGGCAGATTCTATGCGCCGTCTGAAGGTGCGGGCCAATGCTGAGACTCCCCTGGATGCAATCACAGCCCGGCAATTTGGCGCTGAGGGTATCGGCCTGGTGCGCACTGAGCATATGTTCTTTGACGATACGCGTATTGCCGCTGTGCGCGAGATGATCCTGGCCGACGATGAGGCTGGCCGGCGCGCTGCGCTGGCTAAGATCGGGCCGATGCAGAAGGGTGATTTCGTCCAGTTGTTTAACATCATGGAGGGGTATCCGGTCACCTTCCGCCTACTTGATCCACCCTTGCATGAATTTCTTCCGCATACTGAGGAAGACCTGGCTGCCGTCGCCATCGCCACGGGCCTGGATGCGCGTAAACTGTTGCACCGGGCTCAGGAGCTTCGTGAGACCAACCCGATGCTCGGCCATCGCGGCTGTCGGCTTGGGGTCTCCTATCCGGAGATCTACGAAATGCAGGTGCGCGCGATTATCGAGGCGGCGTGCGAGGTTGCGGTATCTGGCAAGCCCGCGCCCAAGCCCGAAATTATGCACCCGTTAGTTTCCAAATCCGAGGAGATGGATTTTCTGCGCGCGCTGACTGACAGGGTGGCCACGCAGGTCATGGCCGAACAGGGGTGCAGGGTGGAATATACGGTAGGTGCCATGATCGAGCTGCCGCGGGCAGCGCTGACAGCCGGTGCCCTGGCCAAGAGTGCGGAATTCTTTTCCTTTGGCACCAATGACCTGACCCAGACGACATTTGGTATCAGTCGCGATGACTCCGGACGCTTCCTCGGAGCTTATATCGACAAAGGCATTTTCGAAAAGGATCCGTTTGTTTCCATCGACCTGGAAGGCGTCGGCGCGCTCATCTCGATGGCGACCGAGCGCGCGCGCGCTGCGCGTCCACAGGTCAAGCTTGGCATCTGCGGCGAACATGGCGGTGACCCCGCTTCCATTACGTTTTGCGAGACCCTGGGCCTGGATTATGTCAGTTGCTCAGCCTACCGCGTCCCCATAGCCCGCCTCGCAGCGGCGCAAGCAGCGTTGAACCGGGAAGGTTAAAGGGCATGGGCGATTCACCACTCGAAGAGCTGGAGGCGCATGAGCACGCTGAACATGCAGAGCATGCGGCCCACAGCGGCGACTCGCTGATTTCGCAGGTTACCCTGACGATTGCCATTCTGGCGGTGCTCGCTGCAATCGGGGCCAGTCTGGAGACTACTGAGGGTGATAAAGCGATAGTCACCAAGAACGACGCGGTCCTGGAACAGAATAAAGCGACCGACAGCTGGAATTTCTTTCAGGCGAAAAGCCTGAAAAAGAACATCTATACTCTGGCCGCCGACCAGGGTGGGCCCAAGGCTGCGGCCTATGCCAAGGAGGCCGCTCGCAACGCCGCCGATCAACTAAAGATTCAGAAGGAAGCTAAGGGTTTCGAGGCTGCCCGTGATGCCAGAAGTGAAGCGGCCGAAATCCATGAACATCGCCATGGTCGCCTGACCATCGGTTCGACCCTGCTGCACATGGCCATCGCCATCGCCACCCTGTCGATCATTTTGCGCCGGCGCTGGCCCTGGCTTGCGTCTCTAGCTTTGACGGCTGTCGGGTTGGGCGTGTCGGCCTGGGCCTATTTCTGAGGCACATTCGAACCCTCGAAATCATAAGGAAATGCCAGCATGAAGACCCGCATCACCGAACTCTTCGGCATCGAACACCCGATTATGCAGGGGGGCATGCATTTCGTCGGGCTTGCCGAATTGGCTTCGGCTGTTTCCAATGCCGGGGGCATGGGTATCATTACCGCCTTGACCCAGCCATCGCCCGAGGCCCTGGCCAAGGAAATCGCCCGCTGTTGCGAAATGACTGACAAGCCTTTTGGCGTCAATCTGACATTCCTGCCTTCGGTGACCCCGCCAGACTATCCTGGTTATGTCAAAGCCATCATTGATGGCGGCGTAAAGGTCGTCGAGACCGCAGGCAACAACCCGCAAAAATGGCTGCCGGCGTTGAAAGATGCCGGGGTCGTCGTCGTGCACAAATGCACTTCGGTTCGTCATGCGCTGAAAGCCGAAGCCATCGGTTGCGACGCAGTCAGTGTCGATGGCTTTGAGTGTGGCGGCCATCCCGGCGAAGACGATGTCCCCAATATGATCCTTCTGCCCCGTGCGGCTGAGGAATTGAAGGTGCCGTTCCTGGCTTCCGGCGGAATGGCGGATGCACGCTCGCTGGTGGCGTCGCTGGCTATGGGCGCTGAGGGTATGAACATGGGCACCCGCTTTATGGCGACCAAAGAAGCGCCGATCCATGACAACGTCAAACAGGCCATTGTCGGGGCCTCAGAACTGGATACGCGTCTGGTCATGCGGTCCCTGCGCAATACAGAGCGCGTCATGGTCAATGCCGGTGTCGAACGCCTGTTGGAAAAGGAGCGCACACAGGGGGCAGCGCTTAAGTTCGAAGACATCATTGCCGAAGTTTCGGGCGTCTATCCCAAAGTTATGCGTAACGGGGAAATGGATGCGGGTGCCTGGTCCTGCGGTATGGTCGTCGGTCTGATCCACGACGTGCCCACGGTCAAGGAACTGATCGATCGGATCATGGCCGAAGCCGAAGACTTGATCCGGGGCCGCCTGCTCGGGATGCTCTAACGCTTACGCACAAACACTGTTCCGGCTGAATAGCCCGCCCCGAACGAGCAGATCAGGCCGATCTCGCCGGCAAAGAAGTCGTCGTTCTTGCGGTGAAAGGCAATTATTGACCCTGCGGAACTGGTGTTGGCAAATTCGTCCAGGATGATGACGTTTTCTTCCGCCGTTGGCTCGCGGCCCAGAACCCGTTTGCCGATCATCACGTTCATATTGATGTTGGCCTGGTGCAACCACAACCGCTTGAGGGCCGTTGGATCGATGTCCAGATCATTGGCATGCTGGATGATCATGTCGGCAACCATCGGGGTCACCTCACGAAAGACCTTGCGGCCCTCCTGGACGAACAGTTTATCGCTTCCCCCTATGCCGTCTGGTGCGGCGCGGTTGAGAAAGCCGAAGTTGTTGCGAATATTGTTGGAGAACTGTGTCTTCAACCGGGTACCCAGGATATCCCACCCAGCGGTGGCTTGATCGGCGGCTTCAACGATCACGGCAGTGGCCACGTCGCCAAAGATGAAATGGCTGTCCCGATCACGAAAATTCAGATGCCCGGAGGTGATTTCCGGATTGACCATCAGCACAGCCTTGCCGTCGCCGCCGGCGACATAATCCGCCGCAGTCTTGATGCCGAAGGTGGCGGACGAACAGGCGACGTTCATATCGAAACCAAAGCCTTCGATCCCTAGGGCCTGCTGCACCTCAATGGCCATAGCCGGATAGGCGCGCTGCATATTCGAAGCGGCGCAGATTACCGCACCAATCTGGCTGACCGGCTTGCCCCAGCGGTCAATTGCGTCACGCGCGGCGGCGACGGCGATCTCGGCCAGGATCGAGATCTGGTCATTGGGCCTTTCCGGCAGGTTGGGCCGCATCAGCCCCGGATCGATCACGCCGGATTTATCCATCACATACCGAGCCTTGATCCCGGACGCCTTTTCGATGAACTCTGCCGATGACGTCGTCAGCGCTATGACATCACCTGCGGCGATGCCGGCGGCATGATCATGATTGAAGGCCTCAACGTAGCCGTTAAAAGCGACCACCAGTTCAGCATTGGAGACACTGTATGGCGGCACATAGAGGCCGGTGGCGGCGATGACGGCTGGCTGCAAGTTTGGTTCACCCTCAGTGTTTGACCGATCTTAATAGCTTTGCGACCGCCCAAAAGATAGGCTCTACCTGCCGCAGCAAGCCCGCCGAAAAGCTTCGTGGCACTTTCGCCGGTTGCATTCAATTATCACCTGCGTCCCCCTGGGCAGGGCCAAAAATCCACCTTATGCAGGTGGTCAAAAGTCACGCAGGGAAAGACATCAAATGACCAAAACCCCGTTCAACACCGCAACCCTGGCAAAAGCACCGGACGTGATCCAAGGCGTGATCGATTCTGGCGACATCTCCGGTGCCGTGACGCTGATCTGGCGCGGTGGCGAGGTGGCCCAGGTCACCACTCAGGGCCTGGCCGATATCGAGGCTGGCAGGCCGATGGCCCGCGACACTCTGTTTCGCATTATGTCCATGAGCAAGCCGGTCACCACTGCGGCGGCCATGATGCTGATGGAGGCGGGCAAGCTGTCGTTAGACGACCCGATCACCAAATGGGCACCCGAGTTCGCTAACATGAAAGTTCTTCGCGCTGCGGATGGCGCGTTGGACGACACCATCGTTGCTACGCGGGATATCACGATTGAAGATCTGATGACCCATCGCTCGGGCCTAGCCTATGCCTTTACCTCCGTCGGGCCGATTGCGGGTGCGTACCACTCTGCCTTGGGGGATGTGATCCATGGCGAAATGACGACTGATGCCTGGATGGCGGCCCTGAGCGCACTGCCATTAAGCTATCAGCCGGGCGAACGTTTTCATTACAGCCACGCCACGGACGTTCTGGGTTTCATCGTCGGGCGGATCGGCGGGGCAGGGTTCCGCGATTTTTTGATGCAGCGGATATTTGAACCTTTGGGGATGGTCGATAGCGATTTCTATGTCCCGCCGGAAAAGCGAGACCGGGCGGCGGCCGTTTACCAGATGAACAAGGACGAGACGGCAATTGAACCGGTGCGCTTTGCGCTGCGTGACGTGCCGCCGGTATTTTGTGGCGGCGGCGGGGGCCTGATTTCCACCGCCGATGACTATCTGAAATTCTCCAGGATGATGCTGGGGGGCGGCGAGGTGGACGGTGTTCGCCTGCTAAAATCTGAGACCGTCGATCTGATGACGAGCAATCGCCTGACCGACGCGCAACGGGAAATCCCATTCATGGGCATGCCATTCTGGATGGGCCAGGGCTTTGGCCTGGGTCTGTCCATGATCATTGACCCGGTTCAATTCGCCTGGATGGGCGCCGGCAGCGAGGGTGCCTATGGGTGGCCAGGCGCTTACGGCACCTGGTGGCAGGCTGATCCGGCGGAAGATATGATCATGATCTATCTGATCCAGAACGCCATGCCGCTAGGCCCCGAAGCCATCGCCAATATGGGCGCAAGCCAAAGGATGGGCGCACGCATCGCGCTACCCATGTGGCAAAAAGCCGTCTATGCGGCGCTGGCCTAATAGTAAAATCGGCTTTGCGCGCGCACCCCAGCCGCGCCTTGGCTTCTTGGCTCCTGGGCGGTGAACGAATCTTTAGCAAGCTGTCGCGTCTGGTGTTGGACAGGACATGGTCGCCGTCTCTCTAGATCATCTACCCGTCATGATAGAAAAGCCAATGTGCTCTGCACGCCCATCCAACGGAACGGTTCATTCGGCACATAGGGCGGAAGCCGGTCCAGGAAGGGCAGCCAGCTCCACGTGTCGCGATCCCCGGCGATCAGATCGCCGATGATCCGCCCAAATACCGAGGTCAGATTGACGCCATGGCCGGAGAAACCGATCCCATAATAGATATTTCCATGCGCGCCCATGCGGCCAACAGCGGGGCTTGAATCGAGTGACATATCGACTGCGCCGCACCAGCAGCTCTCGAAGGGTACGTCCGCCAGGGCTGGAAATCGCCTGGCGAATTCCCGATGCACGCCGGCATAACGCTGCAGCATATTGCTCGGCGGACGCAGGCCATTATTGAACTCGTAGTCGACCGGGCCGCCGCCAAAATGAATGCGATTGTCTCGCGTTCGAGCAGCGTAGAAGACCTCGGTGCGGCTGTCGTCGAAGGGAATGAGTGCCTTCCAACCCGCCTGCGCGAACCGTGCGTCATCCAGGGGCGGGGTGATACAAACATTGTCGAATATCGGCGCGACGGCCTGACGCAGAAAGCCAAGTTTCGAGCTATAGGCATTTGTTGCCAGCACCAGAGTTGGCGCGCGCACGACATGACCGGCCGATGTGTAAATCCTGTTGATCCGGCCGGTCTCGATGCGAATAACTGGCGTTGCATCATAGATCTCCGCGCCCTCGCATAGAGCCGCTGCGTGCCAGACGGCGACCAGTTTGCCTGGGTGCACTTGGCCGCCACTGGGGTCAAACAACGCCCCCGCATAGCCGCGCGCGCCGATGGTTGCGGCGACACGGTCCGCCTCCCAGAACTCGATCGGCAACCCCTGGTCGCGGGCCATTTTGGCATAGGTCTGCTTTTCCGCGAACAGTTCTGGCTGATCGAACACGTGCAGCGCACCGTTCTGTTCGAGTTCGGGGTCAATGCCGACGCTGTGCGCCAGGGCTTGCATCGCCTTAATGTTCGCCGCCGTCAGGGCATAGAGTCTTTGATCGACTGCGGGCTCCCTGCTCGGCTCCATATATCGGTTCTCGGTCATGGTCAGGACCATCCCACCGTTGCGGCCGGAGGCCCCGTTGCCACAGCGAACCGCCTCCAGCAGAACGACTCTAGCTTTAGGCAGTCGGCGACGCAGATAGTAGGCGGCTGACAGGCCCAGAAAACCGCCGCCGACGATGACGACATCGGCGTCCAGATCACTCGTCACCGGCGCGCCGGCGGTGGGCAGCGCGCGTGCCCAAAAACCGTCATTGGTGCCGAACCAGGGCGTCTCCGGCATGACCACAGGTGCCAATAGATTGACACCGACGGCACCCGCCGCAATCCCGCCAAGGGCGGCGGCCTGGATCACCCGCCGGCGGCTGGGTGGATTTCTCAGCGCACCCGCCGAACCGCTACTATCGCTCGGATCACTCACAGGTTCACCATAAGCACCACCTCTGGCCGCAGACGATCGCTTCTACGACTTGCCAGAGAAAGTTACACTCACAGTCGCAAGTCCCCCTCAATATTCGGCTCAATGCGTCGTGCAAATTGATGGTGCAGCGAACAGCTTAATACGGCTGTCACATCAAATCCAGCCGTGTCAGAAACGCGGCAATGTGTTGACGGGGTTCCTCACTTGATAATAAATGAACGGGTGGTTGTTCCCATTATTTTGGAGCACGGCATTGGGGGACAGGCTTGCGATCTTTCGCACGAGAAACTAGACGTTTAAGTCAAGGATGAGATCTGTAGGGCTTCTGGAGGAAGCGGAACGTGTCAACTGCAAACGACAACAGGAGGTTCAATATGTCCAATTTGCCCAGCAGTCAGACTGCACTTGCTGTGATTGCCTTGCTCATCATGGGGGCGCTCGCGTTGGTCATGGCATTTGCTGTGGTGCCAAAAGAGAACCACGACTACATGCTAATTTTATTAGGGGCCCTGGCGGGCGCATTGACCGTTCAAGGCGGCGGTAAGATTGCCGACAAACTGACGACATCCACCGGCCCGGACGCAACGATTCAGTCAGACGCGCCCGCAGACCATTAGCATTCTGAGACGATCCGCCATTGTGCCTGTCGTGCCGTCTTGACCCCGCTGTCCCCACGCCCGATTGTGGGGCGCGCGGACTGCGTGTTTTGCCCCGACAGGAAACCCCACATGGAATTGTTCGACCTCACCGGTAAGGTTGCCATCGTTACCGGCTCAACCAAGGGGATTGGCAAGGCCATTGTTGAGCGCCTGGCCGAGCATGGTGCCAAGGTCGTGGTTTCTTCGCGAAAGGCGGGGCCCTGTGCGGAGGTCGCCGCGGCGATCAATACCAAATATCCAGGTGCGGCTATCGCTGTGGCAGCGAACATTTCGTCTAAGGACGCGCTGCAGAACCT
>JAYTXQ010000107.1:0-11066 GCA_043742825.1 Caulobacteraceae bacterium | reverse complement strand
TCGATGTAGAAGTCACGCCCCATTGTCGCGCGGCCGGCGCGCGAGCGTGCCTCCAGGATATTGAGGTCGAGGCGGCGCAGCCACATACGAGTCTCAGCCCGCTCTCCCGGCGTAGAGCCAATCAGGGGTGGATTGGGGGAAAGTTCTTCCAAATATTCACAGATGGCGGTTATCTCTGCGATGATTTGGCCTTCGTCCGTCTCCAACGCTGGCGTCTGCATCATCGGATTCTGCGCGCTGTAAGGCGGCTGGCGATGTTCGCTGGCCATGACGTCCACTTCATGCAGCGGCAGGACGATACCTTTCTCGGCGGCGAACATGCGAACGGTGTGCGGGTTCGGCCCCAGCGAATTGAAGAATTTCATAATATCTCCCTCAGGGGGTTGATGACTTGGTCACTGGGCTCGTTGCCTAGACGGTGATCTTATTTGGCGGCGACGGTGCTGTCAGCCCAAACCTCACGGTACGCCAAGGGATAGGCGGCAATCCGCGAGCATCGCCCTGCCGACGGACCCGTTCCGCCATTTTTACATCTGGGTTTGGACGAGTTGCGCCAGACCGGAGACGGGTTGCCATTCGACTGACAATACGACCTGGGCTAATGGCCAGCAGTAAGTCGTCGCCGAAGGTGCCGACGTGATTGGAGGCAGCCGTTTGACCCCCGCAGAAACCAACCCACCGCGTCCACGCCTCGATTTAAGCACCAAGCTTTTCTATGGTTTTGGGTCCGTCGCGTTTGGGGTCAAAAACAACGGGTTCAGCTATCTGCTGCTGCTCTACTACAATCAGGTCGTTGGCCTGAGCCCGGCGCTCGTCGGTGCCGCGATTATGATTGCCATGGCAGTGGATGCGCTGCTTGATCCCATTGTCGGCCAGGTATCCGACAACTGGCGATCCCGCTGGGGCCGGCGCCATCCCTTCATGTACGCCTCCGCTGTGCCGGTGGCACTTTCCTATCTGGCGTTATGGAATCCCCCGCACGGGTCGCCGACGCAACTGTTCTGGTACCTCGTCGTCATCGCCATCATCATCCGCACCTTTATCACCTTTTATGAGGTGCCCAGTGCGGCGCTTTCGGCCGAGTTGACCCAGGATTATGATGAGCGGACAAGCTTGCAAACCTATCGCCTGTTCTTTTCCTGGATCGGCGGCTTGACGCTATACCTGATCACCTTCAAGTTCCTGCTGGTGCCCGATGCCCACCACGCGGTGGGCCAGACTAATCCGGTGGGCTTCGCCCGCTATGGCCTCTTCGCCGCCATGATTATGTTCACGGCCATTATTGTCTCGGCGGTAGGGACCCAACGACATATCCCGAGCTTTCGCGTCCCCAAACAACGGCACTTAGGCCTCGTCGGCATGGCCCGCGACATCCTCGGGGCCTGGTCCAACCGGCCCTTCCTGTTCGTCACGCTCAGTGGCCTGGCGATCTCTATGGGAATGGGTCTGGCCGCAGCCATGGATCTCTACATCATCACGTTTTACTGGGAGTTTACCTCCGACCAGCTAGCCACTCTGGTGATGGGGGTCTTTGCCTCCCCAATTCTGGCGCTCACGGCGACGAACGCGATCAGCAAGCGCATGGGAAAGCGGGCCGCGGCGATGATGTTTCTGGCTGTTTCGGTCGGCGTCGCCATCACCCCGATGCTTTTGCGGCTGGCCGGGGTCCTGCCTGCCAACCATACCGCCCTGCTGTTCGAGATCATTTTCGTCCAGTCGATCATCTTTACGGCCTTCGGCATATCGGGCTCAGCCGTTCTCGCCTCGATGGTCGCCGATGTGGTCGAGGATGGGGAACTGAAAACCGGTCGCCGCTCGGAAGGGGTGTATTTTTCCGCCTCAAGCCTGGTGGCCAAGGCGGTGTCAGGCGTCGGCATTTTCGCGGCCAGTACCATACTGACCCTTGTCCACTTTCCCGCCAATGCCAAGCCAGGGCATGTTGCTCCAGAGATCATCCGCCATTTTGCCATGGTCTACGCCCCTGCCGTGATCGCCCTGTATGTGCTCGGATTGCTGCTGTTACTCGGCTATAAGATCACCCGTTCAAGCCATCAAACCACGCTGGCCCGGCTGGCCGAGGCGGCGGCGGCCGCGCCTTGAGCTTCCATTTGTCCATAATATTGCACATTATTTGGACAGAAATTCATGATGGATGCGAAACATAACAAACACCACGACACTCAACGTCCGCGTCTCAGGTGCCCTGAGCGCCTTTGTCGCCACGAATGTTGGTCTGGATGGGGCCTATGAGAATATCAGCGAATATGTTCGCGACCTGATCCGCAGGGACAAACAACGGGCAGACACCGAGGCCTTTGAGCGCTTGAAAGCCGAGCTTACCCAGGCGTACGCGGCACCCGACAGCACATATCATCCCCTGACCGCCAACGCAGTAATCGCGCGCAACACCCAGGCGTGACCGATTACCGGATATCGGATGGTGCCGGCCACCGGCTGGACGACATCTACGTCTATCCGCGCGACACCTGGGGTGAGGTTCAAGCGCAAGTATATCTGCGAGGCATGTTCGCTCGGTTTGAGGCGATTGCCGCGCACGAGTTTCCTTGGCGACCAATCCCAGCGGATTATGGTGTCACCGGCTGGATGTACCGATATCAGAAACACTTCATCTATTGGAAGTTGCTGCAAGACGGCACAGTGGGCATCGTGACTATTTTGCACGAACGAATGCATAGGGACCGCAGGCTATTGGAAGACTGGCGGTGGGAGGACGATTGAGCTCGGGGAAGCCGACGCGGCCGAGCTAAGGCGTAAAATGTGCCACCAAAGCATAGGCATCTCCTGGAAACACTTGCCGCACATAGGTGATCCCTTTGCCCAGGCGCCAAGTCCAGCGCTCGACGCTCAGGCAGGCTAAGCCGGGAGCCACGCCTAGTCTGGCGGCCATTTTAGCATCCGCGGCCAAGGCGCCGATGCGATGGTCTGCCTCAGTCCAGGCCACCTCGTGCAACAACCACGCTCCTGGCGAAATGATGTCAAATGCCTGCAGGGCGGCGGAAGGCGCATTTGCCAGGTCAATGATTCGATCTTCGATGGCAAACACCTTGCCGTCGGCAAAATGTCGACAGGCCAGTTCCAGGATATCATCGCCACCGCCCAATCGCGCCTCGTCGGGATTGAGCAGATTTGCGCGTCTCTGGCCTCGCCGTTCAAGTTCGTAATGGTAGAGCCGGCCCCGCGCCGCGACCAAAGCCTGAATGTCCGGGATCTGGAGCACCGCTGACTCCGCTTTGGCCGGCGCGACAAAAGAGCCCGCGCGTTTTCGCCGCTCAATCAGCCCTTGCGCGGCGAGAGCCATAACCGCCTTGTTTACGGTAGCACGGGCGCACCCGTAGCTCTGGGTCAGTTCATATTCATAAGGGATGCGATAACCCGGAGGCCAGGCCCCAGAACGAATCGACTGTGCCAGATCCCCCGTGATCTTTTCATGCAGGGGGCGATGTCGCTGGGCGATTGTCATCGCGCCAGCAGCCGGCTCAGACTCTCTCGATAGCGCGTTTGGATCTCATCCATACCCAAGTGACGACCACCAGAGACGACTTTTTCCCCGGCCCGCCAGACCCGGTCAACAATGCCGTTACGAGCGGCAAATATCCAGCTGTCAATACAGATGTCACCCTCCCGGCCGACCAGAGATGGATGCCGCCCATTCAGAGTTACGATATCCGCCGAGGCACCTTCCCTCAATTCGCTGGGCCCTGTTCCAAGCGCTTGGCCCCCCCCGGCCAGCGCCCCTGAAAACAGACTTGCCCCAACCGAAGGTCGCATCTCGCTAGCCAGTATATTGCGCCCCAGACGATTGAGTCTTTGGCTGTATTCCAGGGCGCGCAGCTCTGAGGCTGCATCGATCAGCACATTCGAATCCGTGCCGACGCCAAACGCCCCGCCCGCCGCCAGGTATTTCGCCGCCGAAAATGTGCCGTCACCCAGATTGGCTTCAGTCGTCGGGCAGAGCCCTGCGATGGCCCCGCTAGCTGCCAGGCGACTGATCTCAGTTTCACATAAATGCGTTGCGTGGATTAGGCACCAATTTGCGCCGACGGGTGAATGATCCAGTAGCCATTCCACGGGCCTCTGGCCGCTCCAGGCGACACAATCGGTGACTTCCCGCACCTGTTCGGCGGCGTGGATATGCACCGGCCCACCAGCTGCCATCCGAACCACCAGCGCCAGTTCCTCAGGTGTCACGGCGCGCAGACTATGAGGTGCCACCCCGACAATCGCCCCAGGCAGCTCGCGCACGAGGGTGCGACACGCGTCAAGCAGATCGGCGAAGCTATCGGGCGTGGAAATAAACCGTTCCTGCCCCCTTGCCGGCTGGGCGCCTCCAAATCCCCCATGGGCATAAAAGACAGGCAGCAATGTAAGGCCGATCCCCGTTTGTTTCGCAGCCTCAACAACAGCTTGAGCCATTTGCGCCGGATTGGCATAGGCTCGCCCATTCTCGTCATTGTGCAGATAGTGAAACTCACCAACACGGGTGAATCCGGTCTCCAGCATCTCGGCATAGGCCAGCGCCGTGATCGCCTGAACGTCGTCGGTCGTCATCCGACCCAGAAATCGGTACATGACTTCGCGCCAGGTCCAGAAATCATCGTCCGACGGGCCTCGCCGTTCCGCCAATCCCGCCATGCCACGCTGAAATGCGTGGCTATGCAGATTGCACAGTCCCGGCAGGGCAATACAGCCGCGTTCATCTCCGGGTGTCGTAGGCACATTAGCCTCAATCGTTACGATCTTACCGTCGGCCATGACGATGCGAACGTCGCGCGCCCACCCGTTGGTCAACAGGGCCGCCTCGAACCATAGCGGCATCACCCGCCGCCTCGCTTTACATCCGCTGACATGTGATTATGTCTAGACATATTCACCGTGGTCGCCAAGCTCGAATACAGAAAGGGCGGGATCCAAATGCTCTGTGATCGGCTTTGGCGAGATGCGCGTCTGGTGACGATGGCACCGGGGCGAGAGGGGCTCGGCATCGTCGTGGATGGGGTAATTGCCTGCTGTGGCGGACGCATTGTCTTTGCTGGCGAAGCTTCGGTCGCCCCAGTTTTTGAACCGAGAGAGACGATTTTCTGTGACGGCCGGTGGATCACGCCGGGCCTCATCGATCCGCACACGCACATGGTGTGGGCCGGGAACCGCGCCGGAGAGTTTGAACAACGCCTTGCCGGTGCCAGCTATGAAGCGATTGCTCACGCTGGCGGCGGGATCCTCGCTACCATGGCGGCCACGCGAGCGGCTAGCGAAGACGAATTGCTCAGTGCCACTCTGCCGCGCCTCGATGCCATGCTCGCGCATGGCGTGACCACCGTGGAGGTGAAGTCCGGCTATGGCCTGAGGCTGGAGGACGAACTGAAACAGCTGCGGGTCGCCCGCCAGCTTGGGGCGGCGCGCCAGGTTACCGTCAGAACGACGTTTCTGGGAGCCCACGCCCTGCCGCCTGAGTTTGCCGCCGACGCTGGGGCCTATATCACCCATATCTGCGAGACCATGTTGCCGGCAGTAGCGCAATCGGGCCTCGCCGATGCCGTGGACGCCTTCTGCGAAGGCATTGGCTTTAATCTGTCTCAGGTTCGCCGGGTGTTCAGTGCGGCGCAAAAGCTGGGCCTGCCGGTGAAAATCCACGCAGAGCAGCTATCAAATCTGCATGGCACCGCTCTGGCCTGTCTGTTTGGGGCCCTTTCAGCTGACCACCTCGAATACCTGGATTCACAGGGCATCGCAGCCCTGTCAAAAACCGGCACCGTCGCCACGCTATTGCCAGGGGCGTTCTATTTCACCCGGGAAACTCAGCGCCCACCGATTGAAAAATTGCGCCAAGCCCGTGTACCCTTGGCCCTGGCGACTGATTGCAACCCTGGGTCCTCACCTCTGACCTCGCCGCTTTTAGCAATGAATATGGCGGCGACCCTGTTTGGCATGACCGTGGCGGAATGCCTCGCCGGAATGACCCGCAATGCCGCTTTGGCCCTGGGCCTGGCGGGTGAAACCGGTTCTTTGGAGGCTGGGAAGTGGTGTGATCTGGCCATCTGGGACATCGAACAGCCAGCTGAACTCGTCTACCACATTGGCCTTAACCCACTGCACGCCCGCGTGTGGAGGGGCCTATGAGCGAGGCTGTTCTCACCCCCGGCCAGGTGACACTGGCGCAATGGCGACAGATCTACCGGGGCGCCAATGCGCGCTTAGATCCGGGCGCGTTGCCTGCCGTCCGGGCTAGTGCTGAGGCAGTGAAGCGTATCCTGGCTTCTGGCAAGGCCGTCTACGGGATCAATACCGGGTTTGGCAAACTTGCCAGTGTCAGCATCGCTGCTGACGATCTGGAGCGTCTGCAACGCAATATCGTCCTTTCGCATGCGGTGGGGGCGGGCCCTCCGACACCTGTCCCGATTGTCCGGCTGATGATGGCCCTGAAGCTGGCGAGCCTTGGCCATGGCGCATCGGGCGTACGGGAAACAACTCTGCAATGCCTTGAGAACCTGCTGGCACAGGGCTTGACCCCCGTCGTTCCGGGCCAAGGCTCAGTCGGCGCCTCCGGTGATCTGGCACCCCTGGCCCATATGGTCGCCGCCATGATTGGCGAGGGCGAAATCTTCGTTGCCGGCTCACGTTTGCCGGCTGCAGAAGCACTGGCCGGCGCAGGGATTGCGCCCCTGGTCCTGGGACCCAAAGAAGGGCTAGCCCTGCTCAACGGGACACAGTTTTCCTGCGCCTACGCTCTGGCCGCCATTATTGAAACGGAAGTTCTGTTCCAGTCGGCTCTGATTACCGGCGCCCTGTCCACCGAGGCCGCCAAGGGGTCGGACACGCCTTTTGACCCCCGCATTCACGCTCTGAGGGGGCAACCCGGCCAGATCGAAACAGCTGCATCGCTTGGGGGTTTGATGGCCAACTCCCCCATCCGCGCCTCGCACAAGACTGGGGACGGCCGGGTCCAGGACCCCTATTGCCTGCGTTGCCAGCCCCAGGTCATGGGGGCGGCACTCGACATCCTCCGCCAGGCCACGACAACTCTGCTGACCGAAGCCAACGGGGTTACCGACAACCCACTTATTTTCAGCGACACCGACGAGGCCCTTTCCGGCGGCAACTTCCATGCCCAGCCGGTCGCCTTTGCCGCCGACATTATCGCCCTTGCGATTTGCGAAATCGGCTCGATCTCAGAGCGCCGTGTAGCGCTGCTGATGGACCCGACCCTGTCAGGTCTGCCCGCTTTTCTCACTCCCCGCCCAGGGCTCAACTCCGGCCTGATGATGACCCAGGTGACCGCCGCCGCCCTGGTTTCGGAAAATAAGCAAAGGGCGACGCCGGCCAGCATCGACTCCATCCCAACCTCGGCCAATCAGGAGGACCATGTTTCCATGGCCGCCCACGCCGCGCGCCGGCTGATGGATATGCTCGACAATGCCGCAGTCATTATTGGTATCGAAGCCGTCGCGGCTGCCCAGGGCTGTGATTTTCTCAGCCCCCTGACATCGAGCGTCTCTCTCGAGGCCGCGCGGACAGTGATCCGCAGCAAGGTGCCAACCCTCACTGACGACCGCCTGTTACATCCAGACATGCAGGCCGCCACCGAACTCGTCCGCAGCGGACGTCTGGTCGCGGCAGTGGGTGAGATCAGCCTGCCGAGGTTGGACCAACTCTGATGAGCGGACTGCCGACCTGGATAAACGTAGGGCGCGGCGGGGCCCCGCTGATTGTCAGCCTGCCGCACACGGGTACCGATATCCCTTCGGAAATTGAAAGCCGTTTGGTCTCGCCCTGGCTGGCGCGCAAGGATTCAGACTGGTGGGTGGATCAACTTTATGATTTTGCGGGGGATCTGGGGGCGACGGTGGTGTGCACTGACATCTCGCGCACGGTCATAGACGTCAATCGCGACCCCAGCGGGGCCTCGCTCTACCCCGGTGCAGCAACGACGCAGCTTTGCCCGAACTTCAGCTTTGATGGCGAGCCCCTCTATCTGGCTGGTCAAGGTCCTGACGAGGCCGAGATTCAGGTGCGCCGAACAAAATGGTTTGCCCCCTATCACACAGCACTCACCTCGGAGATCACGCGCCTGCGTGCCGGCCACGACCAGGTCGTTCTGTGGGAGGCCCACTCTATCCGATCCCGCATTCCGCGGCTGTTCGAAGGCCAACTGCCGCAATTCAATATCGGCACTAACAGCGGTGCCAGCTGCGCGCCTCGCCTTACCGAGGCTATCGAGGCCGTTTGCGCCGCCTCCGGCCAGTCTTGGGTAACCAATGGCCGGTTCAAGGGTGGGTGGACCACCCGTCACTATGGCGCGCCGCACCTGGGCGTGCACGCGGTCCAGATGGAGCTGGCCTGCCGGGGTTACATGGCGGAGCCCGCCACCGCCCCGACCCCGGACAACTGGCCCAGCGCCTATGATCTGGCTCTCGCCGAGCCCCTGCGCATCCGATTGCGCGACATGTTGAGCGCCTGCCTCGCCTTTGCCGAACCCACCAACCGCTGAGGTTATCAATGATCCGACTGGACAATTCTCGTGTCATCCGCAGCCCGCGCGGGCCCCTTCTCACAGCCAAAAGCTGGCTAACCGAGGCGCCCTTACGCATGTTGATGAACAACCTCGATCCCGACGTTGCCGAACGGCCCGAAGAACTGGTGGTCTACGGCGGCATCGGCCGCGCCGCGCGCAACTGGGAGAGCTTTGACCAGATCGTTGCCGCCTTGCGTCGCCTGGACGACGACCAGACCCTGTTGATCCAATCTGGCAAACCGGTGGGCGTGTTTCGCACCCATGTTGATGCGCCGCGCGTTCTGCTGGCCAATTCCAACCTGGTACCCCGCTGGGCGACCTGGGAGAATTTTAACGAACTCGACCGCAAGGGCCTGGCCATGTACGGCCAGATGACTGCCGGTTCGTGGATCTATATCGGCGCTCAGGGGATCGTTCAGGGCACCTACGAGACCTTCGTCGAGATGGGCCGCCAGCACTATGGCGGCGATCTCGGCGGACGCTGGATTCTGACCGGTGGGCTTGGCGGCATGGGCGGAGCACAACCTCTGGCCGCCGTCATGGCGGGGGCCTCGTGCCTGGCCGTGGAATGCCAGGCCTCCAGCCTCGATATGCGCCTTCGCACAGGCTATCTGGATGTGATGAGCCAGGATCTGGACGAGGCTCTGAACATCATCAAGCGATCCTGCGCGGACCGAAAGCCGGTCTCCGTCGGCCTGCTTGGCAATGCGGCGGAGGTATTTCCCGAGCTTGTCCGCCGGGGTATTCGACCAGATGTGGTCACCGATCAGACCTCCGCGCACGATCCCATCAACGGCTACCTTCCAGCCGGATGGACTGTGGTGCAGTGGCTTGAAGCTCGCCAGTCCGATCCAGGGCGCGTCGAAGCGGCGGCTCGGGCATCAATGGCCATCCAAGTCCAGGCGATGCTGGACTTTAATCACCGCGGCATTCCAACAGTAGATTACGGCAACAATATCCGTCAGATGGCTAAGGAAGAGGGTGTCGCAGATGCCTTCGATTTCCCAGGTTTTGTCCCAGCCTATATTCGCCCGCTGTTTTGTCGAGGCGTTGGCCCCTTCAGATGGGTAGCGCTATCTGGGGACCCTGAGGACATCTATCGCACCGACGCCAAGGTGAAAGCCCTGTTGCCGGACAATGCGCAATTGCATCATTGGCTGGATATGGCCCGCGACAAGATCAAGTTTCAGGGCCTGCCAGCGCGCATCTGCTGGGTGGGCCTTGGGGATCGTCACCGCCTGGGCCTGGCGTTCAATGAGATGGTCGCCCGCGGCGAGCTTTCCGCCCCTATCGTCATTGGCCGTGACCATCTGGACTCGGGGTCGGTCGCCTCACCTAACCGTGAGACCGAAGCCATGCGCGACGGCTCCGATGCCGTCTCCGACTGGCCGCTGCTGAATGCTCTGCTCAACTGTGCAAGCGGCGCGACCTGGGTATCGTTACATCACGGTGGCGGGGTCGGCATGGGGTTTTCGCAACATGCCGGCATGGTCATTGTCGCCGACGGGACCCCTGCCGCCGCGCGCCGGATCGAGCGGGTGCTCTGGAACGATCCCGCCAGCGGCGTCATGCGCCATGCTGACGCCGGCTACGAGATGGCAATTAATTGCGCCAGGGCCAGTGATCTTGATCTTCCGGGCATACTGGGGTGAGCCAGCTATAGCCGATGCGTCGCCAGCAGCAGGCTGGTCTCGGTGGCCGAGATGCCTTCGATCAGACGGATGTTGTCTAGCACCTGGCTGAATCCGGCGAGGCTATCGGTAACCAGTTCGGCGATCATATCCCAGCGGCCATTGGTCATGTGCACGGCCTCTACCTGAGGAAAACCCCGCAGCGCCCGCAAAACAGCCCCTGAGCGTTCACCCTCCACCGCGATGGCGGTGATCGCCCTAACCCTCGCGGCCTCGGCTTCGTCCCGGACCTTGATCGTGAAGCCGACCAGGTCGCCGCGTGAGATCATCCGATCAATGCGGTTTTGCACTGTGCCACGCGAAATTTTCAAGCTCTTGGCCAAGCTTGCTGCCGGCGTGCGCCCGTCGCTGCGTAGCAAGGAAATTAGCTTGCGGTCGGTCTCGTCCATATCAGGTCCTATCGTTTTGCCACCTGAGTATGACTTATCGTCAAGTTTATAGATACTTTTAACCCATTCGCCCGCTATTCGCTAACCATTCCAGGTGAGAGACTGTGTTGGTCCGAGCCCATCGGATGTTACGTCAGGTGCCCCAAATGACCCCGCAGCCGTTGTTCATGATGACTAAAGCTGACCGCTATGATGTCGCCTATCAGATCAACCCCTGGATGCAGCCTGACGTGTGGAGCGCTGACCCAGCCTCAAACCGCATCGCCGCTGTCTCGGGTTCAACGGCTCTTCGCATCGCTCTGGAAGATAGCGGGGCCAACGTGCACATGATCGCGGGTGTTGATGGCCTGCCCGACCTGGTGTTCCCAGCCAACGCAGGCATCGTTCTGAATGGTAAAGCCCTGGTCGCACGTTTCCGTCATGCTGAGCGGCGGGGCGAAGAGCCGCATTTCCTGA
>JAYTXQ010000106.1:0-13277 GCA_043742825.1 Caulobacteraceae bacterium | reverse complement strand
CGCATTCAGACACGTATATAGGGGCCCACCCCAAGTCAAGTCCGCAACCGGGACAATGAGTCGACGCTGTGTTAGGATCTTTATCATCGGGCGGTGAGGCCGGTTCATCTAGCTGCCAGCAATGGCCGATGCCAATCGTTGGGTGGATTGCATACCGGTGCGGCGAGGTATCACCCCTCAGTTGCGGGCGCTATTTGTGGCATCGAGCGTGGCAACCCCCCCCTGTTCCCACTATGTTCTTTTCATTTCATCCGACTCGCGTCAAATATTTTTGCACGTGCATGACCTGCGCGGGGTGTCGATTGTGCTAAGCGATCCAGATGTTTGAACAGAGCCGATATATCCGTGTCCGGGGTGCGCGAGAGCACAACCTGAAGAACGTCAGCGTCGATATTCCTCGAGGAGAACTGGTAGTCCTGACCGGCCTTTCTGGGTCGGGCAAGAGCAGTCTGGCCTTTGACACCATCTATGCCGAAGGCCAGAGGCGCTATGTCGAAAGCCTATCGGCCTATGCCCGGCAGTTCCTGCAACTGATGAGCAAACCCGACGTCGATCTGATCGAGGGCCTGTCGCCAGCGATCTCCATCGAGCAAAAGACCACCAGCCGCAATCCGCGCTCTACCGTCGGCACGGTGACCGAAATCCACGACTACATGCGCCTGTTATGGGCCAGGATCGGCGTGCCCTATTCGCCGACCACGGGGCTGCCGATCGAGAGCCAGACGGTCAGTCAGATGGTGGATAAACTGACCGTCTTGCCCGATGGCGAGCGGGTCTATCTGCTGGCCCCGGTCGTGCGGGGGCGCAAGGGCGAATACCGCAAGGAAATCGCCGAGTGGCAGAGGGCTGGCTATCAACGCCTGAAAATCGACGGCACGTTCTATGCCATCGAAGATGCGCCGGCTTTGGAAAAGACCTTCAAACACGACATCGACGTGGTGGTTGATCGCCTGGTGCTGAAGGCGGGGCTGGAAACCCGCTATGCCGACAGTCTGGAGGCGGCCTTGCGGCTGGCCGACGGCATCGCCGTGGCCGAGTGGGCCGACACCCCCGGCGAAGGCGAAGAGCCCAGACGGATCATCTTTTCAGAGAAATTTGCCTGTCCGGTGTCGGGCTTTACCATCGCTGAGATTGAGCCGCGGCTGTTCTCGTTCAACAACCCGGCCGGGGCCTGCCCGGCCTGTGATGGCCTGGGGATGAAGCTGGCCTTCGACGCCGATCTGATCGTGCCCGACAAGGACAAAACCCTGCATAAGGGTGCCGTCTCACCCTGGGCTAAGGGGCCCTCCCCCCTCTATACCCAGACCCTGCAGGCCCTGGCCCTCCACTATGGGTTTTCCATGGATGAGCCGTGGTGGAAGCTATCAGAGGCGGCGCGGGCGGTGGTTTTGCGCGGCTCTGGGCGCGACAAGATTCGCTTTGTCTATGATGACAACGCGCGGATATATGAGGTCAACAAGACCTTTGAAGGCGTGCTGCCAAACCTGGAACGACGCTGGCGCGAGACCGACTCCAGTTGGGTGCGCGAAGAGCTGGCGCGCTATCAATCCGAAACCCCTTGCGGGGTATGCGGCGGCGCGCGGCTAAAGCCTGAGGCCCTGTCGATAAAAATCGCCGGCAAAAACGTCGCAGAGGTTTCTATCCTGGCCATCCGGCCGGCCTGCGACTGGTTCGCCTCGCTGGAGGGCCAGCTTAGCGACAAGCACATGGAGATTGCCCGCCGGGTGTTGAAAGAGATCAACGACCGCCTGAGCTTCCTGGTCGATGTGGGTCTGGAATATCTGAACCTGTCGCGAGCGTCGGGCACACTGTCGGGGGGCGAGAGCCAGCGTATCCGACTGGCCAGCCAGATCGGCTCCGGCCTGACCGGGGTCCTCTATGTTCTGGATGAGCCCTCAATCGGCCTGCACCAACGCGATAACGCCCGCCTGCTGGTCAGCCTCAAAGGCCTGCGTGATCTTGGCAACTCGGTCCTGGTGGTCGAACACGACGAAGAAGCGATCCTGAGTGCCGACTATGTCATCGATATGGGCCCGGCCGCCGGTATCCATGGCGGCGCGGTGGTGGCCCAGGGAACCCCAGCGCAGGTCATCGCCACCAAGGGCAGCCTGACCGGAGAATATCTACGCGGCGAGCGCCAGATAGCCATTCCCAAAACGCGCCGGGCTTTTTCCAGCAAACGGGTGCTCCGGGTGGTCGGAGCGACGGGAAACAACCTCAAGGGCGTCACCGTCGAAATTCCTGTCGGCACCTTTACCTGCATCACCGGTGTCTCTGGCGGCGGCAAATCCACCTTCACCATTGAGACCCTGTACAAGGCTGCCGCCCGGCGCCTGAACAATGCCTCAGACGGTCCTGCCCCCTATGAACGCATCGAAGGGTTAGAGAACTTCGATAAGGTCATCGACATCGACCAAAGCCCGATCGGGCGCACGCCCAGATCCAATCCGGCTACCTACACGGGAGCCTTCACCTCTATTCGCGACTGGTTCGCCGGCCTGCCCGAAGCCAAGACCCGCGGCTATGGACCCGGCCGCTTCAGTTTCAACGTCAAGGGCGGGCGCTGTGAGGCCTGCCAGGGTGACGGGCTGATCAAGATCGAGATGCACTTTTTGCCTGATGTCTATGTCACCTGCGACGTCTGTCGCGGTCATCGGTATAATCGCGAGACCCTGGAGGTTCTTTTCCGGGGCAAAAGCATCGCTGATGTCCTGGACATGACCGTCGAAGAGGCCGCCGACATGTTCAAAGCGGTGCCGCCCATCCGTGACAAGATGGAAACCCTCAAACGCGTCGGCCTGGGCTACATCAAGGTCGGCCAGCAGGCGACCACCCTATCGGGCGGTGAGGCACAGCGGGTAAAACTATCCAAGGAGCTGTCGAAACGGGCGACCGGGCGAACACTCTATATTCTCGACGAACCCACCACCGGGCTGCACTTCGAGGACGTGCGCAAACTGTTAGAAGTGCTGCATGAGTTGGTGGATAACGGCAACACCGTCGTGGTCATCGAGCACAATCTGGACGTGGTCAAAACCGCGGACTGGGTCGTCGACTTTGGCCCGGAGGGCGGCGACGGTGGCGGCGAGATCGTCGCGGTCGGATCCCCCGAAACCCTGGCAGCCCAGAGCCACAGCTGGACCGGACGATATCTGAACGAAGTCATGCAACGCCAGAAAGCCCGTCTGGCAGCCCTGAAACCACAACGCGCTCGGGTGGCCGCAAACGCCTGATGGTTCCCACCCCGGCTCAGGCTGCGCTTATCGCGCACATAAAAGGCCAATTGTTAGCTGACGCACGCGTGCATTCCGCATGGCTTTCGGGCAGCTTTGGGCGGGGCGAAGCGGATGCCTGGAGTGACATCGATGTTATCGTCGTGGTCGATGAAGACGACCTCGCCGCGAGTTTGAAGGAGTATTCCAGCCAACGCTCTGCGATGGGCGAGGCGCTACTGCGACGGGTAATTTTTGGCCGGCTGGTCATGGTCGTCACTCCGGAATGGCAGCGCTATGACCTGAGTTTCCTCACGCCTGCCGAGTTTCGCCGCCAGGACCCCACCGGCGTCATCGCCCTCTTTAAAGGCGAAACGCCCACACCGCGCGGGCCCGTGGTGGCTGCGACTAACCCGCCGGACCCGGACCGTGTTCTGGAGATCTGCACAGAGTTCCTTCGCGTCCTGGGCCTCGGACCGGTAGGCTTGCATCGAGGCGAATGGTTGCGGATGCAAGACGGTATCGACCTGATGCGCGGTCTAACCATTGAGCTTATGCTGCAGACCAACGGAAGGAGCGCCAAGCGGAGCGGCGCTCTTCGGCTCAATGCGCTGCTCACGGCGGCTCAGCGTGAGGCACTCGAAGCTTTGCCTCCCGCAAAATGTGATCCCACCAGCCTGTTGGCCGCCATCGCGGAGCTTGCCCGACTGTTCCTCCCCCTCGGCCGCGAGGTTTCACGCATTGCTCACGTCGAATGGCCAGAGGCCTTCGAACAGGCAACCCTCGCCCACATTCGCCGGGAAATGGGTCTTGATCTGTGATTCCTATTTGCATTGATCGCGTCGCGTGGGACTGATCAGTCTCACCGCAAAAGGAACACCCGATGAAACTCTATGGTGCCGCAATGCCCGCCCCAAACCCGCGTCGCGTTCGCATGTTTCTGGTGGAAAAAGGCATCGATCTGCCCGAAACGCCGGTAAACATGCGTGAGCGCGAGCATAAGTCGGCCGATTACCGGGTGAAGAATTCACTAGGTCAGATTCCGACCCTGGAATTGGACGACGGGACGACCATTTCCGAAACCGTAGCCATCTGTCGCTACTTTGAGGAAACCCATCCCGCGCCACCGATGTTTGGGACCACCCCGTTGGAAAAAGCTCTGGTCGATATGTGGGTGCGGCGGATGGAATTTATCGTCATGAGCCCGGTGGGGAACTACTGGCGTCATGCCCATCCCTTCACGGCGGCCCTCCTGACCCAGTTTAAGGACTTCGGCGAGTCTAACGTGGCGGCCTACGCCAGCGCGCTCAAATGGTTGGACGCCGAACTGGCCGGCAAGACTTTTATCGTCGGTGATACCTTCAGCATGGCCGACATCTGCGCGCTGAGCACAATAGATTTCGCCACCTGGATCGGACTGGCTGTAGACCCAGGTTTGACCAACCTGACGGCTTGGCATGACCGGGTCAGCGCCAGGCCAAGCTCAAAGGCCTGAGCGTTGTCCCGCGCGTCGTCTAAATTTCGAGGTTAACGGGTAGCTCTAACTGGGAGGTTGAGGGGCGGCCTCATGCCATGTGCGCCAGATTTAGAATGCGCTTCTCGTATCGCTGGCGTCTCGCCGGCGTTTTACCCGACCGCAGTTACTCGCGCGCCGTCAGAAAGGGCCGGCGAGACACCGGCGGTACGAGAAAGGGTGCTGTAGTGTCCGACAGCTTAAGACTCCAGCCCAACGTGTATTCCACGGTCGGCCCCGATGGATTTGTAGGCAAAGGCCTGACAGGCGCAAAAGATAATTGTCGGAACCACGAAAAAGACTGAACCCAGGAGACCGGCGAGGACAGCCAAGCCCAGGATCGACCCTCTGCGGGCGAGGTCTAGGCCAAGGGGTCGACCAATCATCTGCTGCAACCAGCCCAGGCCGGCGACGGCGGCGCTGAACAGGGCCAGAACCACCAGGAACTCGACAAAGACGAGGAGATAGCTGGCCAGCAGTCGCCAGAAGCGATGCTCGGTCAGGCGCCAATAGCCCAGAACATGAAAGCGGCCCTCCGAAAACGTGTGGATCGCCGTCAGTGACAGGCGCACCGCTACCCACACTTCGACGCAGACCGTAGCGATTGTGCCAATGATCGGGACCACTTCGGCGAACAATTGCGGCGTCCCTAGTGCAGGGGACAGAGCTGTGTAGATGATCCAACCTGGGACGCTTCCGAATACGGCAACGCCAACCAGGGCGATGGTGATGACCAGAGTCAGCCGCGCCTCGTCCGCCCCCAGACGGAACAGCCGCCAGCCATGCTCATCAGGTCGCATGACAGAACGGTATACCGTTGCCACCGTCATGACCCACAAGGCCGTCAAGGTGACGACGGGCAGAACCCAGACCGGGCCAAAGGGGCGCAACATCCCAGAAATGCCGTTGCCATTGGCGCTGCCCCCCAGTTTGGTCGCCTGCAGGATGCCCAGAACAACGATGGTGAGAAACCAGACACCGATCCATCCCAGCACCGCCTTGGGCTCACGGCGGATCACCCGCAGTCCCTCAAGTGCCGCATCTATAGGTGAGAAGGCGTGCATGTTTTTAGAAGTCTTACCCTCAGTTGGCCCTGAATCGCTGGAAAAAATGCGCGGTGACGCCAACAAAAAGCGGCATACCGATCACCAGGGCCATGACCGCCTGCGCCACATGCGAAATTGGCGGTTGAACAAGGTTGCCGGCCGCCAGAACCGCCATCACCAATCCCA
This sequence comes from Caulobacteraceae bacterium, assembly GCA_043742825.1. Lineage (GTDB taxonomy): Bacteria > Pseudomonadota > Alphaproteobacteria > Caulobacterales > Caulobacteraceae > Acaudatibacter. The sequence goes on along the minus strand of JAYTXQ010000106.1, from coordinate 7,320 downwards.
CCGGGCCTAAGGCCAGGACCAGAGCGGCGATAAGATGCCAGGCCCGGCCACGGGTCAGTGGCCAGGTCGAAAGCATCTGGATGCGCCCCGCCGCGACTGTCGCCACGACGAAAAGTCCGATTCGCCCTGCCACCCAGGCCATGCCGGTACTGCCGACGACAGCCACGACATCCAGGACAATGCGCCCGCGTCCATCGACGGCTTTCATCCAGGTTGTCGGATCCTGGCCCTTGAAGCCAACACCGGCGGATTCCGTCCCGTAGCCAAGGCACGCGGCGACCACCAGAACCAGAGACAGCAGAATACAAAGAAAAATACCGGCCAGAAGCCAGCTGGCTGCAACCTGAAGTGCTGCGATGCTTATCGATCGCGGCTTCGTCTCAGCAAGATATTGGCGCGCGAGTGTCACCTGGCTGATCACAGCGGCGGCGATGCAGATCAGAAGTATGCCGAACCCCGCCGCCGGCGGCAGAACGCCAAGGGCCGCGACCGATGCCGCCAAAACCGCAAGTCCCAGGATCGCCCAGGCGCGACGCAATGCGGCGGCAAGCCCACGCCAGGCGGCAGCAACACTTTGCCAGATGATGTTCATTCGGGGCTGAGGCTCCAGGTTCGGCGAGCCACATAGTCATAACCGCACCCCCTGCGCCACTTTCATGATCGTCCGGACACGCGTAGGAACCCCTGATGTCCAAAAATCCTATTCACGTCATCGGCGGCGGTCTCGCCGGGTGCGAAGCGGCATGGCAGGCCGCCCAGACCGGTTCGCCCGTTATCGTGCACGAAATGCGCCCAGTTGTCGGGACCGCAGCTCACCAGAGCGAGCATCTGGCGGAACTGGTCTGTTCGAACTCGTTTCGCTCCGATGACTGGGAATACAACGCCGTAGGCCTGTTGCACGCTGAAATGCGCCTGATGGATTCTCTGATCCTGACCTGTGGCGATGCGACAAAACTCCCCGCCGGCGGTGCCCTGGCGGTGGACCGCGACGCCTTTGCCCTGGCTGTGACCGAGCGCATTGCCGCCCACCCTGGCATAGAGATCCGACGCGAGGAAATCAGCGGCCTGCCCCCCGCTGACTGGGACAATGTGATTATCGCCACCGGCCCCTTAACCTCCCTCGCCCTGGCGCAAGCGATCCAGGGGCTGACCGGAGAGGCAGAGCTGTCGTTCTTCGACGCCATCGCGCCGATCGTGCACCTGGAGTCCATCGACATGGACACAGCCTGGAAACAGTCGCGCTATGACAAGCCCGGCCCTGGCGGCGAGGCAGACGCCTATATCAACTGCCCCATGGATCGCGATCAGTATGAAATCTTCATCGACGCCTTGCTCACCGGGGAGAAAACGCAATTCAAGGACTGGGAAAATGTCCCCTATTTCGATGGCTGTTTGCCCATCGAGGTGATGGCTGAGCGGGGCCGCGAGACCCTGCGCTTTGGTCCGATGAAGCCCGTGGGTCTGACCAACCCGCACCCGGGTGCCGATAAACCCTATGCCGTGGTGCAACTGCGCCAGGACAATGCCCTGGGGGGACTGTGGAACATGGTCGGCTTTCAGACCAAGCTGAAGCACGGGGCCCAGACCGAGGTTTTCCGCCAGATACCCGGACTGGAAAAGGCCGTGTTCGCGCGCCTGGGCGGCCTGCACCGCAACACCTTTCTCAACAGCCCCAGATTGCTCGACGCCGAGCTGCGCCTGAAAGTCCAGCCCCGGCTGCGGTTTGCCGGCCAGATCACCGGCGTCGAAGGCTATGTGGAAAGCGCCGCCATCGGCATGATGGCCGGACGCCTGGCCGCCGCGCAATGGCACGGCACATCCCTGACCTCGCCCCCGGTCAGCACCGCCCTGGGAGCCCTGATCGGCCACATCACCGGCGGCCATATCGAAGCGGGACCCAAATCCTTTCAGCCCATGAATATCAACTACGGGCTCTTGCCCGCGATGGAACCCCCGCGCCGTTCCGTCGACGGCACCCCGTTTCGCCGCGGCGAACGCGGACGGGCCAAAAAGCGCTCGATGAGCGTGAGGGCTCTAGCCGACCTGCAGGAGTGGCTGGGTTGAGAGCTCATCAGGATTGTCCGCAGATGACGCAGATTTTAGCAGATAGGCTTGCGCTGAACGACCGCAAAGCGGTCCAAATAGCAAAATGGTAATTTATCTTGCGCCTTCGGCGGGTTCGTTAAGGAACCCATCTGTATCTATCTGCGTCATCTGCGGACAAAAATTCTAGAAACATCAACTCTCCCGATTGCCCTGGAAGCGGTCAAGAATTCACTTGCACGAAGGCGCAGGCCAAGGTCAGATAATCGGATGCGCCCGTCAGAGGTGCCTCATACTGGAAACGCCCTTTTGACCACCACGACGCTGGAATCTCGCCCCGCTACACGCCTGTCCTGGCCAAATCTATTGGCTTTTGCCACGCCGGGATTGAGTATCGGCGCACTGAGTGTCGCCATGACTGTGTATCTGCCGCGCTATTATGCCGGGCATTTCGGCTTGGGGCTGGCCAATGTTGGCATCGCCTTTGGCACCGTGCGTCTGTTTGACACCCTCTTCGACTCCTTTGTCGGCATCTTCATGGACCGCACGCGCTCGCGCTTTGGCCGCTATCGGCCGTGGCTCACCATGGGTGCGCCGCTGATGATGGTTGCCATCTACCTGCTGTTCACGCCCCCGGTGGCGGTTAGCCTGATCTATCTGATCGGCTGTCTGGTGATCTACTACGTCGCCAACTCGTTGATCCTTTTGTCTCACTATGCTTGGTCATCGTCGATCGCCGCCAACTACCACGAGAGGTCGCGCGTCTTTGGAACCATTCAGGTCGTCGCTGTCATCGGCGCAGTCGCCGTCCTAGTTCTGCCCGTGGTCCTGACCGGGATGCACCTGATCAAGGCCGGCGGTGAGATGGTGGTCATGGGGGCGTTTGTATTCTGTATTGCTCCACTGGGTATTCTGCTGGCCCTGGTGACGACCGCCGACCGACCCATGCAGGGTAAGCCCCCCGAAGCCTTCCGGCTGATCGACTATTGGCAGATGGCGTCGCGGCCGGATATGCGCCGCGCCATCATCGCCGAGCTGTGCCTCAATCTGGGCCCAGGCTGGATGTCGGCGCTGTATCTGTTCTATTTCCACGATGCGCGCGGGTTTGATGTTCGCCAGGCCAGCCTGCAACTGCTCATCTATGTGGCCGCAGGGGTGATCGGGGCCGGCGTGATGAGCGGCATCGCCACACGGCTGGGCAAACATCGGACCCTGATGGCCGCCAGCACCATCTATTCCCTGGGCCTCGTCACCATGGCCTTTCTGCCCGTGGGCAACTTCCTGTTGGTCGCTGTCTTCATGTTTGCCATGGGCTTTGTCGCCTCGAGTTTCGTTCTGCTCAACCGCGCCATGGTGGCCGACATCGGGGATGCCGTGCGCCTGGATACCGGCCAGAACCGGGTCAGCCTGTTATTTTCCATGGTCACCACAGCGCAGAAAATCGCCCTGGCCCTCAGCATTACCCTGTCGTTCGCCGTGCTCGATCTGATCGGCTATCAGGCCAAGGAAGGGGCCGTAAATTCACCTGGGTCCATTTTCGGCATGGAACTGGTCTATGTCATCGGCCCGGTCTTTTTCGTCATGCTGGGCGGTGTCTGCTTCATCGGCTACAAACTCAACGCCAGTCGCCACGGCGAAATCCGCGCTGCGCTGGAAGCGCGGGATGGTGCTTAGGGCATGGTGGCTTTATACGGAACACATGCGGAGGCGTCGGGCTCTGAACTTTTGAATCGAATGTTCAGATTCAGACGGTCGGTACCGCTAGCAGCTCATTTCGGAACGTCCGCTTTCCGACCGGCCTCAAATGGGAAAAACGACCCTGGGTGGACATTGGACGCCGCTACATTTTTTGCCCCATACTGACTCGTAGCCGATGATCAGGGCGTCTGCTTTTCGGCGAATCGGCGAAGGTCAGAGAAGGTGGGAATCAAACGTTTCCAGCTTCCTGCTCGGACAGGCGGTATCCGGCCTACCGACCCATTCCGCGCCACAGCTCGTCGCCACGCGCATCGGCGAGGCGGCAACCGGGCCAGCGAATCTTGGTTGTGTTATAACTCGCGATTAGGCGCGCGCGACATCAAGCGTCTAGCTCGCGTCGGGAGGTCAAAAATGGGGGTTGGCGAATGCTGGGGTGGCTTGCGCCGCCCACTACGCGAGAACTTCTCGTTCTCCGACATCAAGGAGATCGCAGGCGCTGCCGGGCTTGCTGTCTATCGCCTAGGCCACCTGCAACAGCGGCAGGGATCCGGCGGCGCGTCGAAGGGCCAACTCATTGACAACCTCGATCTCCTGTTCGCGGAGAGGCCGCTAGAGGATCAGGACCGGATTTCCGCCGCCACGATCCGCGAGATGGTCCGGCGGGCGCAGCCCGCACGGCGCGAAGGAATGGAAGATCAGATATCGGCCGCGCTCGCGGCGGTCGAATTGGGCCCGCGGGACGGCGAAGCCTATCCACTTCCACCGCCGGGGCAATCGGTCGGCATAAACGACCCGCCCGCTCGCCGGCCGGACTATCTAGCCGCCATCGCCACCGCGTCGGGCGTGAACGAGGCACCCGTGCCACTGCGGGAAGGCGCCAGTCCGGCAGATGGAGCGAGCGCTGTAGGCGGCACTCCCGTGAACACCCATGCCGTCAACGCACGCTCAGGACTATCGGCCGGCACGTCGCCGGTACCTCTAGGCGGACGTGGAGTTGCCGGCACCAGCGGACAGGCAATGTTGACGCTATCAGGGCCGCCGCCCGACATCCCCGAGCCTGGGCCTGCCCTTATCGAACCTGTGTGGGGCGACGGCCGGCTCGCCTTGTTGAAGGGCCTGCCCGCGAATGACATGGCGGACGATGGCGTCGTCAATCTGATCGCCGCTGTGCGAAGGGGGTTCGAATGGTTCATCCTCGCTTTGTCCGCGCCGGGGACGAACCTTCACCCGGCCCTTCGTAGCTATATCGAGGGTGTGCCCGACCTTCTGTTCGGGGTCCCAGATCAAGTCCAGGTCTTCGAGATGGGCCATGCTGTCGAGCATCTGGAAGCACAGCAAGATGTGATCCAAGATGAGCTGGGGGGCGCACTGGCGAACCAGTATGGGGTGCTCGTAGAGCAGTTTCAGCGTTGCATGGTGAAGTTCCCGTGCTGGCGCGAGCTAGTGTCGGGTGCCAATGCAAGCCCGTTGCCTGCCGACCAAGCGGAACATGCGGTGCCAGTGGCACGCGCCCTGGCCGCCGCTCTGGCCACAGAGGCGGCCGGTGCCGTGGTGGACCCGAGCGTTGTGGAAGCGCTGACCGGTCTTGCCGACGCCGCCGCAATGGCCACGAGCCCGGCCGAGAAAGGCCTGCTCGACTTCGACTTAGTGTCATCCATCCGCAGGATCATGACCGCGCTCTATCAGCCGGTGATCTACTGCTGGAACGAAGTGGGCAGTGGCGCGCTGAGCGAGTTGAAAAAGCTGCCCGGCCAGGTGGGCTCTGGCACCGTCAAATGGGGAGGCGGGACGCTCCTTGCGATTGCCGCGCTCCACGTAGGTGCGGCTCCGCTGGCGGCCAGCGTCGCGACCCTGGCGACGCACTATCCCGCGCTGACCTGGCTGCTCGCCGTCGAGGAGTTTTTGAAGTTCCTCGCCACCCTGCCCAAGGGTTGAGCGCGCGATGAAGGTCGCGGAACGCCTCGCGCTGGTCGACAGGATCGGCCGTGAGCTGCAAGGCCGGTACAGCTACGCCGAGATCGACAACTACCTTTCCGCTTTCGGGGTCCAGCCGCACCAGCAAACGATCAACAGCAAGTGGGTTTACGTGAAGGAGGCGTTAGCCGGCGTCGACCTCAGCGTTGTACTGCAGATCGCCCACGACCTTGATATCGACGGCGCTACGCCGGGAACGATAGTCGCCCCCCCTCAGCGGTGGGCAACCACTAAGGACTTTCGGCTGTTCATCAGCCACATCTCTGAACACAAGGACAAGGCAACCCGGCTGCGCGACTGCCTTGCGCCCTATGCGATCAACGGCTTCGTCGCTCACCTCGACATCAAACCAACCCTGCTGTGGCAGGACGAAATAGAGCGGGGCCTGTTCACGATGGACGCCCTGTTGGCAATCCACACGCCAGGCTTTTCTAAGAGCCATTGGACGCAGCAGGAGATTGGTGCGGCCTTCGGGCGCGGCGTGAAGATCATCTCGCTCATGATGGGCGAAGCGCCGACTGGCTTGGTGTCCAAACACCAGGCGCTTGGCCGCGCCGGCCGCTCGGCCGAGGAGATCGCCAAGGAAATCGAAGCATTGCTGAGCGCCGATGAAACGACAGCGTCGAGAATGTCGAGTGTCCGGAGTTTGTAGCTGAGGGGAAAGGAGTCAGAGTGATTAATTCTTTGGAGCGCACAGAATTGCGCTGGGGTTGCGGATTTGACGAGCCTGACCCCTTTCTTCCGTCAGGCAGGCGGACGTTCGACGGCCGGAAGATCGCCTGTCAGGGATCGGGCAGGATCGACCAATCGCTCATCCCGACGGTCTGCGAGAAGCTGGCCATGTAGCGGCGACAAATTCGAATCAGCCGGCGGCGGCAATAGCCGCCAGAGCCGCTGCCATCTGGCTCGTGCAGACAGATAGGCGATCCTTGAATTGGTCTATCAGCGACGGACCATCTGTGCCTCTGTCCAACCGTTCCTTCATCAGTTCACAAAGCCGCTCATGGTAGAAGTCTGCGGCAGCCAGCGCCGCGTCAAAGTTCGGATAGTGGGTGGCATCGGGGCGGAGGTCGCGGTGCGCCGCGTGTTCGTCGCGATAATCGACCACCGTTTTCCGATAGGCGCGCCAGTCGTTTATGGACATGGCCAGTGCCTTCAGAAGGCCCTGACGGAATGCGTCAGTTTCCGGGAACAGGTTTTTCCAGTGAAGCGCTTGGTGCTCGGCGTGGTCTGAACCGAAGACGATGCACCAGCTCATCGCAGCAACATCGAAGGCGTTGTTCCAGGCGATCCTGAGGACCAACGGCGGGTCCTCGCCTAGTAAACGAAGGGCTAGAGTAAGAGCGGCTGCATCAACAATTGATCGCAAGGTTTCGCGGGCAAGTACGAGGTCCGCGTGTTTGATGACAATGGCGTGCGCTTCACTAATCGATGGACAATAGCGCCGTAAGGGCTTCACTGCGCTTCATTCGACCACCTTCTACACCTTCCACGCGCGGATCTCGGCTTTATTGAAGAGCGCCCTGCTGTTCCGTTGCCCGAGCCAGATGGGCGCGACGCCATCCCCTCGCAGCTGCCGCACGAGTTCTGCATGGGGTCGATTTT
>JAYTXQ010000105.1:0-8812 GCA_043742825.1 Caulobacteraceae bacterium | reverse complement strand
AGCTCTATCCTGGTTTCGTGTAAAACCATCCAGCTCGAACGCAGTCACCCATCGCTTTTTTCACATGCCTGAGGCATATATGGCAAGCCAGACACCGGTGCCGAGACTAGGCACCCAGGTAATATACCGGCACACTCTGCTCGTGCGACTGACGCACTGGATCAATGTCCTGGCGGTCAGCCTTTTATTGATGAGCGGGTTGCAGATTTTCAACGCTCACCCCCGCCTCTATTGGGGCCAGGCTGGCGCGGACCATGACAAGGCCTTCATTGAAATGGTGGCCAAGGACCCCAGCGCCGATAAGCCTGTAGGGGTAACGCGGATCGCCGGATACGAATTCAACACTGACGGTATTCTTGGCGTCTCGAAAGCCGGTGGCACGCCGACAGAAAGGGGCTTTCCGAGTTGGGCGACTTTGCCTGGGCCACGCAACCTGACTGACGGGCGCCACTGGCATTTTTTTCTGGCCTGGCTGCTGCTGATCAACGGCACCGTTTATATGTTATGGGGAGTGATAAATGGCCACTTCCGCCGCGACATCGCCCCGACTTTTAACCAACTGCGCCCACGCAACATCCTGCGCGATTTAATCGACCACATCCGGCTGAAACACCCAGTGGGCGAGGCTGCCAAATCCTACGGCGTCCTACAAAAATTCGCTTATATGGCCGTCGCCTTTCTCCTCCTGCCGGCCATGGTCCTGACGGGCCTGACGATGTCGCCAGGGTTTGACGCCTTTGCGCCGTGGCTGCTCGATCTCTTTGGCGGGCGTCAGTCAGCCCGGACGATCCATTTCATTTCGGCCAATCTAATCGTGTTGTTCGTTATCGTGCACGTAGTCGAGGTGTTCATCGCGGGGGTATGGAACGAGATGCGTTCCATGATCACCGGTCGCTTTGTGATCAAAACCGGAGACAAGGCATGAGCCGGTTTCAGCTCTCCAGACGCGACCTGATCGCCGCCGGCACGGCCAGCCTGGGCGGCTTGATGCTTACCGGCTGTGACCGCCTCAACTCTGCCCCAACGATGCAAAAGCTTCTGGGTACCGGCCAGACCCTGAGCTTCAACAGCCAGCGATTGCTGTTGTCCGGCCAGCCCCTGGCGCGGGAATACCCCATTTCGGCCCTGTCGCCTGTGTTCAAGGCAAACGGCACTCTGCAACCCGAAAGCGATGAGTATCAGACTCTGGCCGACGCTGGCTTCGTAAATTGGCACCTAGCCGTCGACGGGCAGGTCGAGCGCTCCTTGAACCTAAGCCTAGCCGATCTGCAAGCCATGCCGGCGCGCACCCAGATCACCCGCCACGACTGCGTCGAAGGCTGGAGCGCCATCGGCCAATGGACGGGCGTCAATCTCAGCCACGTCCTCGCTCTTGCCGGCGTGCGAAAAACGGCACGCTATGTGGTGCTGCACTGCGCCGACAATCTTGATCAGATGTCGGGTGACGGCGGCCTTTACTATGAGAGCATCGATCTCTTCGACGCCTTTCACCCGCAGACGATTCTGGCCTGGGCGATGAACGGCAAGCCCCTGACGGTTGCCCATGGTGCCCCGTTGCGCCTGCGTGTCGAACGGCAGCTTGGCTATAAACAAGCAAAGTACGTGATGCGGCTTGAGCTCACCGACCGCCTGGACAAAACCCACGGCGGCAAAGGCGGCTTCTGGGAAGACCGCGGCTATGAGTGGTACGCCGGGATCTAACTGGTCCGAGCCCAGCCGTTACAATAACGACGCCAGCCGTGCCAGCCCGCCAGCCACATCACGGCCCAGATCGATGCGCAACAAACGCCGGCCTCGATCACTGAGGACGCCCAGGTCGCCCTGGGCCTGGGCCGCTTCGACGACAGAAAAGCTGGCCCGCAGACCCGGTATTGCCAGGTCGGCACCGCCGCTGGCCGTGATTTGCAGGAAGACCCCGGTATTGGGGCCACCCTTATAGGCTTGGCCGGTGGAGTGGAGGAAGCGCGGCCCAAAGCCCACTGCCACCGGGTTTTTCAGCCACTGGCGCAGCCTGCCCCGCAGTCGATTTAAAGCTGCCACGTTTTTCGGGCTGCGATCCAGATAGGCCAAAAGAGCGACGTAATCTCCGCCGCAGACGCTGGAGAAATGGACTAAGAGCCAGTCTTGCAATGATGAGGCACCAACGAAGGCGGGCAAATTCGCCGCGTCAGTGAACAGGCGAATATCGCCGTCGGTGAAAAAAAGCGGGTCCTGGGCCAGGGTGCCGGTGGCCTCGAAGGCGTCAGTCAAGGCGCGGGTCTTGATCTTGCTGGCTTCGACGTCAGGTTGGTCAAAGGGATTGATGCCCATCGCGGCGCCAGCGATGGCGGTGGCGATCTGCCAGCGGAAAAATTCCTGGAACAAATGCTCACGGTTGGCGAGGTCTATGCGGATCACCGGATGGCCGGCCGCTTCCAGCGCGGCAAGTCCTGCGTCCTGGGTTTCGTCACCTGCGAGTCGCAGATGCGCAAAGACACGGTCAGAGCCATAGGTTTGCGGTCCGGTCAGGGGCTCGCCGTCGATGGGAATGATCGCCAAGCCCTGCTTGCCGGTAGATTCAGCGATAAGCTGTTCCAGCCACGCGCCAATGCCGGCAATGCCCTGCGAGGCGATCAGGGTTAACTTGTCCCGCCCGGCCATTGCATGGATTCCCAGCGCGAGGCCCAGACGGACGCCTGGATTGGCCACTGGTGGCACGCTGGCACCACAGGCCCTGGCCATAACCTGCGTAGTTTCAAGCGCCTTGGCCAGGTCAATGCCAAGGATCGCCGCAGGCACCATGCCAAAATGGGACAGGATCGAATAGCGCCCACCGATGCTGGGACCGCCCAGGAAGATGTGGGCAAAGCCATCATGCTGGGCCGTCGCCTCAAGCTTCGAGCCAGGATCAGTGATGGCAATAAACTGCTTGCCGGCCTGGCCCCTGCCCAGCGCCTTTTCTACCTTGGCCCAAAAATAGCGGTGCAGGATATCGGGCTCCAAGGTCGAACCGGACTTGCTGGCGACGATGAAGAGGGTGGTGGCCGGGTTGATCAGGCTCTCTATCCGCAGAATTTGATCTGGGTCCGTAGAATCGACGATCAGCAGCTCTGGATAGCCGGCTGCTGCCCCGAAAGTCTGGGCCAGAACCTCCGGGCCCAGGCTGGACCCGCCCATCCCCAAAAGCAATGCGTGGGTGTAAGCCCCCTTAATCTGTGCCTGAAAGGTCAGCAGGGCCGGCAGGTCCACCGCTGCGCCATGACCGGCCGCCAACCACCCGAGCCAATCGGCTTCGTCGCCGCCGGTCCAAAGGGTCGCGTCCTTAGCCCAAAGCCGCCGCGACCAGTCGTCGGTATTGTCCAGGCTCACAGGTTCTGGCCGTTTTGCCGATCACCCAGGATCGCAGCACGTTTGTTGGCTACGGCCGCCAGCAGCCGGTCAAAGGCCTGGGCGAATGAGGCGACGCCGCTGCTCAGCAGACCACTCGTGACGCCCGCAAGATCCAGTCCCAGGGCCTCGGTCTGCTTCAGGACCGCACGCGCGGCACCGATGTCGGCCGTCAGGGTCGCCGCCACGGTTCCATGATCGCGAAAAGCCTTAAGCGTTGCTGGCGGCACGGTGTTGACCGTATCTGAGCCGATCAGGCTGTCCATGTAAAGCACGTCGCTGTAGGCAGCATCCTTGACGCCCGTTGAGGCCCATAGCAGGCGCTGCGGCGCGGCGCTGGCAACGGCGAGCGCGGCCCAGCGCGGGCTGGCAAGTCGCTCCAGGAAATCCTGATAGGCCAGTTTGGCATTGGCAATGGCGACCTTGCCGCGCAGGGCTTTGAGCGGTTCGGCCTCCTCGCCGGCGGCGATGCGCTTATCGATGGCCGCATCGATCACCCCGTCAATGCGACTTACGAAAAAGCTGGCGACGCCGTGGACGCGAGCGACGTCGCCTCCCTTGGCTGCAAAGGCTTCAAGTCCGCACATATGAGCTTGCGCCACAGATCTATAAGCCTCCAGGCTGAAGAGCAGGGTGACATTGACGTTGATACCCTCGCCGATCAGGGCCTCGATCGCCGGAACCCCAGCCGGCGTGCCCGGCACCTTGATCATCAGATTGGGCCGGTCCACGGCGGCCCACAGCCGCCGGGCCTCAGCCAGGGTCGCGGCTGTGTCCATGGCCAGATACGGGGAAACTTCGAGACTGACATATCCATCATGGGTATTTGTCGCCTCGTAGAGCGGGCGAAAGGCGTCGGCAGCGGCGCGGATATCGGCGATGGCCAGATGCTCATAAAGATCCATCACTTCGTCGTCATCGGTCTCGATCAGCGCCTTCAGATCCGCATCATAGGCGGTGCCCTTGGCGATCGCAGCCTCGAAGATCGCTGGGTTTGAGGTCAGCCCGCCAATGCCATCCTGGGCAATCAGAGCCGCTAGCTCGCCGGAGGCGAGGATGTTCTTGTGCATATAGTCCAGCCACACCGATTGACCGGCGGCGGCGAGTTCGCGAAGAGGGTTGATTGTCATTTAAAGCTCGTTTTGCCTGTCGGTCTTCTCGCCTCCCTCCCCATAAAGGCGAAGGCGGATGTTTTAGTTCCCCAGATATCCCGACATCTGCCGCTTCGCGGCAGCGACTACGTTTTCCACAGTGAAGCCGAACTTTTTCAATAGGTCCTCAAACGGGGCGGAGGCTCCGAAGCCGCGCATGGCAATGATCTCGCCGGTGAGCCCACTATAACGCTCCCAGCCCATGGGCGAGGCAGCTTCTACGGCGACGCGGGCGGTGAGGTGGGGGGGCAGGACAGTGTCGCGATAGGCTCTGGGCTGGGCGTCAAACAGCTCCCAACAGGGCATGGAAACCACACGCGACGCTATGCCCGCGGAGGCCAGGTGGTCATGGGCTTGCAGGCACAACGGCACTTCGCTGCCGGTGCCGATGAGGATGACTTCTGGGTCAGCTGCGTCGGCCAGGATGTAGCCGCCCTGGGCCACACCATCGGCCGAACCGTATTTTCCCCGGTCTAAGGTCGGTAGAGCTTGGCGGCTGAGACTTAAGGATGACGGCCGATGGGTCTGTTGCAGGGCGACCTTCCAGGCCTGAGCGGTTTCGTTTGCATCGCAGGGGCGGAAGGTCAGCATGTTCGGAATGGCCCGAAGCGCCGCCAGCTGCTCAATGGGCTGGTGCGTCGGGCCGTCCTGACCCACACCGATTGAATCGTGGGTGAAGACAAAAATCACCGGCAGATCCATCAAGGCCGCCAGTCGCTGTGGTGGACGCATATAGTCGCTGAAGATGAGGAAGGTGCCGGTGTAGGGGCGCAGGCCCGACACCGCCATGCCATTGGCGATCGACCCCATGACATGCTCGCGCACGCCAAAGTGCAGGTTACGCCCCGCATAGTTTTCCGGACCAAAATCCCCTGCACCGTCAAAGGTCAGGCGTGTCTTATTCGACGGCGCAAGATCGGCCGAGCCACCGATCAGCCACGGCACCTTGGCCGCCAGGGCATTGAGCACCTTGCCAGAGGCATCGCGGCTGGCCATACCCTTGGCATCGGCAGCAAAACTCGGGACCACCGACTCCCAGCTGGCGGGCAGGCGGCCCGCCAGCAGATCGGCCAAAGTCGGGTCGGTCTTAAAATAGTTGGCAAGATTAGCTTCCCAGGCGGCGCGCAGGGCCCCGCCCCTAGCGCGCAGACGCTCTGTTAGGTGCTCGCGCACACCCTCGGGGACCAGAAAATGCCCATCCGTCGGCCAACCGTAGTTGGCTTTGGTGCGTGCAATCTCTTCGGCTCCCAGAGGGTCGCTGTGCGCCGCCGATGTACCGGCAACCTTGGGTGAGCCATAGCCGATGATGCTTTTCACCTGGATCAGGGTCGGCCTGTCGGTGGTGGCCAAAAAGCCCTCAACTGCGGCGGCGAACGCCTCGCAATCGTTGGCATCCTCAACCTTGTGCGTCGCCCAGCCATAGGCGGCAAAGCGCCCAACGATATCTTCGCTGACCGAAATCTCTGTACCGCCCTCAATCGTGATGGAGTTGTCGTCCCAGATCCAGCACAGGTTCGACAGCTTCAGATAGCCGGCCATGGAGGCGGCCTCACTCGACACGCCCTCCATCAGATCGCCGTCGCTGCACAGGGCATAGACATTATAATCAAAGCCCGCCCCCACATGCCGCGCCGCCAGATGCCGCTGGGCCATGGCCATGCCGACGCTGTTGGCGACCCCCTGGCCTAAGGGGCCGGTGGTGGTCTCGACACCTGTGGTCAAGCCGTATTCAGGATGGCCGGCGGTGACGCTGTCCAGTTCACGAAAAGCCTTGATGTCGTCGAGACTGACCGCCGGGCGGTTCAGCGCCTTGCCGTTTTTGTCCGTCGCCGCGACCCCGGCCAGATGCAACACCCCGTAAAGCAGCATCGAGGCATGGCCGGCAGACAGCACAAACCGATCACGATTGGGCCAGTGCGGTGCATCCGGATCATAACGCAGGAAGCGGTTCCACAGGGTATAGGCCACGGGGGCCATGGCCATGGGCGCGCCGGGATGCCCCGACTTTGCTTTTTCCACCGCGTCCATCGCCAGAGTGCGCAGGGTGTTGATAGCCAGGGCGTCAATCGTGTCGGAGGCGGGCATCTGCGCCGTCATGCGAGGAGTCTTTCGGAGGAGCCGTCGGGGGTGTCTGCCCATAGCGTGACGGGGGGGCGTGGCGCAACTGCGAAGCTCGCCTGGTTGCGGTGACTCAGCAGACTTACCTGTCCTATTTTTCTTCAGAGTGAAGTCGCCGGCACAGTCGGTATTGGCTAAGACCAACGACATGACCATCACTTCCCCCGCCGCCCGGCAATCGCCCTCCACCGCGCGCAATCGGGGGCCGATCCTGGAGGTGTTGCGGCGGTGTCTGCCGGCGGCGGGCCGGGTGCTGGAGATCGCTTCGGGGGCGGGTGAGCATGCGGTGTTCAATGCGGCGGCCCTGCCGCACATGGTCTGGCAGCCCACCGATCCTGATCCCCTGGCCTTGGCCAGCATCACCGCCTGGCGTGACTATGCCAGCCTGGAGAACCTGTTGCCGCCCTTGCATTTGGACGCGTGCGAGCCGGACCTGTGGCCGGTTGATCGAGCCGAGGCCATCGTCAATATCAACATGATCCACATCTCTCCCTGGGCGGCCACAGCGGGTCTGATGGTCGGTGCCGGGCGGCTGTTGCAGACCGGCGGCGTCCTCTTTGTCTATGGGCCCTTCATCGAAGCGGGCGTGGAGACTGCGGCGAGTAATCTGGCGTTTGACCAGAGCCTGCGGGCGCGAGGCTCAGGATGGGGCCTGCGCGGGCTGGACGCCGTAGTCGCGCTGGCCGCAGTTCAGGACCTGACCTTGAGCGAGCGCGTCGCTATGCCCGCCAACAACCTTGCCCTGGTATTTCGCAGATGAGCGGCCACCGGTTTCGCCTTCAGGGCCCTATGCACAACGCGGCGGCGTTCTCTGCATAAGTCCACTCTTCAGCCCCGCCAAACCGCCGGACGCTTTTGCATCCAGGCCTTGACCCCTTCGCCATTGTCCGGGTGGCGGACCATGGTTTCCAGAAGGGCCTCGGAGTCACGCACGGCCTCGGCAGCCCCGCGATGCAGGTCGCGGTAGATCTGGCGTTTGGTTTCACGCGCCGAGCCTGGAGAAACTGAGCTGGCGAGATTTTTGGCATATGTCATGACGTGGGCCATCAATTCTTCGGGGGCTAGCAGCAGGTTGAGCAAGCCCATGGCCAGGGCCTCCTGGGCGCTGAACACACGGCTGGACAGCAGCAGATCGTTGGCATGGGTCAGGCCGATAATCCGGGGCAAAAGCCATGAAAGGCCGTATTCGGCGGGGAAATTGAACCGGCCGTGGGCGGCGGTGAATTTGGACCCCTCAGTAGCGAACCTCAGATCGGCGAAGGCGGCGAGGACCAGACCTACGCCCGCCGCTGCGCCATTGATCGCGGCGATAACGGGCTTATCCAGGCCGAAATGATAGGCGAAACTGGCATCGAAATTGGCATCGACGCCGTAGCCCGGCGTGGCGATATCCTGCGGCGTGCCGGCTTCGTACCTACCCTTCGCGGCATGGCCCTCCAATGCACCCAGATCGGCTCCGGCGCAGAAGGCGTTACCCGCCGGATCGCCCGTGACGACGATCACCCGCACGCCAGAATCGCGATTGGCCTGGTCGAGCAGCCAGCGATATTCTGTGTGCATCCGCCCGGTCCAGGCGTTGCGCCGTGCCGGCCGCGACAGAGTGATGGTGGCGATCTGGTCGGCCAGATCGTAGCGGGTGGTTTTCAGATCCATGGCAAAGTCTCCACAAATGACCGCCTCACCAGAGGCGGGCAACGGCGAAGGTATCGAACAGAATTTCATTCGAAACCAGGGTCAGGTTTTCGGCCTGGGCCTGAGCGATCAGCAGGCGATCAAAGGGGTCGCGATGTTCGCCGACGAGGAGGCCGGCTGCGTGGGCGTGCCCGTGGCTGATCGCCAGCGGATGGAAGCCGTACGTCGTCAGCAGTGACGCAAATCTTTCAACCAGCGGCCGGGCACCGGGCAGTCTCCCGATCCGGTATTTGGTCGTGACTTCCAGAGCCGAGACCGCACTGACATGGACATCCGAACGGGGATCATCGATGGCCTCCCTCGCTGCGGCGGATAGGCGAGGACTGCCCTCGAACAACCAGATCAGGGCATGGGTATCCAGCAGCAGCCTCACTGGCCGCTGCCCTCCCACAGCTCAAGGTCTTCGTCAGGCAAGGGATCAAAGAAGCTGTCGGAAAAGGTGATCTGCCCCGCGAGTGCCCCAAAAGCACTCTTACGCTGCACAG
>JAYTXQ010000104.1:0-20780 GCA_043742825.1 Caulobacteraceae bacterium | reverse complement strand
CGCTCCGCTATAATCTCATAACGTAATCCTGATCGGTAACACCGGCATTGGGCCCTAAAGATGAAATTCACACCCCATCAACGCGCCGAAGCTGAGCTGACGGCACTGGGTCTCAGCCTACCCGAGACCGATGTCGTCCCCGGCTAGACCATGACACCAACCCTGCGGGTGTGGACGAGGAGCTTTGTTGTTTTTGATGAAACGAGTGAACCGGACGACGCCCTGACCCTGATTATCAAACTGCCCATCTCTGCTCCCGTGATGCAAGACCTCTCCTTCAGCCGCGAGAGTAAAGGCTGTTACAAACAGCATGATTGGGTGATCGCTTATTTCGGACTGCAAGACGATGTTGTCGACGAAATCGCGACGCTTCGCTGTTGGCTGAAATAGAGCTTTGTCGCGATAGCACCTAAACAGCTGGCGAAACTGATCGGCGGACGCACCGCTTGATAAAACAGCGAAACGTCCAACTATCCCTACATTTAGGCCGCCCGCTTCAGTCTCTCCCACGCTCTCGGACTGGTGCAGCGCCGCGCAGGCCAAGCTCTCGTCAAACTATCCACGAAGTGCAATCTGTGCGATTTGTTAAATCGCGGTCGTGGAAAGACCTGCGCCCAAAGGGAGAAAACATATGTCGAAACACCTGTTGCTGCCTGCGATCGTATTGGTTCTGTGGTCGCTTCTCATGTTGATCTGGGTGGTCGTGACGCGCCTGCCTGCGCTCAAAGCCAAGGGTATAAACATCAATACTGCGGTGGGCGGCAAAGGGGGGGACCTGGACGGCGTGCTTGACGCTAAGGTCATGTGGCCGGCCCACAATTACAACCACCTGATGGAACAGCCGACCCTTTTCTATGCCACGATCGCTGTTCTGGCGATCCTCGGCGCGGCGACGACGGTGAACATCTATCTGGCCTGGGCCTATGTGGCATTGCGCATCGTCCACAGCTTGGTGCAGGCGACCTACAACAGGATCATGCACCGCTTCCCACTGTTCGCCGTCTCCACCGTCGTACTCGTTGTGCTGGCGCTCAACGCGCTGCTGACGGTGCTAAAGGCCGGATAGACAAGAACCACCTGCCCTTGCCTGGTAGACGCAAGGATGTGGGCATACCGAGTACAGCGGGGATGTACCGGGCAGCTGTCCATTTACCCTTGAGTGGGATCGTTTCGCTGATTGTCTCGTTCTAAAGAAAGGCCCGCCACATGATCGTCAGGGTGCCGAATATGCCCACGGCCATTAAAACGGTTACGACGATCAGCGTAGCCGCCATGGTGACCTTGCCCGCGTTGCCCTCGCGGGCTCTGGCACTCATGTAGAGTTCCAAGATAGCGAGGGGGATCAGGAATTTTCCGAAATCCAGGAAATAGTCGAACGGCCCATCCATGTGATCGCCGACGCCCACCGGACCGCGGGCCAGGATCATCCAGGCCATATAGCCCACACGTTGAAACCAAACCGCATTGACCAGCAGGAACGTGCGCAGCGCCCAACGGTGATGCGCCGCTATGCGACAGGCGATGGCCTCACGGGCCGTCATAGTGGCGCAAACCATGATCAGGGTCGCCAAAACCGTGCTGCTCACTGCCCCCGAAACCGTGAGATACGTGCCGCGAACCCATATCATCCAGAGCCCGCCGAGGGCCATCAAGAAGGCCAGGGCGATGTAGACCCGGCCGTTCCAGCGATGAAACGAAATGGCGCGGGCGCGAATCTGCGGGAACAGCTGGAGGGCACCGCTAGCGGTAATCAGGCCCGCCATCAGCACGTGGCCAGCGAAATACAGATTGCCCACCCGATCGCCGGGCACGTAACCCTTGATCAGGTCGCGCCTGTTCCAAGCCGCGAAATTGCCCGTCAACGTCGAAGGACCATAGAAAGCAGCAATATAATAGACAAACGCCCACTGGCCGAACACAGCAACAAGGAACCATAGCCTGGCAGCGTTACTGAGGACGGTACTTGCCCAGGCGTTGTGACGCACGGTATTTGTGAGTGCGAGCATCGTCATTTTACGTTCATCCCTGGGGTAAAAAGCGCACGCCAGACCAGCCGCACCGACCAAGCGCCGACCCGTCGGTGATATAGTCAACCATAACACCGATACGAATGCAAGCCGGTGCATCAGCATCCCATAAGAAAATTGTCCTTCAGAGCTGAAGTGGCCATAGTTGCGAACCCGGATCTGCCCCGGCCTTGCGGGCACACGAGGCGGCCCTGTAGGAACACCGCATCACTTTGGGTGAAGGGCTCTGACTATGACCACCAATTCCATCGATCCAACGCGCGCGCAATTCGAAGCCTTTAAGGCCTTGCCGCGCGATCAGCCGATACAGATGCTCAATCTGATCCGCCTCAAAGCCCTGGCCGATTATCCGGCCGACCACGCCGATCATAACCGGGGCCTTACCGGCCTTGACGCCTACCGTGCCTATGGCCGGACCAGTGCTGAGATCTTCGCCAGGGTCGGCGGCAAACAGATCTGGGCGGGCAAGCCGCTGGCGGTTCTGACCGGGCCAACTGACGAAGCCTGGGACCTAGCTTTCATCGCTCAATATCCGGGCGCGGGGGCCTTTCTGGCGATGATCACTGATCCCGGCTATCGCGAACACGTGAAGCATCGCCAAGCCGCCGTCGCCGATAGCCGCCTTATCCGGTTAGATCCGCTGACCCCGGGCGCGGGCTTCGGCGAATAGCCGATGAGCAAAGAGGAAAAACCATCTGCGGCCTTGTTTGGGATCCACCTTGATCTGGGCGAGGCCGAACGGACCTTGCTAGGCGAACTGCGGCACCTGCAACGCAAGGCCCGCCTGATCGCTGCCGGCTCTACCCGGGCTGAGCGGCGCCTGACCTTTGGCCAAAGGTTTGCCGACCGGGTGGCCGCAACCATGGGCTCGTGGCCCTTTATCATTATTCAGTCGATCATTCTGGTGATTTGGATCGTGCTGAACCTAACCGCCTATATTCAGCGCTGGGACCCGTATCCGTTTATCCTCCTGAACTTGGTTCTCTCATTTCAAGCCGCCTATGCCGCACCCTTCATCATGATGAGCCAGAACCGCCAGCAAGACATCGACCGCGCCGCCGCCGATACCGATCACAAGGTCAATCTAAAGGCCGAACTGGAAATCGAGCTCCTGCATCAAAAGGTAGATGAGCTGCGGCAAAAGGAGGTCTTGGCCCTGACAGAGGCAGTGCTGCAACTGACACAGGTGGTGGCCAAGTTGGAGGCAAGGGCGGATTAGAGGGTTCAGCTGGCGGGCCGGTTTTCGTAGCCCGCGTAAGACGCCTTCAACGTGGCGTGGTTGAGCAACATTTCGGCCACCTGGCGTTTGCCACTGCTGTCGAAGATTCGCGTGCGTACCCAATAGGATTCGGTACGTCGGCTCTCAGACAGCGCGGCGATTTCGCGGCGGATCAGATAGTCTTCACCGACGAACAGCGGCCCGTCGATCATGCGGATCTCCTGATCTGCGAACAGGCCAACCGCAGGGCCCTTTACCGGGAATGCCGCCTGTGGGCTGGTGTATTCCGCTAGTACGCTGACCATTTCCAGGGGGATGATGGCTCTGCCCCAGGGCGAAGCTGCCGCGTCGCTATACCAGGGCGAGGTCTCGGTGATCGCCTCCAGCTTTTGCGCCAGCGAAAAGGGGTAGAGTGCGCCCATGTGCTGGTCTGCGTCCATGCGCACATGTTCGTCCTTCGCCCCCGTCATGCCCACCTCAAGGTCAGCCAGGATCAACAGGTTCTGCGCGGGTTGCAGTTTGGCCAGACGCTCCTCCAGCAGAGTCGGCCCGGCCCCCAGACTGGCGCTGGCCTCGAGGACTTTCATACCATCCAACTTTTCCGCCCAGGCTCGCGCCCGCGAGGCACCGGCCTGCGGGATCTCGACAAAGGCGCGGGTTTCCTCGCCCTCGACCACCATGTTTAGATAATGCGCCGATAGACACCCGCGCTCAAACCACGCCTGACCCCAGAGGTGGGCCAACAGCGGCGGGAACAGGCTGAAATGGGTCGGCCCCTCAATCGGCCCAGCACGAAACCCAAGCTTTTCGGCCATGGCATCATCATGGATCGAGACATGGCCGCCGTATTCCTGGTCGGCAAGCAACTGCCGGGGTGCCCGCAGCGGGCCACTGAGAGTGAGAGGTGTCGAGAAGCTCATGGGGGACTTTCCAGTTCTAAGCAGCGCCGCAGACAAAAGCACTCGGGCAACTCTGCGGGAGTGTCACTGATATTCACGATCTTGCTTGAACGGGTTGCACAAGGTCAACCTCCCCTCGAACTGCCAACCGTCCGGCATGTACTCGCTCCATAAAACGGTTGCGTCGCAATCGAGTGCCGCAGCAACAATCTGGGCATCGTAAATGTGGATATTGCGGTTGCTCGCTATGCGCTTTGCCGCCGTAAATATCTGGAGCGTGACCGGGTTCACCTGACACAGAGCGCATACCATATCGACGATTGCGTTAATTTCCGCCCAAGTCATTTTGGCGTTTTTGCGCGCCACATTGGTCGTTTCGGCGAGTACCTGCGTTGATACCGCGCCCCCGCCTCGCAGTAACTCTTCCGCACGAGTGGCCTTCGCCGTCTCGCTACCAAACAGGTAGCAAACGGCACTGGTGTCGATGAAAGCGCGATCAGCGTTCATTCGCTTCCAGCCGATCAAACTTAAAGTCGGCAGGCAGCTTGCCCCGTAATGCACGAACGCGGCCTATGAGGCCTGCGATTTCGGGCACTTTCTCAATCTCAACGGCGCGGGTGCCGACGACTTCGATTCTGATATCATCGCCGGATTTAAGATTGAGGGCTTCAACGACCGTTTTTGGCAACCTGACGGCGATTCTGTTGCCCCATTGCGCGACCTGCATGACGACACTGCTACGAGAGATGATATACGGCTATCGCTTTGTATATCAATCAAGCCCGCTGACAGAGCTTTAGCATCGAATTCTGATAGGGCCTGCGCTTTGGTCGCTACCCACCTACCGGTCAGCGACTTACACCTTGACCCGGCGCGGCCATTGGATGAATCTAAGGCGGTGTAAAGCGGGGGTAGCCGCTGCGGGTCATGGGAGTGGTTTCGTGAAGCAGATTTTCAAGGCTTGCGTCGCCATTGGGATTTTCGCTGCGGTAGGCCTGGGTCTGTCGGCGCAGCAGGGCGCTGTGGCCAGCGGGGCTTTGACTGGTGCAGCTGTAGTTGAAAGCCCACAGGAGGTAGATAATTTCCGCCTGACCGACCAGCACCTGCAATCGCATGAGCTCTATCGGTTGGCCGATGCCACGGCGATTGTCATCGTCACCCAGCAGAACGGTTGCCCGGTATCTCGCAACACCGCCCCGACCTTGAAAGCGTTGATGGCAAGTTCTGCTGGCAAGGGCGTTGAGTTTATGATGCTCAATTCCAACCCACAGGACAGTCGCGACGAGATCGTTGAAGAGGCCAAGGCTTATGGCTACGACCTGCCGATCCTGATGGATGCCAACCAATTGGTCGGCGAACAGCTGGGCGTGACGCGTACGGCTGAGGCCATCATCATCGACCCCAAAACCTGGCACATCATTTATCGCGGTCCGTTGGATGACCGCGTCACCTATGAGCGGCAAAAGGCCAAGGCCGATCACACCTGGGCCAAGGATGCGCTCGACGCCTTTCTGGCTGGCAATCCGGTGACTGTCGGAAAGGTGGCGGCATTGGGATGTCTGATCAACTTCCCCCACCGGGCGGTGACCGCGGCGGCGCAGATCTCCTACGCTCAACAGATTGCGCCGATCATTCAGGCCAAATGCGTCTCCTGTCATCAGGCTGGCGGCATCGGGCCGATGCCTTTGACCAGCTATCAGCGCATCCAAAGCTATGCGCCGATGATCCGCGAGGTCATTCGCACGCAACGCATGCCGCCCTGGCGCGCCGACGCCAGCGTTGGCAAATTCCTCGATGATAAAAGCATGTCGTCGGCTCAGATCCGCGATCTGGTGCATTGGATCGAAGCCGGCGCGCCGCGCGGCGACGGGCCAGACCCGGTCGCGGCTGTCAGCTATCACGCCGACGAGTGGCCTCTGGGCAAGCCCGACCTGGTCCTGGATCTGCCGGCTTATGACGTGCCGGCCACTGGCGTCGTCGATTATCAGCGACCCTTCGTGATTAACCCTCTGAAAGAGGGAAAATGGTTGCGTGCCTCGACGGTCAAGGTCGAAAACCGCCAGGTGGTGCACCATATCCTGACTGGCTATATGACCCAACCCCCAGCGCCCGGTGATCAGGCGTTCGAGGAGAAATGGGGTGTTTCAGTCGGCGGCTATGCCGTCGGGGCGGAATCTATCATCCAGCCCAAGGACACCGGTGCCTATATTCCGCCAGGCGGCGCGATCGGATTTCAGAACCATTATACCCCTTTTGGCCGAGCGGTGACCGAACACTCGAAGATCGCTCTGTATTTTTACGACAAGACGCCCAAGCTGGTGATGCACAACTCAGTCATCTTGCAACCCAATATCGCCATCCCGCCGAATACGGAATCCTCGCCGCTCTCGGCCTATATTACTTTCCCAAAGGATGCCTTGCTGGTCGGAGCCTTTCCGCACGCCCATTACCGTGGGGCGTCTTCACAGCTGTGGATCCGCTATCCGGATGGGAAGGAGAAAATTCTGCTCGCCCTGCCGCATTATGATTTCAACTGGCAGCGGGAGTATACCTTCGCCGAACAGATCCCGGTTCCGGCCGGCTCCAAGCTGATCGCGCGTTATACCTATGACAATTCAAAGCGGAACCCCGCCAATCCGGACCCGAACCGCACAGTGCCCTGGGGCGATCAGTCGTTCGATGAAATGCTCTATACTGCTGTGCGCTATCGCTGGATGGGGGAGACGTCCGATGCCATGAACGACTATGACGTTCAGCTCAATCATTCGCGGTTCTTTGGTATCCTGGATGTCAACATCGACGGCAAGCTGGAGAAATCGGAGTTGGTCGGTCAGATGGGCGAAAAGCTGAAGACCTACTTTTCTGTGATCGACACCAATCATGACGGTTATCTGAGCCAGGAAGAGGTTGATGTTGCCAGCGCAATGGCGCGCCGGGCGCGGGCACAAGCTCCCGCTCCGGCCGCCCTGGCCGCTAAGCCGAAAGGTGGTTAAAGGGGCGAGCCGGCTTGCCAGTCTTTTCGTTCTAGCCTGGGCATGGCCGGCCTTGGTCCCCGCCCAGGCCGCCGCTCCGATGAGCCATGTCACGATCGGCGAGATCGCCCCCGGATTTGTAGCCGGCGGGGCTGATGGGCTGATGCATAGCTTGGGCGACTATTCCGGCAAGGTGATTGTACTCGAATGGACCAGCCCTGTGTGTCCCTACACGGTGCTGAAATATCGACACGGGCTGATGCAGAGCCTGCAACGTCGTGCCGCGCGCCAAGATGTGGTGTGGATTTCCATCGACACCGCAGCGCCTGACCGGCCCGGCTACCTGACACCGCAAGCCGCCCGTGCCCGCATTGTCCGACTGAGGGCGCGGGTCACCGGCTTCCTTTTCGACACCGACGGCCGTATCGGTCGCGCCTATGGAACGCGGGTGACGCCGACAGTGTTCATTATCAACAAAGCCGGACGCCTCGCCTATCAGGGGGCTGTTGACGACGATGCGCAGCGGCAAAGGCCTGGGAGCGACGACCACATCAGCGCCGCCCTGGACGACCTCAAAGCCGGCCGCGCGGTGCGCCTCGCTCAGACTAGGCCCTACGGATGCGCCGTTGAATATTAGTCAGGGTGGACGGCCACTAAACCGCCCACGGGCTCAACTTTTCAGCCTGTTCCATCGTGGCGCGATAGCCCGCTTCCACTGCCGGGGCGTAGGCCTTCCAGTTGCGAAGTTCGATGTGATCGACATTCGGCATAATAATCAGGTCAGCGCTGGAATTGGCTGCGGCCATGGCGAGTTTGGTCGGCATGGTGGCAGATCGAATCAGCACCGAAACGATCGGTGGGCCGTGGCGCCAGGCCCCTGACGTCAGCCAACGCCAGGGTGAAGGCTGCAGGCGCAGGTCAGCCGGGCTGAAGCCCGCCGCGCGGCCCACATCGATGCCGATGGTCAAGCCTTCGTGTTGGCTCTTGACCACATCCACGGGCAGATTGCGCGCCAGTGCCCCATCCACCAGCACATGGCCCTGCTCAATTACGGGGGGCAGGACACCGGGAAGCGACACGGTGGCCCTCAGGGCGCGGTCCAGGGCACCAGTACGATGCAGATGCATGCCACCGGTGGTCAGATCGGTGGAGACGCAACTGAACGGCCGCCAAAGATCGCGGATGTCCACACCGCCAAAGTGATGTCTCAAGCGCTGCTCAACGACCCTGCCACCAGTCATAGCCAAGAGGGGAAAGGCGATGTCAGTCAGAGGGCTGGACTCGACAAACGCCTCACGAATGCGTCGTTCCAGCTCCTGGAAGTCCCAACCCATGGCCATGCCTGCCGCGACGACGGCACCCATCGATGTGCCGGCCAGGAAGTCCACGGGCACGTGCAAGGCCTCCAGAGCCTTGGCGACACCGACATGGGCATAGGCCCTGGCACCGCCGCCTGAGAAGGCCAGACCGATCGAACGACCGCTGAACACCCTGGCCAGACACATCAGATCAGCGTCGTTTTCGCGTCGGGCGTGAAACAGCCTTGCGGCCGGCGCAGCGGCCCGCCAACGGACGGTGCTGCGCGGAGCGCGGGTGTCGGCAGGATGCAGGATGACCAGGTCCAGCAGTTGATGGCGATGAATAGCCAGCGCGCCGAAGCGGAAGGGTGTTCGCGGCAGGGGCGTATCGGTCGCGCCCACCAGGATCAGGCGGTCGATCTGGCGTCCGAGAAATTGGGTAAACTCGCCCTGCCCGCTCTCTGCGGCGAAAAGCACAAAATCGTGTGCATCCTCAAGCGCCGACAGCTGCGGGGCGGTGGCGTTCATACCTTCGCTGCCGAGCACCGCAACCCGGACCCCAAGGCGGCGCATCGCTTTGCCCAGGCGTTCGGCGATGGTGCGCATTTCGACGCTGTCACAGACCGCGACAAAGCCGAGCATCGCCGCCTTGTGCGCTGGGCCGGTTCCGCGCGCAGCCATCAGTTCCAGGGCTTTGCGCGCCAACTCTGCATAGACGTCAGCCTGCCTGCCCGCCAAGATGACCTCGTCGCGCTCAAGGCGTCGCAATTCACAATCGCGCAGGGCGGTGGCCGTGGTTTCATATGCGGTGTTCGTGATCAGCGCCCCAGCGCCGATGATGTCGCCCGGTCGCAGTACACGGGTCAGCCGTGATCCGCCGCCATGAAGGGGCTCTGTCACTGCCAAGCGGCCAGAGTTCAGCCGATAGAGCGCATCGGGGATGTCATCGGCAGAATAGAGAATTTCGCCTCCCAACAAGACGACTGTCGAACCTTGAGTTTCAAACAGGGCATCCAGGGCCGGTGACGGCATTTTGTCTCCTTGCGAGCGAAACCCTCGCCTAGATCACGACTATGCGCTATCTGGCGCCATGGCCGGTTCGGTTACAAGGCCAATCGAGGTTGCTTGGTGCCCGAAAATAGGGTTTGAGAGACTTCCCACCCCACGCCTTTGAAGGACGCATGAAAGACCCGCTAAAGACCGGTTTCTCCGACCGCATCAGTGCCGCCCAGGATGCCAAGAAGGCTATGCTGGCAAAGCTGAAGCCCAAGCCCATGATCGCGGCCCCCGATTTTGAAAGCCGAGAGGTGATCAAGGCTCGCGAACTTGAGGCTGTGCGCTTGGCGCGGGCCGAGGCCAAAGAGATCGCCCGCCTAGCCGCTGTGGCTGCGGAAGAGGCCAATCTCGATGCCAAGCGTCAACAGCGCAAAGAGCGCAAGGCCCTGAGCAAGACTGAGCAAAAGTCGGCCCGAGACGCAAAATACGCCGCCCGCAAGGCGCGGCAAAGGTAGAAACCTATGACTAGCTCTGAGCACCAACATCATCACCATGATGAGGGCCAGGAGCCGCCGTCTGAACTGGCGCTGAGGGTCAAGGCGCTGGAATCTTTGCTGATCGAAAAGGGCCTCGTCGATCCTGCCGCCCTGGACGAGATCATCGAGACCTATGAACATAAGGTCGGACCGCGCAATGGCGCGCGGGTGGTGGCCAAAGCCTGGACCGACCCGGCCTATCACGCGCGCCTGATGCGCGATGCCACAGCCGCAATCGCCGAACTGGATATCGGCGGGCGCCAGGGCGAGCACATGATTGCTGTGGAAAACACCGATAGCGTTCATAACTTTGTCGTTTGCACCCTGTGCTCCTGTTACCCTTGGCCGGTACTTGGTTTGCCCCCGACCTGGTACAAATCTTCAGCCTATCGCTCGCGGGCGGTGATCGATCCACGAGGGGTGTTAGCCGAATTCGGGCTGACCCTGGCCGAGGAGGTCGATATTCGCGTGTGGGATTCGACGGCGGAGATCCGCTATCTGGTTGTGCCGCAAAGGCCCACAGGCACCGATGGTTGGGACGAATCTGCCCTGGCCGAACTGGTTACCCGTGATTCCATGGTCGGCGTCGCCCAACCAAAGGTCTCGGGCTAAGAAATGAACAGCGTTCATGACATGGGCGGGATGCACGGCCTGGGGCCGATCGCACCGGATCCAGATGAGCCAGTGTTTCATGCCGACTGGGAGGCAAGGGTCCTCGCCCTGACCCTTGCTGCGGGGGCCTGGGGGCGCTGGACACTTGATCGTTCACGCCATCAAAGGGAAAAAATTCCGGCGGCTGATTATCTGCGCATGAGCTACTACGAAAAGTGGTTCACGGGCTTGACCCAGCTTGTGGTGGAGACCGGGCTGGTCTCAAAGACTGAATTGCTGTCCAGCGCGCCAGATCCTGGAGTTGAAAAACAGATCCCGGCGCTTACTGCCTCAAAAGTGGCTGAGCGCATGGCGATGGGAGGCCCGACGTCACGCGGCATCGCCACATCGCACAGTTTTCAGATTGGCCAGTCTGTACGCGTCAGAAACCTCAATCCCGCTGGCCATACTCGCCTGCCACGCTATGTGCGCGGCCACGTTGGTGTGATCGAGCGCGACCACGGTGCACATGTGTTTGCCGATACCAATGCCCACGGGCTAGGCGAGCAGCCTAGGCAGCTCTACGGCGTCTATTTTCCGGCAGCTGAGCTGTGGGGCGCGGACACTCCCTGGCGCGGTGGCGTGCACCTGGACCTTTGGGATGCCTATCTTGAAGTCGCCTGAGATTTCCGACCCACCCCAGGATGAGAGCGGACCAGTATTCGCCGAACCCTGGCAAGCTCAGGCTTTTGCCCTGGCAACGCATCTGAATGAGACCGGAGTTTTCACCTGGAGCGAATGGTCACGGGCCCTCGGTGCGCAACTGAAAACCAACGACCAGCTTGGATACTACGAGCATTGGCTGACAACGCTTGAGACTTTGGTGGCTCAAAAAGGCCTCTGCGCACCCTCTGATATGACCGCCCGCGCCGAGGCTTGGCACCACGCATACGAACATACCCCACACGGGCAACCGGTCCAGCTTTAGTATCTGGCTGGAAAGCACGCCAGCGGTAACGGCTTATCTACTCGCGCTCTAGAATTTGTAGTTAGCTGACAGACCGAATGTGCGGGGGCGCAGGGTCGTGGCTTCGAGGAGGGTTGTGGCACGGTCCTGGTGGTTCAGGTTGAGCTGTGGATGGCTATCGGTCAGGTTGTTGACGAATATCGCCAGATCGATCTTGGCCAGACTGACCCCGGCGCGGGCTGAGATTTGGTGCGTTGCCGGATCAGGAACCAAAACCTGATCGAAGAACGAGGTCCCCGGGTCTTCATTGGGAACCGGTACAGTCCGCTGGCTGGAAAATTCATAGTCGCTGCGGACGAAGGCGTCGTGACCCATCATGATGAAATCATATTGAGCCGCGAGGGTGACGGTCCAGGGGCTCCCAGGTAAGGAATCACCTTTCTGAGTGAGTGTATCGTTGTTGGCATCGATGGCAGTTTTTATAAAACGGGCGTGAGTATAGCCGACGCTCGACTCCAGCGTCAGGCCACGAGTGACTTTCCATTGGCCCTCAAAGTCAAAGCCTTTGCTGACCGCCTCGCCGGAATTGGTCGTGAACAGGATGCCGCATGCCGGAACCTGAAACGACTGCTGAATATTCGACCATTTGATATAATAGGCGCTGGCGGAGATCTGAAGTTTGCGGTCAAGGAAACGATCCTTGGTTCCCAGCTCATAGCTCCATACTGAGTCGGAATTGTAGACATTTGGGAACCCAGGCCCGCAGTTGGATGGCAAGGGCGGCGTGGCACCCCCGATGCGATAGCCTTTGGCCGCTGTGGCATAGACCATGTCGTCGTGGTTCAGCTGGTAGGAGAGGCTGAACTTGGGCGTGAACGGCTTTTCGCTCTTGCCGCCGTTGACGTTTGCCGGGATGCCACCATTGAGCAGCAGGTCTTGCGGCCCATCATTGACGTTGAAAAAGGCAAAACGGGTCCAGGCATAGCGCAGACCCACATTGAGCTTCAGCTTTTCGGTGACCGCGAAGCTGGCGTCGGCGAACAAAGCAAATTGCCGATCTTTGGATCGGGTGTCGTTGATATAATCATCGTTGTTGGCGAGCAGGTCCTCGCCCCAGGCCTGCAGCACGGTCTCGCCCCAGAGTAACTGAGTGATTTGCGCTAGCATCGGGTCACGGATTTCCTCTTTGCTGCGTTGGCGGTTGAACGAAAAAAAGGCCCCGGCACTCCACTGCAATCGCGAGCCGGCATCGTTGGATTGCACCCTCACCTCTTGAGTAAAATTCTCCTGGCGGTTGGCGATGACGTTCTGGGCCTTATAGTTCTCCAGTCCAGGGAGGTTAGCGCGGTTGGGCCCGTTGGGCACGAGCAGAGGGTAGGCGGCAGCACAACTGGTACAGGCGACGCCTGATGGATCGGACGGATAACCATAGATGCTGAACTGTTTGGGATCACTGGTGAGAAAGTGCTGGAAAAACGAAAGGTTATACAGTGTACCGCTATATCCGTTCACCCGCTCAAGGCGGTTGTAGTATGAGGTGTCCGAGATGATTTTGACCGGGCCGGCGTTCCATTCCACCTTCAGGCTCGGCAGATAAAAGCGATCGGGATCGGCCATTCGGTCAGGTGTGCCGCTGAAAAACTGGCCGGCACCGGGGTGCGAGTTCGACACCCAGTAGTTGTCATAGTTGTGCTGATCGCGCTTTTGAAAATTGATCGCCGGGGTAATGGTCAGCCTGGCGCTCGGGGCCCAGGTCAACGCCGCGCGCAGGGTGTAGGTGTCAGCGCGATTGGCGTGGGCGTCGGTTATTGCCAGGCTCTGATAGTCCTGACGGTTGATCCATCCGCCGTCTCGTCGGCCCCAGGCGCTGATGCGAAAGCCCAGCTTATCCTTAACGATGGGTCCGCCGACCGCAGCCCCAAACTCATAGCTGGCCCCGCCGTGCTGAGTCGCGGCCACCTCACTGTGGGCCAGGCCGGTAAAGCTCGTCAGGCTGGGCTGGGTGGTGATGTAGCGCACAGTGCCACCTTCGGATCCGGCCCCAAACAGCGTTCCCTGGGGTCCGCGCAGCACCTCAATGCGTTGCAGGTCAAAGACGGCGGGCAATGTGTTGTTGGCATTAAGCCCCAGGTTGCGCGCCTGCACCGGCACATCGTCGATATAAACGCCTGTGGTTCCCGATCCTGCGGTCGAACTGATGCCGCGGATGGAGATATCGTGCGTGTCAGTGCCAAAGGTGACCCCTGGGGTGAATTTTGCCACATCGGCAAAGGTCTTTACCCCCTGAATGTCCATTTTGGCGGCGGTGAAAGCGCTGACACTGACTGGAATTTTGCTTAAGGATTGTTCTTTACGCGTCGCCGTCACAATGAGCTCGCCGACCTCGGTCGCGGACGCTTTCTCGGCCCCGCCAACGGCATCCGCAGCCAGTGCTGTTCCCGTTAGCCCAAAGGGCAGGAGGGTGGCCAGGGTCAGCCAGGTCGAATGGGGGACACGGATCATCTTGGCTGGCTCCTGTTGTCGCGCCTTCAAGGCCTTCCTACCGCACTTGCGGGCCGTCAAGGCTTGGCGTGATCACAAATGTTCAACGCCCGGATGCTGTTGCAGTGGCGCATCGGTTCAATCCGCGATATGGGTAGAATACGTTGAATCTGACAGGATAGATTGGGGATCTCGGATCTGGGGTCTCCGTGCATGCGCAGCCTAGGATCCATGCCCCCTTCATCACGCCGCGCCGGACCCGCGCGCGGTCGGGTAGATGAGCACGCCATATGTCGGCGAGCCTCCCCATTTCGTCTGAACGGAAATCGTCATGCCTAAGAAGAAGCGACCCGTGAAAACGGGGCCGATGCCTATCGCTAACCTTGTCCAGGCCAAGGCCTGGGCGGCGGCGCGCAGCGTTACCGAAATTGAATGTCTGGTGCCTGACCTGGCCGGGGTCGCGCGTGGCAAGATCATGCCCTCGGCAAAATTTTTTGAAGACACAGCCATGGCACTGCCATCGTCGATCTTTATGCAGACTATTTCTGGAGAATATCCAGACGATACTGCGGAATTCCGCTGCGATCCTTCGGATGGCGACCTTGTCTTACGGCCCGATTTCAGCACTTTATGCCAGGTTCCCTGGGCCCCCGACCCAACAGCCCAGGTCATCCACGATGCCTATTATCAGGATGGTCGGCCCGTAGAGATTGCCCCGCGTCAGGTCCTGCGCCGTGTCATTGCGCTGTACCATGAACGCGGCTGGATCCCCGTAGTGGCCCCAGAGCTAGAGTTTTATCTGGTCAAACGTAATACCGATCCGGACTATCCCCTGGAGCCCCCTATAGGCCGGTCAGGTCGGCCAGAGGCAGGACGGAGGTCCTATTCGATCTCAGCAGTGAATGAGTTCGATGCCCTGTTCGAAGAGATTTATGCCTTTGCCGAGGCCCAAGCCCTTGAGGTGGACACTCTGATTCATGAGGAAGGCGCCGCGCAAATGGAGATCAACCTGCGCCATGGCGACCCTTTGGTCCTGGCCGATCAGGTGTTTCTGCTCAAGCGCACGATCCGCGAGGCGGCGCTCAAGCACGATATCTATGCCACCTTCATGGCCAAGCCGATCGCCAATGAGCCCGGCTCGGCGATGCACGTGCACCAGTCCGTGTTGGATGCGAAAACCGGCGACAATATTTTTACCGATGCCGAGGGTAAGCCAACGACGGCCTTCTTTAACTTCATCGCCGGCCAGCAACGATATGTGCCAGCTCTGACCTGTATCCTGGCTCCCTATGTCAATTCTTATCGGCGCCTGGTGCGGGGCTTATCGGCACCGGTAAATGTGCAATGGGGTTATGATAACCGTACCACAGGGTTGCGCATCCCGCCCTCATCGCCGGCCAATCGGCGTGTAGAAAACCGCGTGCCGTCATCGGATGCCAATCCCTATCTGGCCTTGGCTGCGTCCCTGGCCTGCGGATATCTGGGACTTATCCATCACTTGACGCCCACCGAACCGGTGCAGGGTGCCGCCGCGGGCGATGAGCTTGGCCTGCCCGTTGGCCTGCTTGAAGCGGTTGGCCTGTTCGAGGAAACCGAGGAACTCGTCGAGGTTTTCGGCCGAACATTCATTACCACCTTCGCTGCAGTCAAACGGGCCGAATTTGCCACCTTCATGCGTGTGATCAGCCCATGGGAGCGCGAATTTTTGCTGTTGAACGTGTAATTCGAGGTCGCAAAAGTCTCGACGCACGGCGCCAGTTTCAGATTGCGCGCCGCTCGTATCGCTGGCGTCTCGCCGGCATTTTCACCTCTACGCAGTCACTCCCAGGCCGCAGATGCGAGCCGGCGGGACGCCCATGTGCGCTAGGATAAGCGGAAATCGGGTGGATGCGGCCCTCATCAATGTTTACCACGGAGTTCACGGAGGACAGGGAGAAGGGATGGGTGCTCCGGGCACAGGAATCTGAAAATCCTTCACGACACAAATTTATAGACTCCGTAGTCTGCCTTACCTCCGTGGACTCCGTGTTTAATCCTAAAAGTCAAAGCCCCTCCGCAGAACCCAATTGGCCAGCATTTGTGCTGTCTGATCGGCTTATCCTAGCGCGTATGGGCGGGACGCCGGCGGTACGAGTAGACGCCTCTTCAGCTTCGGATGAATTCCAACCAGATCGGGGCGCAGTCACCCAGGCGCTTTTCTTCATAACGGGTTGGCACGTGGTCGGCAGGGGCGAGCATCCAGTCGGCCGAGCGGACGGCGCTCCAGGCAAAATCGCTCGATTTTGTCAGCTGCTCGAGCATCTGGTTTGCATAGTCGGCCCAGTCGGTCGCCGAGCGGAAGGCCCCACCCGGCTTCAACACCCGCGCAGCTTCGGCCACGAACGCGGGATCGACAATCCGGCGCTTGTGGTGGCGGAGTTTTGGCCAGGGATCGGGGAACAACAGATACAGTCGCTCAAGACAGGCATCTGGCAGGTTGCCCATCAGCTCGCGCGCGTCGCCGGCCCAGAGGCGCACATTTTTTAGACCCTGTTCGTCAATATGGCGCAGCGCGCTGGCGACTCCGTTGATGAATGGCTCAGCGCCAAGCAACAGTCGTTCAGGGTGCCGGGCTGCCTGCGTCGCCAGGTGTTCGCCGCCGCCAAACCCGATCTCAAGCCAGATTGCGGTGGCATCGGGCATCAGGGTCAGGGGATCAAAGGGCGTCGTCGCCAGTGAGATGTTGGGCAGCAGGGTCTGCATCAGTGCCGCTTGCCGGGGCTTGATCGTCCGGCCACGAATGCGGCCAAAGGATCGCAATGGCGTGTGACTTTCGCTCAACGCCGCCTCGGCAAAGACGGCCACCGCGCCCCGAGCAGAGAAAACGCCAGCATCAGCCAGAACCCAGCCTCGCCCCAGCGGTTGAACGGCGTCGGCGGCAGGGCAGCGGGCAGAGGCGCATCGACGACCCCCATCCGCCCCTGCCCCAGGCGTGCGGCGGGCATGACCCGGCCGAAAGCGTCGATAATAGCGCTGATACCGGTGGGGGTGACACGGACCATAGGCAGTCCCTCTTCGATGGCGCGGTAACTGGCCTGATTGAGCAGTTGCGGCGGACCGCTGGCGACGCCAAACCAAGCGTCGTTCGAAATATTGGCAATCCAAGACGCGCGCAAGCCACTCAGCTCAGCCCCCTCGCGGGTGAAACCGGAATAGAGGCTCTCATAACAGATCAGTGGCTGAAACGGGGGCACGCCTGGCAGGCGCATCGGTCGGGGTCGGGGACCCGGAGTGAAGCCATCGCCCACATGGACCATCTGCTTGATCCCAAGCTTTGCGGCCAGATCATCCAGTGGCATGAACTCACCAAAAGGCACCAGACGAAACTTGTCATAAAGCCCCAGGGTGATCAGGTCGCTCGGCGTGCGGCGCAGCGCCAACAGGCTGGTGTAGTAGATAGCTTTGCCTTGCGTGGGCGGACCATAACGATAGGCACCCGTGAGCAAGGTCTGGCCGGGTTTTAGCGCCCCGACGATCGCCGCCCGGGTCCAGGTTCCAGGGGCCAGATATTCGTCGGCGGCCGCCGGTATCGCCCCCTCCGGCCAGATGATCACGTCAGGCAGATGGGCTGCCGGCTGAGCGGTGAGCGCTGTGTAGCGTCTGACGATCTGGGCAAACAATGCAGGGTCATATTTCGCCGACTGCCCGACATTGGCCTGCACCAGCCGCACCCAGGGCCGGCGCTGATCTGCGGCAGGTGTCTGCGACAGGCGGGCAGTGCCCAGGGCGTAAAGACCTAGCCCGGCGACCACAGCACCGACACCAGTGATACGCCCGCGCACGCCTTTGCCGACCATTGCCAAGGCACCCGACAAGGCCAGGGTGATCCAGGTCAGGCCATAGATACCGACGAATGCGGCCGTCTGAGACATGGCCGAACCGGCGACCCAGGTCTCGCCTGGCAGGTCCCAGGGAAAGCCGGTGAGCACGTGCCCGCGCAACCATTCGAACAGCGAAAAGATACCGGCAAAAAAGAACAACCGAACAATTCCGGTGGCCCTGAGGGCTCGGTAGACCAGGGCTGCGGCACCCCAGAACAGCGCCATGGCGGCGACCATGATGGCGACAGCAATCGGGGCCATCCACCCTTGGTTAGCGGCATCGATCTGGAATGGCTCTGACAGCCAGATCAGTGAAACCAGGAAATAGCCGCAGCCCGCCAGCCAGCCGCGAAAAAATGCCGACCGCAGCGGCCGGACTTGGTCTGCCCGGTCCAGGCTCCACAGCAGGACAGAATAACCTAGGAGACCCGGCAATACCCCCCAAGGCGGGTGGGCAAAAGCGGCACAAAGACCCGCGATTGCGGATAAAAGCGGAAAGGCTCGAACATAGATGGAGGGACGTTTCATTTAACGCCGACGCGGGTTGATTGCCCTGCGCCTTGCGTCGCTATCCCGTACCGCTGGCGCCCTCGCCGGCCCTTTTCTAGCGTGCGTCGCCGCTCTCGCGGGGAAACAAGAGCCGGCGAGGGCGCCGGCGGTACCGGTTCGCCTACGATACAGGCTAAACAGTTAAGCACGGGTTGCTGAGGGCTTTGTGGCCGGGCGGACCCTCAGGCGTTTGATCCGGCGCGGGTCGGCGTCGGTAATCTCGAACTCGAAACCTGCGGCATGGGCAATGACCTCGCCGCGCTGTGGGACCCGGCCGGCGATGGCGGTGACGAGGCCTGCAGCCGTGTCGATATCCTCATCCAGATCCGGATCGGTAAGAGCATGACCCAACGCCGCTTCGAGATCTTCCAGGGGCACACGCGCATCTACCTCGAAGACGCCACCGGCGCGGGCGATGATCTGGGTGACGGCAGCCTCGTCGTGCTCGTCGTCGATCTCGCCCACCACAGCCTCAATTACGTCCTCTAGGGTGACCAGACCGTCGACGCCGCCGAATTCGTCGATGACCATGGCCAGGTGGATACGGCTGGCCTGCATGCGCACTAGTAAGTCGGCCGCACGCATGGAGGGTGGCTCAAACAGGGTTTCACGCTTGATTCTGGCCAGAACCGAGACGTTCGGCTGCGGCGGTCCGTCCGAACTGGCCATAAGCTTGAACAGGTCTTTAAGGTGGACGACGCCGACTGGATCGTCGAGGCTTTCACGATACACCGGCAGGCGGGAATGTTCGCTCTCCAGGAACGCTGCAACCAGGGTTTCGAAACTGGCCGACAACTCCACTCCCATAATATCGACACGGGGGGTCATGACATCGGCGATGGTCAGGGTCTGGAAAGCCTGGGCATGACCGACCAATTCTGCCCCTGCCTGGCCGCCAGCGGGCATAGGGGCGGTGCGCGGCTCCAGGCCCAGGCGGGCACGCAGGCGGGCGGCCAGGCGGGCAGCCAGAGTCCTAAGCATCGGCGAGTGCATAAGGATCGCTCACTCCAAGGCCGGCCAGCAACTGGCGCTCCAGATCCTCCATCACCTGCGCCGCTGCGTCTTGTTGGTGATCATAACCCATCAGGTGCAGGACGCCATGGATGACCAGGTGGCAGGTATGGTCGGCCAGGCTTTTGCCCTGCGCCTCCGCCTCGCGAGCGCAGACGCCATAGGCCAGGGCGATATCGCCAAGCACGCCATCAGGGCTCGAAATGGCAGGAAAAGAGAGCACATTGGTCGGCGCGTCCTTACCCAGAAATCTAAGGTTCAGGTCGTGGACCGTTGCATCATCGGTCAATAAAATCGTTATGCCACCGAGAGGTCCGGCCACCGTAGCTGCCCGCGCGCAGAGCGCATGGGCATCTGACAGGGCACCACTCCAGGCGGCATCCTCAACCTCGACCTCGATCAACACGATTGCTCAGCGCCCCCGGCTCGCGGCATCGGCGTCGTAGGCCTGGACGATACGGCCGACCAGAGGATGGCGGACAATATCGACGGCGGTGAAGCGGGTGACGGCGACGGCTTCAACCCCCTCCAAAATGGCGACGGCGTGGGCAAGGCCAGAATCTGCGGGGTTGGGCAGGTCGACCTGGCTGGGATCTCCGGTCACCGCCATACGCGAGCCCTCACCCAGGCGCGTCAGCACCATTTTCATCTGCAGGCGCGAGGTATTCTGGGCCTCATCGACAATGACAAAAGCATTGCTGAGCGTGCGCCCGCGCATGAACGCGATGGGGGCGACCTCGATCTCGCCTTTTTCCCGGCGACGGCGCAGCTGTTCGGCCCCCAGGATCTGGCTCATCGCTTCCCAGACCGGGGCCATGTAGGGATCGACCTTTTCCGACAGGTCACCCGGCAGAAACCCCAGACGCTCGCCAGCTTCCACAGCCGGGCGGGTAACCACCAGGCGTTCGACCTCGCCAGCGCGCAGCAAATTGGCTCCATGGGCAACGGCCAGAAAGGTCTTACCCGTACCGGCGGGGCCCATACCGAAGACCAGATCATGTGCCCCCAGAGCCTCAAGATAGCGCGCCTGGTTGGCCGTTTTGGCTGCCACCGGACCCCGCCGCCCGGCGACACCAGGACCTGACCCGCCAACACGTACCTGATCAATGGCGACACGGATGTCGGCAGGTGTAACCTCCAGCCCCGCGCCTGACCGCTGCGCCAGGGCCTCGATCACCTGTTTGACCGCTTGGCGTCCCTTAGCATCACCAGCGAGACTCACCCCGCCGCCTGGCGTTTCCACCAAAACGCCAAACGCCTCCTCAATCAGCGCCGCATGCCGCCCACCGGGCCCTGCCACCAGACGCGCCACCCCATCGCTGAGCGCGACGAATTCAGGCGCAGCACGGCTCATGCAGGCCACAGGCAGGAAGG
>JAYTXQ010000103.1:0-9942 GCA_043742825.1 Caulobacteraceae bacterium | reverse complement strand
AAGCTAAAACGGTCACGCTAAACCATCGGAATGCGGGGTCCCTATTGAACGCCGATCACCCCGCTAACGGGGTCCTTCTTCCACGCCGATCCTCACGCTCGGCCGCCGCACTGGCTGCCTGGCGATTAGTCATGACCTAAACCCCGGCTGGGTTTGGGCTCAGTACGCCCCAGCGGAGACGAGTTACCGTTGGACTGACAGCACCGACGGGCGCTGTGCTCCCGTTTCGCTCAACCGGCGAAGACTCCACCGTCGATGACGAGTTCAGTGCCGGTGATGAAGCGGGCGTCCGACGAGCAGAGATAAAGCACGCCAGCGGCTATGTCGGAGGGTGCGCCCGCGAAACCCAGGGGCGTCGACTCCGAAGCCTGAAGGCGTGTCTCCTTCATGCGTTCAGCGATGGAGTTGGAGCCGACCTGCGGCATGAAGCCGTCGTTGGCCATTTTAACCCATATCGGTGTTTCGATGCCGCCGGGATGGATGGAGTTGACCCGAATGTTGTTCCTCATCTGGGCGCACTCCAGGGCCACGGCCTTGGTGAACAGTCTAACCCCGCCCTTGGAGGCGCAGTAGCCCGAAAGCCCGACGATACCCTTCAGGCCCGCCACTGAAGAGATGTTGACGATCGAGCCCCCGCCGGAGTCTGCCATCAACGGAATAGCCGCAACGGCACCTAGAAAAACGCTGTCGAGATTGATGGACATCTGGCGACGCCAACTGACAAACGACATTTCGAGAACGGGCGCGTAGATACAGATCGCGGCGTTATTGACGAGGATGTGAAGGCCGTGGTGAGTCTCGCGGAGGTTCGAAATCGCCACGCGCCAGTCGGCCTCGCAGGCGACGTCAAGACGCCGGAAAGTCGCGTCGCCGCCGTCCGCCGCCACCAAGTCGCACGTCTCCCATCCGGCGGCCTCATCGACATCGGCGACAATTACCGTGGAGCCCTCATGGGCAAGGGCCAGGGCGCAAGCCCGTCCAATGCCGCTGGCTCCTCCGGTGACTAGAGCGATCTTTCCCTCGAACCTAAGCATTGATCGCGGCCATCTTGAAGGAGAAGCCTTCGTAGCCGTTATCGGCGATGGCGTCGCAACGCCGCCTGTAGGCGTTGAACCCGCCGAGATAGACGCCAAATTCTCGCGGCTTGCCGGGAATATTCGACCCCAGATACCAGGAATTGGCCTTTGGATAGAGCGTGCCGCTGGCCACCTCGGCGGTGTGGGCGACCCATTCAGCTTCGGCGTCGGGCGCGGCCTCGATCAGCGAAAGGCCTTGATCTCGCATATACTGCATACACTCCGCGATCCAATCTACGTGTTGCTCTACAGCGGTGGGCATGTTGGCAAGGACGGACGGGCTGAAGGGCCCAGTGATCGTGAACAGATTTGGGAAACCGGCGATACCAAGTCCCAGGTAGGATCGCGCGCCACCCGACCACTCCTGCCACAGGCTTTTTCCTTCTCGTCCGCGAATGTCGATTGCCAGCAGTGGGCCGGTGAGGGCGTCGAAACCGGTGGCCAATACGAGGGCGTCCAGTTCGTAGCCGTCGGCGGTTGTTCGCAGCGTGTGGCCTTCAATCCCGACAATCGGTGTGCGACGAATATCGACAAGAGCCACATTGCGTCGGTTGAACGTCGCGTAGTAGTCGTCATCCATCGGGGGGCGCTTGGTCCCAATCGGATGGTCGTTGGGAGTCAGAGACTCGGCAACAGCCGGATCTTTAACGACTGATCGGATGTATTCACCGACAAATTGCGCCGCGGTGTCGTTGGCCGCCTGGTTGGTGAGGAGATCGGAAAACGACTGTCCGAAGAATCTCGTTCCTCCCACCGACCATGCAGTCTCCAGAATTTTCCGTCGCTCTAACGGCGAGACGTCCAGCGCACGCGTGCGGCTGGTCTCGAATGGCACAGCGCCTCCTGAGTTGAGGCATTTCTCGCGAATTTCATCGTAGTGCGCTTTCACCCACGCAGTGAACTCGACCTCCATAGGCCTGTTCCACACCGGGATGACCCAATTGGCCGTTCGCTGAAACACAGTAAGATGTTTGGCCTGCCGTGCGATCCGGGGGATGGCCTGGACACCGGATGCGCCTGTTCCGATAACACCGACCCTTCTGCCTGTGAAATCTACGCCGCAGTGGGGCCACGCCGCCGTGTAATATAGATCGCCCGCGAAGGCCATGAGGCCTGGGATGTCCGGCTGTTGCACTGCCGAAAGACAGCCGGCCGCAGAGACGAGAAATCTGGCCGTGACCACATCTCCGTTATCGGTCGTAACTGTCCACAGACTGGAATGTTCGTCAAAGGTTGCGGACTCGACAATCGTATTGAAGCGTATATCGCGTCGAAGTGAAAAACGGTCTGCAACATGCGACAAGTAGGTCAAGATTTCCGGCTGTTCAGAATAGTGCAAGCTCCAATTCCATTCCGCTTGTAATTCTTTTGAGCAAAAATAGGAGTAGTAATAACTCTCGCAGTCGCACCTGGCCCCGGGGTAGCGATTCCAGTACCAGACCCCTCCGACGTCCCCTCCCTTCTCGTAGGCCAGAACGCTAAACCCCAGCTCGCGGAATTTGTATACGGCGTACATCCCGGCGAACCCGGCGCCGACGACGACGACGTCAAAGTGGTCTGCCGCGCGTTTTGCGCCATTGAATATTTCGTTGGCTGTTGGCATGCGTTTTACCTTCACAATCGATAACGCGTTATTTGAAAGGGTGTCGGCATTTCAGTTATCTGTGCCGTATACCTCTTGCAGGCGGGAGGTTATCAGCCCCGGCTCGAGTTCTATGAGTTCGACGATATTGCCATTCGGATCGTAGACGGCGCCCACCGCGACGATCCCCGCTGCGGCGTTGCCGGTGTAGGCATCCCTCGTGCTCGTTCTGTACCCCTTGGCTTGCATCGCCTGAAGCGCGGCCTGGACATTGCGAGTGCGAAAGGCCGTGACCCGCGGGATCATCGTCGGGGAGATCTCGTTGAAGCGGGCCTGGGGTTCTAGCCACTGGATGATGTCGAGCACGGGTCCATCGGGAGGTGGATCGGCGGGGAGGGCCATGAGGGTTCCACCCCAGCCCTTGTGTCGGGGATGAGACCAAAAACAACACCGCCGCCGGTGGGCCAGGTCATCCGGCACCGGTCGCGAGCGATCTCGAAGCCGAGATCTTGATAGAACCGGACGCTCTCGTCGATGTCTATCGCGTTGATGATGGTGTGATAGAAACACTCCAGCGCCCAATCGTCACTCATTTCAAAATCCTGCCAAATTGTAGAATGGTCCTAGGCGGCTTCGGGCGCGCGGAATTTAGTCTCGCCGAAGCTCCCGACCAGATGCTTACCGGCAAGTTCGATACTCCGAAGTACCGCAGCGTGGGGGATCGACCCGAACTGCATCAGGCACATCATTCGATCCGCCCCAATGGCCTGGTAGGCTTCTAGCTTTCGGCGGCAGTATGCGGGCTCGCCGATGACGCCGCAATCAAGACGCTCGAGACCTTCGTGAGCCTCCTCGAAGCTGATCTCCTCTCCCTTGGCCATTCTTTTGAGGAGGACCAGGATTGGCGGATCGTCGGGCTCGATCGCAAGGCCCGTCGGGTCGCGGCCGGCCAGGGCTGTGGTCGCGCGCTCGGAGTTTGGGTGAAGTCCGGCCTTGATCATATCGTACCAGATCGACCTGGGAACTTTGAACGTGGTCGCGGCGGCGTTCACGTACCAAAGGGCAGACCACGCCGCGCCATTGCGAATGGCCTCATCGCGGGTGTCCGCCACGTGCACGAACGTGAAAACGCCGGCCTGGCCATTGACGCTTAGTCCCGCTTGGTCGCCCAGAGCCGCGAGGCCCCTGCGGTACTCAACCAGCATGCCGCCCAAAAAGGCCACGGGACTAAGAAGCGTTGTGCCAAGAGCGCCGACACCCATGTTTCCGGCCATATAGAACGACTCGGGCGAACCACACGTCTGCCAAAGTCTGGGATGGGGTTTCTGCAAGGGCTTGGGCACAACTTTTCGGGCCGGAATCTCGATTTGGTCGCTGCTCCAAGAGAACTCGTTCTGCGTCCACATAAGTGGAATCATGTGCATAGCCTCGCGAACCTGTTCCCGCGCGGTTTCTGGGACCACACCGAAGGTTTCCCACTCCTTACCCCCCGACCGCGCCAAGCCTAGCTCGAACCGTCCATTGCTGAGAATGTCTAGGGTGGCCGCGCGCTCCGCGACCCGCAGGGGATGATTGATGCGGAAAGGTGCCAGGACCCCGGCATGGCCGACATGCATCCGTTCAGTGCGCATAGCGATGGCCGTCAACAGCACCTCGGGGGCCGCGCTGTAGCTAAATTCGGGAGCCCCGTGATGCTCAACCTGCCACCACACCTCGAAGCCAGCTCTATCCGCCGCTTCGGCTTGTTCCAGAGTGTCGCGGAGAAGGCCGGCCTCATCGCCCTCGACCCAGGGGAATGCTCGCTGAATCTCGCAGAACACATCGAACTTCATAGCGTCTCGATCTCCAAATTACATAACAAACGTTATGCGTAAACAAAATGAGGATTATGTCAAGGCGTTCGGTTGCGTTGCCGGATTTGGCCCTAGAACATAGCGATTGGGTTAAGTGGCGAGCCGGTGCCGCCCTGAATCCTCAGAGGCGCGAGAGTGATCAGGAAGGCCCAACGCTTTGCCTCGGCGCAGACGATCGCTGCGTCCTCCAGGTTCAGATTGTCCAGAAGATGCAGACCCATGGAAACGAGGCCACACATGTGGATCGGCATCGGCCAGCCGTCGGCGCTGACACCCGGCGGGATCGGATCGTGGACGCCGTCCCCGCCCAACACCGCAACCTCGCGCGCGTGCAGCCATTGGACGACGTAAGGATCCAGTCCCGCCACCCGTTGATCAGCATTGGTCGCAACGCGTCGGTCGCGGCCGAGACGGATCAAGAGGATGTCGCCCTTGCCCACTTTCAGGCGCTGGGCCGCCTCGACGCGCTCCAGCTCCGCGATCGTCACCAAGTGAGCGGGATCGATGAATTCCAGGCCCAAGGCCCGGGGAACGTCCAAAAGAATGCCTCGCCCGGCCACGCCGTCCTTAAGCGTCATCACGGTGTTGCGGCGCGCGCCGGTGCTCCTCACCTCTGTGGCGGCGTGGCCGTTGTACATCCGGCCCTTCTGGAAGACGTGGCAGAGGGCATCGAGGTGGCTAGAGGCCATACCGTGGAATGCGATGCCGATATAATCGGTGGATACCTCTAGCCCCTTCATGCCGGGTACACAGGGATCGTCGCCAGCAATCACCATGTGATGCTGCGCGGGCCAGGGATTTTCGGGGCCGGGCTGAGTTGGGAAGTCCCGGGCCAAGCTGACCGTCCGACCTTCCGTGACCAGACTGGCCGCTGTATTGGCCTCGATCGGGGTCAGATGGTTTAGGGTCCCGCGTTCGTCGTCGTCGCCCCAGCGTCCCCAGTTTGAGACCGAGGCGAAGAGCCGATCCATGCCTTGCGTATCTATGGGGTAGGGGGTCGCGGGCGTGTCATTCATGATCCAACAAAGCCTCGTTTGCGTGGGTGTGGCGAACGCCGGGTTGCAGCTCAATCAACTCGATCAGGTTGCCATTGGGATCGTAGCAGCAGCAGGAACCCACCAAGCCGAGATCCTGCTCGGGGACAAAAACATCGCGGGCGAATCGCACGCCCTGCGCCCTCAGGGCGGCGTAGGCGGCGTGCACACCACGGGTGCGAAATGCGATGATGCGGGGCACCGTGTCGTTGTCTTTTGCAGGATTGGGGAAGTCGGCTGCCGGCTCATGCCATCGGATGAGATCTATCATTGGCCCGCTGGGATCGGCGGACAGGACCATAAGAACTCCGCTACCCTTGGCGCGTTTGAGGCCGAAGATGCCGGCGACGAAGTCGGGCCACACGACCTTGCGCCGATCGTTGAGCACCTCAAAACCGAGCAGTCGATAGAAGGCGACGGACTCGTCAAGATCCCGGACATTTACGACAGTGTGATACAAATTCTCCAGAGCCCAGGCTTCGCCCATCAACATGTCCCTCGATCAGTGTCTAGGCTGCCGCGAGCGGCCATTTTCGCGTGCAGCACGGCGTCGGTTTTGCGTTCGGACAGGTGCCAACCAAAGAGTTTTTGGTACGAATAGTGTCTAGGGAGGCGGGCACGGGGGCGATCACCTAGCGGCTTTCAGGAGGCGCTGAATGCGCCATGTGGCAGATGCCGATCATGTATTCCCTGACCTTAAGGCGGTCCGCGCCGCCAGTTTCACGCAAGCGCCGTTCCAGCGTCTGGGCGGTGCCGACGAGCCCTTGTTCGGGGTCGACTTTGACATGCCGGGGGCAGGACCTAAAAATGAGTCAAGGATTGCTGACGCCCCAGAGTTAATAGCGCCTACCCAGGTGATGTTGGACGCGGTCGAGGTGATGACCCACCCCATATGGCCCCCGGCGAGCCCCGCGTCTCGGACCGTTACGCTGGCGGGAGAAGAGCCAGTGTTGGCGAATGTCCGCGATTGTTCGACCCTTTTGGGAACGGGCATATCTCCCCGGCCCAAAAACTCGACGGTCAACCGCCTTGTCTCGTCGAGAGGCGACATTCGCGATCCTCAAAAGTTCCCGAACTTCACGCCGATCCTCAAACCATACGTCCTGGGTGGGGCGTAAACGAAATTGTCTGGCTCAAGAATTTGCTGGCCTAAGGAAACCGACTGCAAACCATCGTTAGAAATTACATTGACGTTGCCAACGTTGTTCACGAAGCCGTCAACAATAAACCGTCCATTTTCACTGACCCAAGTCAGGTGTAGGTTAGTTATATTATAGGCCGGTTGAGTGGACGTATGATAATTATCCGGTAAAA
The DNA here is from genome assembly GCA_043742825.1 of Caulobacteraceae bacterium. Lineage (GTDB taxonomy): Bacteria > Pseudomonadota > Alphaproteobacteria > Caulobacterales > Caulobacteraceae > Acaudatibacter. Next base: position 3,083 of record JAYTXQ010000103.1, on the reverse strand, counting down.
ACTGAACGCGTCCAGAAAAATAGCTGTCCACTCTCGGCGTGATTGTGCCGACGGCGGTCTGGAAGGTGTATTGCGCACCGAAATCTAACGTGTAAGGCGGCGTCTGGTTAAGTTCATTCCCTTGGAAATTACAAAGTAGGGTCACAGGAGCGCAGCCCGGTCCAGGACCACCGAACCGCGTGGCGGTGGTGATGTATCGACCGTATTTAGCATCCGTGAGCGTCACTGTTGCGTTAAGGCGCAAATTGCTGACCGGGACAGCGGTCAATTCGTTTTCTAGGCCGTCGACATACGTCGTACCATTCACATTGTTTATGCCGGACTGAGTTGAGCTTTGCACAAACACCTGAAGATTGTCGATGGCTTCACGATATGCGGACATGTTCAACTGCAGCCGGTTGTCGAAGAATCGGGATTTGAAGCCGGCCTCATACGACCAAAGAGTTTCGGGCCCATAGACATGCGCGAGTCCGATAATATTGCCGCCCGCCAGATAGCCTCGAGATACGGAAGCGTAACCCATCACGTGATCCGTAAATTGGTAGTTCAAACCAAATCTGCCCGTGACCTGCCCCCAAGTATTAGAAAACATGCCTTGAGGGTTGGCGCACGATCCACCGCATAAGTTAGGCAACTGGTAGTCTAGGAAGTTGTATCCATATTTATGGTCATGGCTGTACCGCAAGCCAGCGGTGATGGTCAGCGGTATCGCAAGGTGTGTTTTGGATAAATCGTAATCAATCTGACCGAACGGCGCGAAGGATTGAGTTTTGGTGAAACCGTGACTAAAAAAATTGAACTTGTCCAAACCCCCAGGGAAGAGGTAAACGTCGTTATAGCCCGTATCAACGTATGCAAAGTTTTCGTAGTTATCGGAGTAAAAATAGATAAAACCGGCTAGCCATCTGACGGGTGAAGTTGTGCTCCGAGAAGCGACGCGGATTTCCTGCGAAATTTGCTGAGTATTTAGGGTCCAGATGGCGCCGACGGCGATCGGCTGGTTAGATCCATCCCCGTCACTCGTTTGATTGACCTTGCTCTTAGAATAGGCGGTCACGGATGTGATTTGGGCGAAGGAAAGTTCCCAATTTAGAGTGGCCGAGTATACCTGCACGCGGTTCGAGGCGTTTTCTGGCGCGTCATGGCAAAAAATCCGCGGGGTAAACTTCGCCTGAGTGCTGAAATCGCACGACGATCTGAGAGGAATGGGATTTGCCCCACCAACATAGCGCGCGGGGGTTTGCCACCACGCTGTGTTAGTTGCCGCCGGATCATCATTCCAACTGGCGCTTGCGGCGAGAAGCAAGTTAACCTTCGGGGAGAAATCGAAGCTCACTTGTCCGCGCATCATCTTGTAGTCGCCCCCGTCCTGATTGTGGGTGGCGCTAGAGGCGGTCGAAAGATTAGTCGCGTAAGGCGAATGCTCGGATATCACGCCGGTGACCCGGGCAGTCACCCTCGTATCGCCGGACCGATTTATCACTCCGTTTATGAAGCCCCTCAGAATGTAGGCCTCGTAGTTTCCGTAGAGGGCATCCGCCCCAGCGGAAAACGCTTCTGTTGGCTTATTGGTGATAATGTTGATCGAGCCACCTACGGAGTTGCGACCGTATAGGGTGCCTTGGGGACCGCGAAGCACTTCGATCCGGCTTACGTCGTAGAACTCGGGATCGACGGCCGTCGTCTGCTGAAGGTAGACCCCGTCAAAATTATACGCCACCGGCGAGTCGCCGCCTGGGGTCGTGTTCTGGCTTCCCAACCCGCGCATGGTGATCACGTTTTCGCCGCCTGTTACACCGGCGCCGAACCGCAGGGATGGCACCCGATTCGACAATTCCTTGAACCCGACGATTCCCTGTGAATCCAAGGTTGCGCCTTCAATGGCGGTTATGGCGATAGGGACCTTTTGGACATTTTCGGCGCGTCGTTCCGCTGTGACAACAACTGCGGCAATCTCATTACCGCCGGCAATTCGACCGCCTTGCGCGACTTCCGCAGATTTCGGCGGAGCGGTTTGGCTCATTCCCGCCCCGGGCGCTCCAAGGACGAAAACAACGGCGCATCCGCCCAGAAGTCGATTCGTCAAGGTCACGTTACACTCTCCCCATGTTTTATCCGCATGTCCCAGTGGGCCAGGATCACGCTGTCAACCAACACGAAGCATAACAGGCGTTTCGTATAAAGAAAGCCAGTTCGTAGCGCTTGTTATGTAAAAGTTGTCGAATGGTCTTTCACAACCCGCTTTGCGCGGCCCGGTTGATCGTCACTTTCGCGTCGGGATTTTTCGGATTTGGGCGGGCCGACCCGCGCGGCCCGCAACCATATTCTCGATCCACAGATCGACGATCCCGCGCTGCCGGGCCGCTGAAACACCTCCCGCACCGAGCAGAACCTGAATGCTAATTCCGTCGACAAGCGCCACCAACTCCTGTGCAGCCAAGTCCGCATCGAAGTTATTTGGTACCTCGCCTTGGTCTTGCGCCCGCCGAATCAAGCTACTCAAGCGACCGCGCCATTCCTCGTAGCGATCGCGCATCACCCGAGCGACCTCCGCATTGTAACTTGCGCGCTCCCAGAATCCGATCCACACCCGCCAGTACCCCTTGACCGTCGCTGAGGCGGGGAGGGCCTGATTGACCACTCGCCTAAGCGCCAAGACCGCGACTGCTTCGCGACCAATGCGTTCCATGCTCGGCCGCATGAGCTTGGCGGAATACTCCGACGCCTCGATAAGGACCTGATCCTTCGACGTAAAATAGTGGGTCAGGGCGCCGGTTGTGAACCCTGACTCACGGGCCACCTCACGAACCGTCAGGCCGCCGACGCCGGCGCGCATAATGACGCGCAGTGCGCCGGCGGCGAAAAGTTCCCGCCGCTCCGCATGGTCGGTCCGCTTTGCCATTCTGCCTGAGCTTCCAGTCGCGCCCGCTGAGAGGGCGCATCCCCCTCCCCATTATAGAACATTGGTTATGTTGACACCCTGCCGCCGTCAGACCGCTGAGGCTCGATTGTGGGCGACACAGCATTGTCAGCCCAAAATTCATGATCGGCTAATGGACCGTCGAGTAAGGGCGGAATATAGC
>JAYTXQ010000102.1:0-16202 GCA_043742825.1 Caulobacteraceae bacterium | reverse complement strand
AGCGCGCATCACCAGGACGCCAAAGAGGGCACAGACCAGACCCAGACTGACGAACAACAGGTAATGCCAGGCCCTCAGGCCAAGGGTGACTGACGAATGGATGACCTGGGGATCGACGCCCATGACCCGGGTCACCAGGGTCGCGGCCAGTGCGGCGGCAACCACGGGGGCGACGTTGAAGACGCTGTAGGAGCCGATGATAATCTCAAAGGCGTAAAAGGCCCCGGTCAGGGGGGCACCAAATGCCGCCGCGATCCCCGCCCCGGCTCCTGCACCGACAAACGTGCGCAGATCATTGCGGCGCAGGTGCAGGAATCGCCCGGTAATCGAGGCTGCGACAGCCCCCAATTGCGCGTAGGCCGCTTCGAGCCCGACGGAGGCCCCGACCCCGTTGGAAATGATGCTCTGGCCCCCCAGAAACAGACTATCGACCAGTGACATGCGACCGCCGCGCAGGGCGTTGGCCTCGACCGGGTCGACGATGGGTCGAGGGCGCCGGCGCACCCATAGCCAGGTGATCAGACCCAGAGCCAGGCCGCCAAGCGGGATCACGGACAATTGTCGCCAGGTCAGGTGCGCCAGGGTCGAGACACGCTGATCGCCGACCAGGCCAAAAAGGACGACCTGCATCCCCCGCGCCAGGGCCCTGACGGTCAGGGTTGTCAGGCCGGCCACCGCACCAACCCCGGCGGCGATAACAATTAGCCAAATCTCACTCGCCCGGATCCGCGCCCGTATTGCCAGCCAAGCCAAGTGTATCAGCCGAATTCGCCGGGGCCAGACGGCACCAATCACGGGACCAGCCGATCAGAGCGGCTAAAGACTGCGTGTCCGTCACGCCGGGCGAGAGCCACCAGGGTGAGGCCCGCCGCCTGGGCCTGTTTGATCGCCAGCGCCGTGGGCGCGGATATGGCGACCAGGGCCTGCACCCCTGAAGCTGCAGCCTTGTCGACCATCTCATAGGAACAGCGACTGGTGATCAGGATGAAGGCATCCGACGTCGATAAGCCCCGCGCTAGAGCGGCCCCGACAAGCTTATCCAGGGCGTTGTGGCGTCCAACATCCTCACGCACCAGCAGCACCCCGCCGGCCGCATCAGCCCAGGCGGCGGCGTGCGTGGCACGAGTACGGCGACCGAGATCCTGCCCCTCTTCCAACGCCGCCAGAGCCCGCTGTATCGCCGAATGACTAAGCTTCAGGCCCTCACCAACCATTGCGGGCGGGCGCACCGCGGCTTTTAGGTCCTCGATCCCACACAGACCGCAACTCGATCGCGCCTCCAGCGTGCGTCGCCGGGTCAGGGCATGGGCCTTGGCAGCGTTAGGCGAGAGCAGAACGTCGGCCAACAGACCCTCGTTGGTCTGGGCCACAGTCACCTTTTCAATATCGGCAAACGCAGCGATGCGCTCCGTAACGGTAAAGCCCACGGCCAGATCGACCAGGTCGCCCGGCGTGCCCATGACCACGACGTAGGGGCGGCTGTCATAGGCAATGCCGACAGCCACTTCCTGGGGCACCAGTCGAGTTGCGGCAAGGGCTCCTTCCGAGCCGCGCCAATGTAACGCCTCGGCCTCCACGGCGGTTTCAACAGGCGTGACCGGATTCATAAGCCCGGAATAGCACGACGCCCGGCTGTCAGGCCAATCCTTACCACGACGACGACGATAGCCCTGAAAGCTGTCTCGGCCCCCTGGTCGGGGCGTCTAAGGGTGTGTGCGGCGTAAACCCCTAATGGGTCTTAGCCGCTGCGTCGGCGGCGGCATCCGCCTTACGCGCCGCGACACCTGCGGTTCTGTCGGCATTATTGGCGGTGTCCTGGACTGCGGAGACTGTGGCTGATGCGGCTTGGTCGGCTGCCGCGCTGGCGTGATCCTGAGTTTTTTGCGAACAGGCGGCGAGGGTAAGTCCGCCCAGAGAGATGCAAAGGATGAGGGCGAGTTTCATGGGAATCTCCTGAAGTTTGGAAAGCGTCGAAGGCTAACGCGCCTTTCGCCAACGTGTTCCGTATGTCAGACAAAGAGGTCTGCTGCTGGCGGGCGAATCCAGTCGTCGCCCGATCAAAGCGGCGCTGGACCGCCGAGCCATCGCCCCGGTTCGAAGCCCACCGCCAAAAGCACCCGCGACCACAGGCAATGGATGACGATCAAATCTGCTGTAAAGAGGACGGCAAATGTCTCTTAACCCAACGCTCCCAGATACCGACTCTTGCCCTTCCGTCGTAGCCTTTAGCGCCGGTGCCCTCTGCGGCCCCTGGTCGACCGCAGCGTCAACTGCGCATGCCCTGGATTGTCGGCGAGGGTGCCCACGCTACGGGATTTCTGATTTCTGTATGGGTCAATCCTATTGGGGGCAGGGATGACCCATGCCACAACGGCGGGGGTGATCCTGGCGGGAGGGGAATCCCGGCGTTTTGGACGCGAGAAGGCGGTAGCCGTGCTGGCCGGCCGCGCTCTGTTGGACTGGAGCCTGGAGGCTCTGCAAGGGACGTGTGAGGTCATCGCCGTCAGCGCTGCCGCCGGGAGCGGGGCACAGGCCTGGGCTGAAAGCGCGCATCTGACCGTTCTTATGGACGATCCTCGTCACCCGCGTGGACCGTTGAGTGGCCTGGCGGCGGCCCTGACCTGGGCCGGGGCGAAGGGCTTTGACACCCTGGCCAGCTTGCCCTGCGACACCCCCCTGGTTGGTGCGTTGCGGATGCAGCGCCTGGCTGCGGCCCTTGGCGATGGCCCGGCTATCTATGCCCGCACTCCCAGTGGCCCTCACGCCCTCACCGCCATATGGCGGACCGACCTAGCCCGATCCCTCAGTGCCCGACTGAGCGCCGGCGACCATCCTGCGGTTCAGAATTATGTGCGGGACATCGGGGCGCTCGCCCTGGAGTTCGACGACCTTGCCTTCGAAAACGTCAACCGGCCTGATGATCTGGCGCGACTTGAGGTCTGGCTGTAACGCTGTCAGCGACACTCAGCTGCGTCAAACGCCTTCACCGCCGCCTTGGGGGCGAGCTTACGCCAGCGGCGTTGCAGAAAGACGCGCAGGGATCCTGGATGCAGGGTCTCGATGCGCGCCAAAACCGCCGGATAGTCTTTGTAGTGGGCGGTGTAGTGGAAGGTCGCGGGCTCAGCTTCTATCAGCATTTCGCGTTCGTCGTGATGGACGTCCATCAGCACGATGCTGGCGTCCTGGCGACGCAATCGGGTGAAGAATTTTTTGTTCACCAGGAACGCAGGTTTGCCGTAGGACGAGCCCTCGGTGGTACCGGGGAACGACAGACAGATGTCCTGCACCTCTTCGGGGGTCATGCTGGGGTGTCCTCAGTAGGCCAGGGCCGCGCCGTCTTTGCGCATTTCGGTGGCAGCGGCATAGCGACCGGGCCAGCGCTGGATAGCCTGATAACCCCCGTACCCACCGTCGGAGGGGCCGAATTTCCAGCCGAGCTTTGCCAGGGCTTCTCGCGTGGCCAGGGGGGCCCCGGTTTCCAGGCGCAGGGTGCCGATGCCGTCCTGGGGATCGCCGGTCGGCTCGGATGAGCCTTCATGGTGCCAGCGCGGCGCATCTCCGGCTTCCTGCAGGCCCAGACCGTGGTCCAACAGATTGACGATGATCTGGGCCTGACCTTGGGGCTGCATGTCGCCGCCCATGACACCGAAGGCCAGCCAGGGTTCACCATCGCGTGTCGCGAATCCGGGAATAATCGTCTGAAACGGGCGCTTGCCTGGGGCATAGGTATTGGGCCGTCCCGCCTCGAGATCGAAGAGCTCACCACGGTCCTGGAACATGAAGCCCAAACCGTCCGGCGACAGGCCAGAGCCCATGCCGCGATAATTGGACTGGATCAGAGAGACCATCATGCCGTCGCTGTCGGCGGCGCACAGATAGGTGGTGTCACCATGGCTGGGGGCCTGGCCGGGGAAGACCGGGGTCAAGATACGGTCGGGCCGGATCAGGCCGGCGCGTTCGCGGGCATAGGCCTTGGAGATCAGCCAGTTGAGCGGGGCCTTGGCGAAATCGGGGTCGGCGAAATAGCGGGCGCGGTCTTCAAAGGCCAGGCGCTTGGCTTCAACCATGGTGTGGATCGCGGCTGGGGACTGGAACCCCATGCCTTTCAGATCGAAACCCTCAAGCATATTCAGAATCTGCAAGGTTGAGAGGCCCTGACTGTTGGGCGGCAGGGCCCAGACATCGACGCCGCGATAATTGATTGAGGCGGGCTCGACCCATTGCGCGTGATGGGCGGCAAGATCGGCGGCGGAAAGCCAGCCGCCGATACGCTTGAAATAAGCATCGATCATTTGGGCCGTCTGGCCGCCATAGAAACCCTCTCGGCCCTCAGCGGCGATACGTTGATAGGTCTGAGCGAGCGCTGGGTTGGCAAAGACTTCCCCCTCTCGGGCGGTGCGTCCCTCTGGTGCCCAGATCCGTTTGAAGTTTTCCACCTCTTCGATCCCGGAGTTTGGCCGGGTAAAGGCTCGATAGGAGAGATCCAGATAATAGGCGATGGTTTGAGCCACGGGCTCGCCGTGCTGGGCCGTTGAGATTGCCGGCGCGAACAGGTCAGCCCATTTTAGGCGGCCATAACGCTGATGCAGGGTCCACCAGGCATCCACCGCGCCAGGGGTCGAAACCGATGTCGCCCCGTGGGCAGCGATCCTGCCGTTGCGGGCGTGGGCGCGCTGGGTTTCCAGAGATAGCGACCGGGGCGAGCGGCCAGAGCCGTTGAGGCCTGCCAGCTTTTTCGTCCTGGGATCCCACACCATGGCGAAGGCGTCGCCGCCGACACCGCAGGATATAGGCTCGAGAAACCCTAGGGCCGCATTGGCCGCAATGGCCGCGTCTACGGCGCTGCCGCCGGCGCGCAGGATATCGATGGCCGCCAGGGTCGCTAAGGGGTGGGCCGTCGCCGCCGCGCCATTTTTACCCCAGACCGTCGATCGCGAGGCAAAGGCCGCGCCGGTCACCCGATCGCCGCTACGCACCTCGACCGGGGTGGCTGCTGCTGCCTGCGCCACGCTCACGCCCCCCGCCGCAACGCTCGCCGTAGCGGCCACGGGTAAACTTGCCAGAAAAGTGCGACGACGCATGGCGAAACCTCAGGACTAAGCATCGTTGCCACCTTACGCGATTTGTCCAACCAAGGTCACCTCTTGCGAAAGTTTATCGCTGTAAGGGTCAGCACAACCGGCTCGGAGGGAGAACCTAACGCCGGGCGAACTCGGGTTGGTCGAAATGGGCGACCGACAGGTATCTTCCGCTGAGTGCCACTTCGCGGAATTGATACAGCAGTGCCGCTGTCGGCGCGTGAATGTGACGATCACCCAGCGACATCCTCAGAATCGGCCGTTCAGCGACGTCGCCAGGCAAAAACACCGGATAGCCAGGGGTGCTCAGCGCGCTCAACGGCACATGGCGGATAAAGGCGACTTCGCTGGGGTTGGGTCGCAATTGCCCGGTGTCCGCCGCCCAATAGACAAAGGGTGAGATGACAAACCCGCTGCGGGTTTCATAGCTATCCAACCGCCCGAGCAGGGCGTCCTCAGCCAGCGACAGACCGATCTCTTCGAAGGTTTCGCGCCGCGCGGCGGCTTCCGACGTTTCATCAGGATCGATCACGCCCCCCGGCAAGGCCCATTGTCCGGCGTGTTTTCCCAGCCGAGGTGCCCGGCGGGTGATCAGAAACCGGGCCTGCCCAAACTCGTCGGTCGTGATGATGATCGCCACTGCGGCCTGGCGCAGCCCCGCGACAGGTGGCGCGGCAGGGGCAATCAGCCGGGCAATATTGGCTTGTATTTGCCGGCGCAGCACATCGTCGAAAATGGTCACGTTGCTGATTCCATGATCCATCTACCACCGCCTGATCTGCAAATATCGCGTTGGCCGCTGTTCGCCGTACTTTCGATCAGCTAATGCACTTGGCTGTCCGCCCAGGTGGTCTGCTCAGGGGGAATTGGGTGAGGTAGCGATCAAGAGCCTTTATCCCCAGATGGACACAGATGCGCTCCTTTGCGAACCCACTAATGCAAATTTAGCGCGACTAGGGTGTCGCAGTTGGTTGCCGACTGCGGCATGAATGGGACATGAGCCAGTATAGTGGCAACGGACATGGGGATTACCTACCATGAAAGACCTGAAATTAGCCTCGGCCATGTTGGCGCGCGGCAGCAATGTCGGCGGTGCCTTGCGCGTCACTCGGCGTGGTCAATCAGCGGCGACGGCGTAATACTAGGTGGCTTTGGTTTTTGTTTCCACCGCAGCGCAGCGCCTGGCGAGCGCCAGGGTGTCTCGCACTGTGTCTTCACAGTGGAATCGGAAGCGCTCGACACCCTCGTCGCGGGCACGGAGCAATCCGGTTTCCATGAGCAGGGCATTGGGCCAGCCGCCGCGAAACTGAGGATGATCGACCTTGCCGTCCACAGTGGCGACGCCGTCGATAATGCGCCAGAGGACGACCCCGATCGGCTGAGACCCGAGCATGACCACCTGGGAACGGTCGCCGTGGACCGGGGTGCCGCCGGAAACGCGATCCATAAGCCCATGCAGAGCCGAGTCCGGGCCGCCGCCGAGGTCAGAAGACACCATCCTGCTGATATCGTCCATGGGTGCCTTGACCAGATCGACGATTTTCAGTCCTTCGGGAATGACACCTCGCGAGCGCAGAAGATGGGTCATGGGTGCCAACTCGGCCAGCAGCGCCGCCACGGTGGTTTCGAAATTGTGTTGGCGCAATCTGAGCGAGAAACCACAGGCCTGCATGAACGCCGCCGCCTCGCCGCCCTGCTAGAAGTGGTCGCAAGTTCGAAGCGCAGCGCGCCGCCAACCTCGCCCCTCGCCCCTCGCCTGGATGCCTCACCCACCATCGTCGCCGCCGCGCGCGCCGGGCGCCTGCGGGGCTGAGGTGGTGCATGCCGAGATGTGGGCTTAATCCGCGACAGCACATCCAACCGCCCTAACCGATCCTGTTGGAAGAGGCGCAAGTGCAACTCTGCTCCATCGCCCCTCACCCTACCGGGTATGGGCCTGGACATATTCCCGCAATGCCGCGTTGATGCGAGTCTGATATCCATGGCCCGAAGCCTTGAACCACGCCACCACATCGGTGTCCAAACGGATAGAATAGGGCTTTTTCACTGGCCGGTAGAAGCCTCGGGCAACCCCAGACCAGTCAAGGGTTTCGGGGATATCAGTCGTATTAATGCTCTCGCCCCCCTTTGCCTCCAAAGCCTCGAGTTCGGCCACCAGGTCGGGCGTCAAGGGTTCAGTATGGGTTAGTCTCATAGGCTTCCCTTTCGTGCGATGTTGCCTCGCGGGCGCTGATAATACGGCTGGGTGCGCCCTGTTCGGGCCAGGGGTGAACCACCAACAAAAGTACCGCGCCCGCCGGGGTCAGGTCGGCCCATCGGGCGCCAGCGCTGTTCGCCAGAATAAGGGTCGTCCGTCACCCGGCAGAAGGGATCGTCGAACACACGCAGGGTGAGCCTAAAGGAGACGCCGTGCTTTGTTCGATTGGCTTCGGCTTTATTGTCATCCCACGTCCAGTCCACTGGCACCGCTCCAATGATTTACATATATGTATATACCAATCAACTACCTCGTCAAGCTTGCTGCTACGAAAGCAGGGAATGTCGCGGCGCTTAGCCCGCGAAGGGCCGAACTCAACGGCAGTCAAACCCGTTTCGTGGGGTGATGGAATGCCCCGCGGTGGCGGTTTAAGACCTTGGCGCACGCATTTGAACGCCCTAAGACAAAAATCAGAAGAAAGCTCGCCCATGACCCCCTCACCCCTGCCCGAATTTGCCTCCGGCGTCGCTCTTGTGGCTGGCGGCAGCGGGGGGATTGGCGCGGCGATCTGCGAAGACCTGGGGCGAGCCGGATCGAACGTCGCCCTGACCTATCGCACCAATGCCGCCGCCGGTGAGGCGGCAGCGCAGGCGGTTCGTGGCCGTGGGCGGCAGGCGCAGGCAACCTGCGTCGATCTAGGCGACGCGCCGGCGGTCAAGGCTTTTGTCGATGCCGCTGCGGCCCGCTTTGGTCGGATCCATTCGGTAGTCTATGCCGCCGGCCCGGCGCTGAAGCTGGACTACATCAGCCAGATCGACCCGCAAACCTGGGCTAGCACTCTGCGCGCCGACATCGAGGGCTGCTTTAACCTGGTCTGGGCCGCCTTGCTGCATATAAAGCGCCAGGGCGGCGGTGGTGCATTCGTGGCCGTGGTGACCGGCGCGGTGGATCGCCCACCGCCCAAGGACATCCTTTCTGCCGCGCCCAAGGCGGCGATCCAGGCGCTGATGCGCGGCCTGGCCAAAGAGGAGGGCCGATTTGGCATACGCGCCAACTGCGTGGGGCCTGGATGGATCGATGCCGGGCTGGGTGCGGAGATCATGAGCAAGGGCGATCAGGCGGCCTATATCGACAAATTCACTGCCGCCATTCCGCTGCGGCGCGTCGGCCAAGCCGAGGAAATCGCCGACGCGGTTACGTTTTTGCTGTCGGACAAGGCCCGTTACATCACCGGCACCACCCTGCCCGTGGCCGGCGGCCTGCAGCTTTGAGGCGGCTTTGAGTGCGTCAGCGCCGTTTGGCGGTGAAGACGCCGTTGTTGGTCCCGTCCGAGGCTGAACCCTTGATCGACCCGTCCGGTTGCAGTGCGCCGGTATAGGTGACGTGCAGCGGCGTGCCGGCCAGATTGGTGTCGTAGGCAAAGGTTACCGATTTGTCGTCTGCGGTTCCGGCGGTGCGCAAAACCACGCCGTCTCCGACCGCGCATGGGCCGCGCACGGAGCGGCCGTTGAGCTTCAGCACGCACAGCATCTGCAAATCGAACTGGGCGATGCGAACGTGCAGTTTCCAGTCGTTCAGCAGACCGGCACTTCCGAGCGGTACGCCACTGAACTCTCCCTGTGACGCGCCGGATTCGACCTGTCCCTTCACCGCACCGTTGGCGTCGAGGTTGCCATGCATGTGCACCCCGACATCGGATCCCTCAAAAACGGTGAGATATTCGAGCTCGAGCTTGTTCTTGTCCAGAGTTCCGCCGGCCTTTTCGGGCGGCGCGCCCAGGGCCATGCAAGGCCCGGCAAGCGTCTGCTCCTGCTGGGTGAGGCCGCAAAGCAGATCATATTTGAACTTCGGGGTCCATTCGGCGTGCACAACCCAACCGCCGGTCAGATCGGCGGCGGCGGCAACTATGGGCACCAGGAACGCTGCGACCGCCGCAAAGCCGGCGACCGCGCGCCGTTTCCACGCGCCGCGTTCGGAATGATGTTGGTGATCGAACATTGTCGTCCTCCCCTATAGTCTACCCGAACCAGCGTGACTCAACGCCCGAATTTGCGCAAGTGCCCGGTGACGAAGGCCGCTTGCTATGGCGCTAGGTTGGGGGCTGCGGTCGCCAGTAAAAAAGCAGGGCATCGCATTCGTGACGATATCTGGCACCGAGTGTCAGAACCGTCGTTTCGCGTAACATATCGTGAGAGTCTAATTTTACGTTCAGGGTATGCAAGCCATGACCATCAGCGATGACGTTCTGACCGCGATGCCGGCTCTGCCCCTGGGCACCATCGCGCCGATGATCCAAGACGGCGACGTTCTCCTCTGCTCAGCCCGTGATATGGGATCGCGGCTGATTTCGTGGGCGACGCGCAGCCGCTGGACGCATGTCGCCATGGCCTATAACTGGCCATCGCTGGGCCGGGCGATGGCCACCGAAAGTGTGCACACCATCGGCGTGCGGGCGGTGTCGATCGCCAAATTCATCGAGCGCACCAGCAGTGGGGTCACACCCTATCCCGGCCAGATCATCCTGGCGCGATACGCTGATTTTGAGCAAAAGATCGCTGAAGATCCGGTGGCCCTGAAACGCCTTGGCGACTTTGCCGTTGACCGGTTCGGCGACCCGTTCGCGAGTAAAGAACTGCTGAAGATCGCCGGACGCATCCTGCTGGGCCGTCGCCGCCACCCGATGCCAAAGCTCCTGGTGGCCGACGATGAGTTCATTTGTTCCGAATAGGTCGCCAAGTGCTTCGAACAGGTGGGCATCACCATAAACTGGGACGGCGAGGGGTTCATCGCACCGGGCGATATCGCCGCAGACGCGAAGATGACCGCCGTGGCGCGGTTCGCTATCCCCGGGCAGGGCTGACGGGGAGGGGGGAGGGGGAAGCTGCGTTACGACTGTCCCTGTTTTGGCTGCCTCGGCTCACGGGTGCCGCGCAACAGTTCTGTTTCCTCTTTACTTGAACGCGGAAAATCCGTATTTTGATCGCTCAAGGAGCCGTGCATGTTGGAAGTCCCGTCAACCGAAGTCGCCAAGCGATTTTCGCGCTACCGTCAGGCGGCGCAACATGAGCCGGTGGCAGTGACCCACCATAGCCGCATCACCGAGGTTCTGATCTCTAAACGTGATTACGATGAATACGTCCGCCTCAAAGGGCTGGCCGCCCGTGCGCTGTGGGCGCACGAGCTCTCCGACGACATGGTCGCCGCATTGGAGCACGCCCGCGTCGATGCGCGCCACAATCACCTGAACGCCCTGATGGATGACTAATTACGGTGGATTTCCCGGATCCTGAAGTCGGTCTGGTCATCCACTTCAATTATCTGTGGAAGCGTGAACATGACCGGAGGCGAGACAACGCCCAATACCCCCGCCCCTGCGCCACAATCCTGGCTCAGCGCCGGCGCGCCGATAGCGAGGTCATGGTCATCGTCGCGCCCATCACCCATTCACCGCCGACGGCAGACACGAGCGCCGTCGAGATTCCGATGGCCGTAAAACGAAATCTCGGCCTGGACGATCAACAATCCTGGGTCATCGCCGACGAGGTCAATGAATTCGCGTGGCCGGGATTTGACCTCCAACCCAATGCCAAGGGTGAACTGGCGTACGGCGTGCTGCCGGACCGGCTGTACCAACGGATACGGTTGCGGGTTCTGGAAGCGGTCACATCGGGGCGACTGGCGCGGGTGGTGCGGTAGATGCGCGGTCGGAGAAATTCCTTTCTCACGTTGATAAATTCGTTTCCCAGCGCTTCATGGATGTTTTTTTTCGCCAGGAGTTCCCCGGGTCTCGAGCCAGGTGCAGACCTCATCGTTGGGGATGAGGCGACTAGCCTCTATGTCCGCAAGGGGCATAGGTTTCCTCGTCTTCTTCGAAGATCGACGATTCAGGTCTCATAATGCATTTTGTATCATGTCACAGGCTAGATTCCCAAGAGTTCGTTTGAACACTCGAAGCGCCAAGCATCCCCCTCACCAAGCATCGACAAACCGCCGTCTCGGGGCCTTGCGCTCTCGGCACGTCCTCAATCCCTGCACCACCCAGCGCCGGGTGTCCGCCGGGTCGATCACGGCGTCGATTTCTAGCATCGCGGCGACGTTGGCGGCTTTGCCGACGGCGTAGAGGTTGCCCAGGAGCTTATCGTACAGCGCTTTCTTTTCAGTTTCGTCGGTCAGGGCTTCGAGTTCGCGGCGGTAACCAAGGCGGACGGCGCCTTCCAGGCCCATGCCGCCGAACTCGCCGGTCGGCCAGGCTGCGGTGAAGGTTCCGGCCAAGGTTGAGCCACCGGCCATGGCCTGGGCCCCCAGGCCATAGGCCTTGCGTAAGACGACGCAGAAGAGCGGGGTGCCCAGGCGCGAGGCGTTGATGAACAGGCGGCTGGTTTTGCGCACGGCGGCGGCCGCTTCGCTGTCGGGGCCGACCATGAAGCCCGGGGTATCGATCAGGGAGAGGACCGGCAGGTCGAAAGCCTCGCAGAGCTGGAACAGGCGCGAGCCTTTATCGGCCCCGTCGCAATCGACCGCGCCGCCCAGATACATCGGGTCATTGGCAATCAGGCCCATGGGACGGCCTTCCATGCGGATGAAGCCGGTGATCAGGCCCGGCGCGAATTTCGGACGCAGTTCCAGGAAGCTGCCGGTATCGACCAGGGTCTCGATGACCCGGCGCACGTCATAGACGCGCAGGCGGTTTTCCGGGATGGCGCGGCGCAGCAGGCGCTGATCTGCTGCGTGCCAGTCGGCAAGGGTGCCCTGGAAATAGGACAGTGTCTTTTTTGCCAGGTGGGTGGCGTCGGCTTCATCCTCGGCCAGAATATCAACCACGCCATTGGCGGTCTGGATGTCCATGGGGCCTATATCTTCAGGCGCAAAAACGCCCAGGCCACCGCCCTCGATCATGGCCGGGCCGCCCATGCCGAGGTTGCAGCCCTTGGTGCATATCAGGATCTCGCTGACCCCGGCGAAGGAGGCATTGCCGGCGAAACAGCGGCCTGAAACCACGGCGATCTTGGGCACAATGCCGGCCAGATCAGCGTAGGCTTTGAAACTGGTGGTGGCGAGGCCGGAGGCTCCGCCACCGTCGGTATCGCCGGGGCGTCCACCGCCACCCTCGGCGAACCAGACCACGGGCAATTCCTGGTCGCGCACGACTTCGAGCACGCGGTCGGTCTTGCGGTGGTTCATGTGGCCCTGGGTGCCGGCCAGAACGGTGAAGTCGTAGGACAGGGCGGCACAGCGGGCTTTTTCGGGCGGGAAGAGCGCGCCATTGACCGAACCGACGCCGCAGATCAGGCCATCGGCGGGGCTCATCCTGGTCAGTTCCTCCACCGATCGGCGGCGGCGCTGAGCGGCCAGGGCGAAGGCCCCGTATTCGAGGAAGGTGCCCGGATCGATCAGGTCGTCGATGTTCTCCCGCGCGGTTCGTTGATTGCGTGATCGGCGCCGGGCGACGGCGTCGGGTCGGGCGGCGTCGGTGAGACTGTGCCAGCGGCCCAGAACCTCGGCCAGGTCCGGGCGAATGTGGTCAAGATCGACCTCGCCCTCGGCATCTTCGGCGACGTGATCGACATCTTCCGGGATGATGAACAGGATCGGCGCGCCTTTGGCCAGGACTTCACCGGGTGCGGCGGCGATGCGGGCGACGCGGCCGGCGATGGCGGCGGTGACCACGTGCTCCATCTTCATCGCTTCGAGGATGGCTACGTCCTGACCGGCACGGACCAGATCGCCGGCGACGACGCTTATCGAGCCAACGGTGGCCTGCAGACCGGCGATGACGGCGGTGGCCCCCTCCAGGGTTTCAACTGGCGCTTGGGCCACGACGGCCGTCGCGGTGGCGAAAGCGCGGACCGGCAAAGCGGTGGCGGTGGCGATCAGGGCAGCCGCTTGGTCTTCAATGAAACGCGTGGTGGCTTTGCCGGCCAGCACCTGGGGATGGGCGAGCAAGGCGCGCAACAGGCCGGTGTTGGTGTCAACGCCCTCGATGCGAAACTCACTCAAGGCCCGGCCCGCACGGGCGGCGGCTGCGGTCAGGGTGGGGCCGCTGACGATGACCTTAGCCAATAGGGAGTCAAAGTTCGGGTTGCTGACATAGCCGCCATAGCCAAAACCATCGACGCGCACGCCGGGGCCGCTGGGGGGCTCATAGGCGGTAAGGCGTCCACCGGCGGGCATTGCGCCGCCGTCTGGGGTAAGAGTTTCCATGTTCACCCGCGCCTGGATGGCAAAGCCTTTGGCGGGCGGGGTCTCAGTCAGGCCGATGTCTTTCAGGGTCTCACCGGTGGCAAGACGGATCTGGACCTGAACCAGATCAATGCCGGTGACCGCCTCGGTGATGGTGTGCTCGACCTGCAGCCTGGCATTGGCTTCAATAAAGGCAAAATCGCCTGTTTCGGCATCGACCAGGAATTCTACTGTGGCCAGAGTGCGATAGCGCACGGCGGCGGTAAGGGTGACGGCAGCCTCGAACAGACGGCTGCGCAGGGCTTCGCTGAGACCCGGTGCCGGAGCAATTTCGAGCACCTTTTGGTGGCGGCGTTGCAGGGAACAGTCACGATCGCCGATAGCCAGAACCCCGGTGCGGTCGCCGGCGATCTGCACCTCTATGTGCCGGGCAAGAAGCATCAGACGCTCCGCATAGAGGGTGCCATCACCAAAGGCTGCTTCGGCTTCACGGGCGGCGGCGGCATAGGCGGCGGGTATCTCTTCGGCGGAATGGATCATGCGCATGCCCCGCCCGCCTCCGCCCGCAGCGGCCTTGATCATCAGGCCTGAGTGAGGAGGCAGACCCGTGAAAAAGCTTTGCACTTCAGCCAGAGTCGCCATGCCAATGGTCCCCGCGATCACCGGCACGCCCAGCTTTTCCGCCAGAGCGCGGGCGCGAACCTTGTCGCCGAAGGCCTCCAGGGCCTCTGGCGAGGGGCCGATGAAGGTGATCCCTGCGTCATGGCAGGCGCGAGCGAAGGCGGCGCTTTCGGAGAGGAAGCCATAACCGGGGTGGATCGCGTCACAGCCCGCCGTCCTGGCCACGGCGATGATCGCGGCGATGTCCAGATAGGCTTTGACCCCGCTTGCGTTCAGCGGGACAGCGCGGTCGGCGCTCTGCACATGCAGCGACATGGCGTCATCGGCGGAATAGACCGCCGTGGTGGCGATCCCCAACTCTGCCGCCGCGCGGGCGATACGAATGGAGATTTCGCCGCGATTGGCGATGAGCAGGTTCGATATGGCCATACGGTCACCATAATGGCCTGGGGGGTGAGGGCAATCGGGTGAGGGTTTTTTCCGCAGATTACGCAGATTTTAGCAGATGCGCAGCGGGGTTGGCGGGCGAAGCCTTAAAATCGCTGAGGAGAAAATTTCCGCCTGCGGCACAGACTCAACGGCCCATCTCTTGAAATCTGCGTCATCTGCGGAAAAGCTGTCTTTCGGCTATGCCGCGACAACGGCATCGCCATTTAGCCGTACGGGCCACGGGGTGAGGGATTTTCCGGGGCAGGGGCCGGCGACACAGACCCCGTCAGTGGGGCGAAACAAGGCACCGTGGGAGGCACAAAGGATCAGGTCGCCTTCGCGGGTCAGGAATCGGTCAGGAAACATCGCCAGGGGCATGCCGGCGTGCGGGCAACGGTCGATATAGCCGTTGAGCGTCTTACCGTGGCGGACAACAAAGCCGAGGAAAAGCTTATCGCCATCACGAAAGACGAACCCGCGCGAACCTGGGTCCTTGATCTCGCTCAGTGCACACAGACGGGTGCCTGCCGCAGGCTGAGCGGGGTTTTGGTTCAAGCCGGCCGACCCAGAACCGGACGCAGGGCGCGCACCTCGACCCGCTCGAACAGGCCAGCGATCTGGTAGGGATCGGCGGCATTGACCGCCCGCGCCGCCGCCAGATCCACCGCTTCGAGAACGATCAGCGAGCCGTTCATATTCCCCGCCTCGTCCAGCAACGGCCCGCCATATTTCAAGCCGGCAGTGAGCTGACCCATATAGGCCAGATGCGCCTCGCGGGTGGCCATCCGAAGGGCTAGAGAGTCCGGTTTATCAATACAGATCAAGACGAAAGTGGGCATTGGGTTTCCTGTGGCATGCGGGTTAGGAGGGAAGTTATATCCGCAGATGGCGCAGATTTTTACAGATACCGGTCGCGGTTGCGCCGCAGGCGATAAAATACAAAGCGCGAATTTATTGGCTTTGCCCGCCAAACTTGAACTTCATCTGCTGAAATCTGCGCCATCTGCGGAAAACCTTTCTATCCGGACTCTACAGCGACTCGCTGCGGAGCGGGCGGGCGAGGAGCGCGGCTATGGCGGGGTCGATCGCGGTCTGACCGGTCAGGATGGCATGGACGGCGTCGCAGATGGGGGCCTCAATTCCCAGGCGCGCCGCCAGGGCGTTGACGGCGGGGGCAGAGGCGACGCCTTCGGCCACTGAAAGCTTGCCGCTGAGTGCCGCATCCAGGGATTCACCTCGTCCCAGGGCCAAACCAACGCTCATGTTGCGCGATTGCGGACTTGAACAGGTGAGAACCAGGTCGCCCAGGCCACACAGGCCGGCGACGGTGGTGGCCTCGCCGCCCAGGGCCACCGCCAGCCGGGTCAATTCAGCGAACCCTCTGGTAATGAGAGCAGCGTGGGCGCTGCGGCCGAGACCCCGGCCTTCGACGATGCCGCAGGCAATGGCGAGAACGTTCTTTATCGCCCCCCCCGCCTCGGCCCCGATCTTGTCGCCGCTGACATAGGGGCGAAAGGTAGCGCTGGCCATGGATTGAGCCAGTTCTTCGGCCAATTCGAGGTTGCCACAAGCCAGGGTCACCGCCGTCGGCAAGCCCCGCGCCACTTCGCCAGCGAAACTGGGCCCAGACAGAACCGCGCCGGGCGTCGTCGGGAGGACTTCGCCCAAAACCTGGCTCATAAGCTTCAGACTGCCTG
>JAYTXQ010000101.1:0-13757 GCA_043742825.1 Caulobacteraceae bacterium | reverse complement strand
CGAGCGCCTGACCCTCGAAGCCGAGATCGCCGACAAACGCGAACAGGCCCTCGCGGCCGGCGGGCTTTTCGTTCTGGGCACAGAGCGACATGAGAGCCGGCGCATCGATAATCAGCTGCGCGGGCGAACCGGGCGTCAGGGAGATCCTGGTCGTTCGAAATTCTTCATGTCGTGTGAGGACGACCTGCTGCGCATCTTTGCCGGCGACCGGCTGGATTCGATCATGCGCACCTTTGGCGTCGAAGAGGGTGAGGCGATCACCCACAAGTGGCTCAACAGCGCCATTGCCACCGCTCAAAAGCGGGTTGAGCAGCGCAATTATGAGATTCGCAAAAATCTGTTGAAATACGACGACGTGGTTAATGACCAGCGCAAAGCGGTGTTCGAACAGCGCCGTGAGTTCATGGAATCCACCGATCTGTCGCAGATCGTCACCGAGATGCGTCATGATACCATTGATGATCTGGTCGGTCGCCACCTTCCACCCAAGGCCTATGCCGATCAATGGGACGTGGCAGGTCTAGATGACAATGTGCGCGGGATGTTCGGCCTGGAACTGCCCATTGCCGAATGGGCGGCCGAAGAAGGCATTGCCAACGAAGAAATCCGCGAGCGCCTGGTTGCCGCCACCGATGCCAGGGCGACCGAGCGCGAGGCTCTGATTTCGCCCGAGCGCACCCGCGAACTAGAAAAAAACTTCCTTTTGCAGATGGTGGACTTCCAGTGGCGCGAGCACCTGACGCACCTGGACCACCTGCGTAATGTCATCGGCCTGCGCGGCTATGGTCAGCGCGATCCATTGAACGAATATAAGACCGAAGCCTTTTCCCTATTCGAGACCCTGATCGGGGACCTGCGCCAGAGCGTGACCCGCTGGCTTATGACGGTAGAGATCCAGTTTGCCCCGCCCGAACCCGTGCCGCCACCAATGTTCGAAGTGCACATCGACCCCCTGACCGGGGAAAACGAGCGCGCCTTTGCCGGGGCCACAGCAGCTCTGGCCTCAGGTTCGGCGGACCAACGCGCAGCCCTACCCATGAGCGCCCTGCCCGAAGGCTTCGAACGCACTGGCCGTAACGCCCCCTGCCCCTGCGGCTCAGGCCGCAAGTTCAAGCACTGCCACGGGACCCTGGTTTAGGCCGCAGAAAACGCGTTCGGGTAAAGGTTGCGGAAGTTACCTTCGAAGAACATGGCCTTCGCTGCGTCGCTCAAGCTCGCGGTGGATCGCTCAAACCGGCCGATGGGGTCGCGGCCGCCCTCAGCGTGCGGGTAGTCTGACGAGAAGAGGTAAAGCTCGGGGAACGATTCATTGACCATCGCCGCCACATCCTCGAACGGATAGGGGGTGAAGCGAAGTTGATCTCGAATCTGCTGCGAGGGTTTGTGTTTCATGCGGGCCAGTTGCGGTTCGGATCTCGCCCAGATATCTACCGCGTGGTCCAGCCGCCGGATCATGTCGGGTACCCAGCCCGCGCCGATCTCGATGACCCCGCCGCGCAAATCCGGGTACCGATCCAGAACCCCGTCCAGAATCAAGACCGAGATGAACCGCTGCGCCGCATGGTGGATCATCGTCAGGTCCTTGGAGCCGATGACCTCCGCCCCGCCCCGCGCCGTCGGCCGATCTGGGTAGCCATCATTCATCCAGGCATCGGCGATGCGCAACGGAGAGCTGCCGACGTGCAGGATAAAGGGGAGCCGGCGCTCTGCCAGTGTCCGCCAGATCGGCTCATGGCTGACGTGCCCCGGCGAGCGCCCACCTGGGGCATCAGCGGCTACCCAGATCGCGCCAAGACCAAGATCGGCGGCGTGTGCGATCTCGGCCAGGGCTAGATCTGGATCGTCCAGCGGCACGATGGCCACCCCGATCAGGCGCTTATCCGCTGAGCAGAAGGCCGCCATGGCTCGGTTGTGAGCCTGCGCGGTCGGATAAAGGGCCTCTGATGAGGCCTCAAAGATCAGTCGGGCGCAAAACGAGGAAAACACAACCTGCCGCTGAAACCCCAGCATGTCCAAGGCGATACGGCGTTCGGCCCCGCTGAATGCGCCCAAGGCATCGTGCCATTTGGGCCCACGCGTGAGGCCGTCACCCAACTGCAGAAGTTCCGCGAGAGCCGCTGGTCCATGGCCAGCTTGGCCGATATGTTCACCCGGATTGAATATCCCCGTGGCTAAGATACCCAGCGGGGGCAAAAGGTGGCGGGTTGCTGATTCGGAGTGCGACGTCAGAAAATCCGGTAGCTCCATCAGGTGGCTGTCCGCGTCGTGGATTAACCTTTGCCCGGCATAGCTCATGGCTAACCTCCCGCATGTTGCCAATGAAGCTAACGCCCAATCAGAGTATCTGTCCATAGAACGAAAGCCCTCTTGCTTGACCCCTGGACACCACACTACGCTAGAACTTGAGATTGGGAGTCTTCGCCATGGCCTTGAGCCCGCAACGCCGATTTGTCACACCGCAGCCGGACGAGACCCTGGAGGCTCTGGCAGAGCGCGCCATGCCGGGCGAGGTCCTGACCAGCGCCACCGAGCAGATCAAAAGCTGGAATATGCACATTTTTGCTATGCGCAAGCCGGCAGGTCTGTTGCTGGGCAGTGACGTTGTCTTTGTCGAGCCGCCGCAAGGTTCTGTACGGTGAGCGTAACCGGTGGCACGGTGCTAGAAGCCCTGGTGGTTGCTGGACATGATGGGGCCGCCGAGCTGCTGGTTCAGGTGCGTTATGACAACGGCGTCGTTGGCAATACGGTGCTCTCCGCCGATGTCGGTTTTGAATTGATGCAGACGGCGGGGGTTGAAAGTCTGAGTGAGCTTGTGGGCCGCTCCTGGCTCGATGTTATCAAAGGGGTTGTAAATGTTTGATGTCCTGATTCGTGGCGGCACAGTGGTCGATGGCACAGGCGCGCCGGGCGTTATCGCCGACATTGCTCTGAAAGACGGCACGATCGCCGCCATGGGCCCGAATTTGACCGGACCTGCCCGCACGGTGATCGACGCCTCTGGCCGCGTTGTCGCTCCCGGCTTCATTGACCCCCACACACATTTTGACGTGCAGCTCTTGTGGGACGGAGCCGCCAAACCGGCGCTGGAACACGGGATCACGTGTGTTGTGCCGGGCAATTGTTCCCTGTCTCTGGCCCCCTTGAAGGTCGCCGACCGAAAGGCTTTGGTGGGCATGTTCCAGCAGATCGAGGAACTGCCGCCCGAAGCGTTCACCGAGGCCTTTGAGTGGACCTGGGAGGACTATGCCGGCTATCGCACCGCTCTGGAAAAGGACCTCTCGATCAATGTTGCCCCTCTGGTTAGGCACAGCGTCATTCGTTTGTGGGTGATGGGCGAGGCCTCGCAGCAACGCGCCGCAACCGCCGAGGAAATCGCGGCCATGCAGACACTGTTGCGTCAGTGCCTGGACGATGGAGCCATCGGCCTTTCGACCAGCTTTATCGATGTCGATGAAAACGGTCGCCCGGTACCCAGCCGATTTGCCCAGTTCGAGGAACTGGACGCCTTGTGCGCCATCCTAAGCCATTATGGCCGCATGCTGCAGGTGGTGCCGGAATTCTATGACACTGACCTGACCATCGCCCGCATCGACCAGCTGGCTGAGCTGTCGATCCGACACCAGATCCCCACCACCTTTTCCCCCGTATTCGACAGCCACCTGACACCGCACAATGTCGCTCGCACGATGGCGCGGGTGGAGGAACAGTTCGCCAGGGGGGCTCGGGTGTGGGCGCAGATGCAGACGAGGCCTATCGACATCAGTTTCTCTCTGCGCCGGCCAAGCCTATTTTTCGCCCGCCTGCCCAGATGGGTGCGCGTGCTGCGTCTGCCGTTCGCTGAGCGCCTGGCAGCCCTGAAGACTCCTGAAACCATCGACAAACTGGTGGCGGATACCGATGCCAACGGCGGCATCATAGCTGCAATGATGGCCGAGCTTAGGGTGCGCGGCGGGGGTGAAGCTCCTGCGCATCTGGTCGGCCGCACACTGGGTGAGATAGCCGCCGAACGCGGTGAGAGCATCGCCCTGGCCTTGATCAAGGTTTCGGTAGAACATGACCTTGACGTCGCTTTTATCGCTGCCAGTCGGGGGCACGAGGATACGGACCGTATCGGTCCCATGCTCGCCCATCCGCTGATGCATATCGGGGCCAGCGATGGCGGCGCGCACATCAATTCCTTCGCCACCTATGGCGATACAGGCTATTTGTTTAGCGAATTTGTCAGAAAGTCCGGGGCGCTGAGCCTGGAAGCTGCAGTGAAAAAGATCACCGCCGATCCCGCGCAGATCTGGGGTCTGAAAGATCGGGGCACACTGCGCGAAGGCTTTGCCGGCGATGTCGTGGTCTTCGATGCCGCCACCATCGGACGCGGCGTAGAGCGCCCCAGCTTTGATATGCCAGGAGAGGGCATGCGCTACATCCGCGACGCCATCGGCATCGAGGCGGTTCTGGTCAATGGTCAGATCGCCTGGACAAAATCCGGCTATACCGACGCCCGCGCCGGCCAGATCTGCGCTATGGCTTGAGACCGACAAGCGTTTCAGGTGAGAGCGCGCACCACCAAAGTGGCAACGGCCTTGGTGGTCAATGGCTATTCGTTACAGCCTTAGTCTTCCGCCACCATCAGCCCATATTGGCGACCGCTTTGGGCAGCAAAGGCGGAGATGCGCGGATCATAGGTGACCAGCGGGCAGTTCAGCTCGATCGCGGTGGCGATGAGCATTCGGTCGGCGGGATCGCGCTGGAAGAGGGCCGGCCAGTCATAGGTGCCGGCGGCGGCCTGCCAAGACAGCGACACCACTTCGACGCCGGCCGGGCTGACAAAGCGTTCAACCCAGGCCAGCGGCGGCAGATCAAGACTTATCCGGCCGGTATCGACCAAGAGGGCAATTTCCCAAACTGTGACGGCGCTGACATAGAGGGTCCCGCCCGCAGACCAGCATCGGTCAATCAGCGCCCGCATCGCTGGACGAAGATGTGAATCACCGCTGTCGAGCCACAGGACAATGTGGGTGTCGAGCAGCAGAGAGTCGGTCAACGGGTGATCTCAAGCCCGCTTTCGGCGTCTGGCTCAACATCCAGAGCCGGGGCCAAGAGGTCCACGCCCGCGCTGATGCGAACGGAGTCGGCGTGCGCACCGAACAGCGTACCGGCGCGATCATCCTGCTCCAGCAGGCGACGCACGGCCAAGCTTACAACCTCGGTCTTGTTGCCCCCGGTTAGACGCCGTGCCGCCGCTTCGATCAGGGCGACCACTTCAGGTCGATTGATGGTGGCCACAAGCGCCATAGGCAGCCTCCCGTCCAAATGATGTCATTACTCATATAATGATAATTTGATCGCTACAACAGGCCACGCCTGATCACGGACCGTGGTAGCTGGGGGCGGGATCGAACCGCCGACCTGTGGGTTATGAATCCACCGCTCTAACCATCTGAGCTACCCAGCCATACGGCTCCACGCGGGAGCGGGGCTTATAGGGTGCGAGGCCGCGCGCTTCAAGCGTCAAGACCCAGGCGTTTCACAACCTCTTCGCCAATCGCCAGTGACGAGGTCAGGCCGGGGCTCTCAATGCCGAACAGGGTGACCAGGTCAGCAAGAGCGTGAGTCTCTGGCCCATCGATGCGGAAGTCCGATTGCGGCTCGCCCGGACCGTGAATTTTCGGTCGCAGACCGGCATAGTCAGGGCTGAGTGCGCCGTTGGGCAATCCCGGCCAGAAACGGCGGATGTAAGCGTAAAAGTCTGTGGCTCGCGCCGGGTCGACGCTGTAGTCCTCGGTCTCCACATAGGCCAGATCGGGTCCGAACACGGCCTGACCGCCGAGATCCTTTCGGTAATGTGTCCCCAACGCCCCTGGGATCGGCGGCGGATAGATCAGGCGCTCGAACGGCGCACGCCCGGCCAGGCGGAAATAGACCCCCTTGCCCAAATGGCGTTGCGGGATGTTCTGAGGATCAAAGCCCTCGATTTTTGCCGCGACGCTCTGCGCCTCCAGGCCAGCTGCGGTGACCAGAAACCGGGCGCTCAGGATAGTGGGCTCCTCGCCGCCAGCGCTGATTCTATACCCCCCGCCCGGCAACGGCGAAGCGCCTTCGAAGGGTGTTGCAGTAACCACGGCTCCGCCCCGCGCTTCGATCTCACCTTGCAGGGCCAGCATATAGCCATGACTGTCGAAAACACCGCTCTGCGGCGAGTTGAGCGCCGCAACAGCTTTTAGTCCAGGCTCCAGCGCTACGGCCTGTGAACCCGAGAGCATCTCCAGGTCCTCAACTTCATTGATCGCCCCCTGCCGCGCAATCGCTTCCAGGCGGACGGTCTCATCCGCTTGGGTTGCGACCACCAGCTTCCCACAGCGGCGATAGGCGACCTTATGTGCCTCAAGAAAGCTGTAGAGCGCGCGCCTGCCAGTCACACACAGACGCGCCTTCAGGGAGCCTGTGGGATAGTAGAGTCCGGCATGAATGACTTCGGAGTTTCGCGAGGACACACCCTGACCGATCGCAGGTTGCGATTCCACCACCACCACCGAAAGGCCCCTTCTCGCGAGGCTGTAACCGCAGGCCAGGCCGACAGCCCCGGCACCAACGACACACGCGTCAAAATCATAGTCAACCATAGCCTGTTGGTAACCGCTTGCAGCCATGGCGCCTATGGGGCCTATACCGTCCCGGCTATGCCAAAATCGGAGAGTGTTATGAAACCAGCGATGACCGCTATTATGGCCGCCCTGGCCTTGGTGGGCGGCTTTACCTCAGCTGGCGCGCGCGCGGCCGAACCTAAGGCTCCGACGTTGAGCCCTTTCGTCCTGAGCTGGACTTCCGAACAACAGGCTTACGGCTATCGCCACATGGAGGAGATCCAGCCGGCGGCGACGGTCAATCGCGGCAACCACGTGCGTGAGCTGCCTCTGGCGGCCAAGCCGATAGACGCGAGCTTCGCCTGGGCCGGTAAGAGCTACAACGTCGATGCCTATATGAGGGCCTGGAACGTGTCCGGCCTGATCGTCATCAAGGACGGACGGGTCGTCCTGGAGCGCTATGGCCTGGGGCGCACAGCCAATGAACGGTGGACGTCATTTTCCGTCGCCAAGTCCATCACCTCGACCCTCATCGGCGCGGCGATTAGGGACGGCAAAATCAAGAACCTGAACGATCCGGTCAGCCTCTATATTCCGCAACTGGTCGGCAGCGCCTACGACAGCGTGACCATCCGCCAGCTCCTGACCATGACCTCCGGGGTTAAATGGAACGAGGACTATTCAGACCCCAATTCCGACGTCGCCAAGGTCGGCCTGACCGCGCCAGAGCCTGGGATCAACCCTGTCGTCAGCTATATGCGCGCCCTGCCGCGCGAGGCTCCGGCGGGTACTAAGTTCGTCTACAAGACCGGGGAGACCGATCTGGCCGGCATTCTGCTGTCAAATGCTGTCGGCGAGCCCATGGCCAAATACCTGTCGCGCAAAATCTGGACCCCTTTTGGCATGGAACAAAACGCCCTGTGGACCGAGGACAGCGCCGGCCATGAACGGGGCGGGTGTTGCATCAACATGACCCTGCGCGACTACGCCCGTTTTGGCCTCTTCATGCTCGAAGGGGGTAAGGCCGCAGGTAAGGATGTATTGCCAGACGGCTGGATCAATGACGCCACCCGCGCCCATGTGACCGCGCCGCCCTACGGCTATTTCTGGTGGCTGGGCCCTGGCGTCTACCGGGCCGAGGGCATTTTCGGCCAGACCATCACCGTGATCCCCCGCGAGCACATGGTCATCGCCATCAACTCCGCCTGGGCCAGTGCCGACAAGGACGAAGACTGGGGTGCCATGGTCGCGTTTCAACAGGCCCTGGTTGAAGCATCCCGCAAGAAGTGATGGCGTGGAGGCCAAGCCATTGCGGCTGGGTCGAAACGGACACCAGGTGTCTCAAGCGCCGGAACCAGCTCCTGAGGCGCGCGCCCGATAGGATGCCGTTGACCGCCAATAGCTGTGCAACGTCAGGGCCGCAGGGCCGCGGTGACGACTCCCACACAGGGGCC
Organism: Caulobacteraceae bacterium; assembly: GCA_043742825.1. Classification (GTDB taxonomy): domain Bacteria; phylum Pseudomonadota; class Alphaproteobacteria; order Caulobacterales; family Caulobacteraceae; genus Acaudatibacter. Next base: position 5,725 of record JAYTXQ010000101.1, on the reverse strand, counting down.
AAAACCGATGCTGATATAGCCCTCAGCGAAGGCGCGACCGGTCAGGCTCACGGTGTCGCCGTCCTCCAGGAAGGCGCGGGTCTCACCGCCCGGTAGGGCGATGGGATGCTGACCGCCATGGGAGAGCTCCAGCAGGCTGCCCAGACCGCTGTCGTCGGGGGTTGAGATTGTGCCGGTACCAATGAGGTCCCCGGGATTGAGGTCGCACCCGTCGCTGGTGTGGTGGGTCACCAACTGGGCCAGGGTCCAATAGAGATTGTCCGCCGAACTGCGACTGAGGCGCTTTGGCTTCAGACCCGCCAGGCGCATAGCCTGGGTCTGGATCAGGATTTCCAGAGCGACGGCATAGGCGCCCTGGGCTTGGTCGGCCCCGTCCATCAGATAGGGCAGCGGCGAAGGGTCGCCGTCGGGGCGCGGCGGCTGAGCGATCCGGAAGGGTGCCAGTGCCTCGCTGGTGACGATCCAGGGCGAAACCGTGGTCATGAAATTCTTGGCCAGGAAAGGGCCTAGCGGCTGGTATTCCCAGGCCTGCAGGTCGCGCGCCGACCAGTCGTTAAGTAGACAAAGGCCGGCGATATGATCGGCGGCGGTGCCGATGGAAATCGGCTCGCCAAGGGCATTGCCCTGGCCGATCCAGGCTCCCAACTCCTGCTCGATGTCCAGCCGCCGGCTGGGCCCAAAAATAGGAGCCTCGGCACCCGGCAACAGGCACTGGCCGGAGGGGCGCCGCACCTGCGTCCCCGAGGGGCGCACTGATGAGGCGCGGCCATGGTAGCCGATCGGCACGTGCTTGTAGTTGGGCAGGAGGGGATAGTCGGGGCGGAACTGGCGGCCGACATTCACGGCGTGATGAATGCCCGCATAGAAGTCTGTGTAGTCGCCGATGCGGGCCGGCAGCGGGAGTTGGCAGTGTTCATTTGGATACAACCAGGATTCGACGACACGACGGTCATTTGAATCTGCGGCGAGAAGGCCCGACAACCTGCGGCGCAATTGCCTGCGCGCCTGCGACGGCAGCGCTAGAAAGTCGTTTAAGCTGTCACTTGAAGCGGCTTCAGCCGCCGCCTGTTCCAGCCCGGAAAACAAACCCGAGCCTGCTGCTGCTGACAGATCCAGGATCTGCTCGCCGATGGCGACCCCGCCGACCGGTCGCGCGCCGGCGCGGACAAAAACGCCGAACGGCAGATTCTGGATCGGAAAGTCAGGGTGGCCGTTCGCCGAGACCACAAAGCTTGTCCGTTCTGGATCGTGTGTCTCGTCGATCATCAAGCCGTGTCTGGGTCGGTATGTAGCCAAGCCGCGTGATTGGGCGCGCGTTTGGTGTGGCTCCATTCCTCCAGCATCAAGGGTGCAACCCGGCGCAGTTCGGCGTATTGGTCGGGCCGGCCGATGTTGCAGGCCAGCTCCAGACGATGGCCGTTAGGGTCGAAAAAATAGATCGATTTGAACACCCCATGATGGGTGGGGCCCAACACCTGAAGGCCCTGCGCTTCGATATGCGCTTTGGCCGCGAACAGCGTGTCCAGATCGGCCACTTCGAAGGCGATGTGCTGCACCCAGGCCGGTGTGTTTGGATCGCGCTGCATTCGCGGCTGGTTCGGCAGCTCGAAAAAGGCCAGCACATTGCCACCGCCGGCGTCCAGAAAGACGTGCATGTAGGGATCGTCTTCGCCGGTCGAGGGCACCTTATCCTCGGCGAACGCCGTCGTGAAAGTCATGCCGAGCACACGCTCGTAAAACTCCACCGTCTCTTTGGCGTCGTGGCAACGGTAGGCGACGTGGTGGATGCGTTCGAGGCTGAACGGCGCGCTCATGCGGCTATCTCCTTCACGTCGAGGACCCCCCGGCGCACTTGATCGCGTTCGATCGATTCAAACAGGGCCTTGAAGTTGCCTTCGCCAAACCCCTCGTCTTTCTTACGCTGGATAAATTCGAAAAACACCGGGCCGATTACGGCATTAGAGAAAATTTGCAGTAACAGGCGCGGGTCCCCCGCTTCGGTTGAACCGTCCAGTAGAATGCCGCGGCATTGAAGTTCGGCGACGGGCTCGCCGTGCCCGGGCAACCGCGCCTCAAGCATTTCGTAGTAGGCACCTGGCGGCGGGGTCATGAAGGGCGTCCCAAGGTCCTTGAGTCTGTCCCACACCTTGAGCAGGTCATCGCAAGAGAAGGCAATGTGTTGGATACCCTCGCCGTTGTAGGCGCGCAGGAACTCTTCAATCTGACCGCCGCCTGCCTTGCCTTCCTCGTTGAGGGGAATGCGGATCAGGCCGTCTGGGGCCGTCATGGCCTTGCTGCTCAGGCCGGTATATTCGCCCTTGATGTCGAAATATCGAATCTCGCGGAAGTTAAAGATGCGTTCGTAGAACGCCGCCCAGTGAGCCATCCGGCCGCCGTAGACATTGTGGGTCAGGTGGTCGATCACGTGCAGACCTGCACCTGCCGGCTCGCGGTCCGCGCCCGGCAGGTAGTTGAAGTCGATATCGTAGATCGACGCCCCCGCTGCATACCGATCGATAAGATAGATCATCGCGCCGCCGATCCCGCGGATCGCCGGCAGCCGAAGCTCCATGGGGCCGGTCTGAGTTTCCACAGGCTCGGCACCGCGATCTATGGCAAGCTCATAGGCCGCCTTGGCATCACGCACGCGAAACCCCATGCCGCAGGCTGAGGCGCCGTGTTCGGCGGCAAAATAGGCCGCCGGTGAGCGAGGTTCATAATTGGCGATGAGATTGATCCCGCCTTGCCGCCAAAGCACCACATCCTTGGCACGATGACGGGCAACCCGGCTAAATCCCATGGCCGCGAACACTGGTTCGATAAGCCCCTTCTGCGGTGCACAAAACTCGACGAACTCGAACCCGTCCAAGCCGAGGGGATTCTCAAACAGGTCGGTCATGCGACTGCCTTTTTCTGGGCTTCAGTATGGGCCCCCGTGCCGAGGGTGAAAATAGTGTCCGTGTCCAACACCGCCTCTGGAGCCAGGTCGGAAAGGCCCCGCAATTGGGCATAGTGCGGCGCGAAGTCAGTCTCCAGGGTCTTGCGCAGCAGGTCTTCATAACTGTCGATGACGAAATAGGTCTTTTGGTAGTCGTCGATCTGATAGCCTGTGCGCATCACCCGCTGCAGATCCAGGCCGATGCGATTGGGCGAGGGATCGTCAAGGGCAAATTGCGACTCGCCATAGCTTGAGACAATACCGGCCCCGTAAAGTCTCAGGGCACCGTTTTCGCGGATCAGGCCAAATTCGACCGTGTACCAATACAGCCGCGCAAGATAATGCAAAGCGTTCAAGCCCGCCGAGCGCAATCCCCCCTCGCCATAGGCCTGCATATAGTCCGCGAACACCGGGTTGGCGAGCAACGGCACATGACCAAACACGTCATGAAAGATATCCGGCTCTCGCAGATAGTCGATCTGCTCGGGCATGCGAATGAAGCGTCCGGCCACAAACGTGCGATTGGCCAAATGTCGAAAAAAGGTCTCGCCAGGGACCAGGCCGGGCACGGCGACCACCTTCCATCCGGTCAGGGCCATAAGCCGGTCAGACAATTCGTCGAAGTCTGGAATGCCCGGTTTGGACATCTGCAGGACATCAAGGCCCTGCAGAAACGCCGGGCTGGCGCGCCCTGGCAGCATCTTCGACTGGCGTTCGAAAAGCATGTCCCACATGGCGTGTTCCGCCCCGCCATAGCCCGCCCAATCCTGGGGGACGGTCCAGTCGTCGGCGGCACCGGGCGGCGGCATAAGATGGGTATTTGGACAACTCATAAGAGAACTTTACGCGCGTTTTCGCGAAATTATCTTTCAAAAACCTCTCTGGTCGGTTTAAGTGTACAAGATCATTTCGAAAATGCTCGAAAACTGAAACAAATGACGCACCTTGATGAAATTGATCGTCGTCTGCTGCGCGCCTTGCAGGACGACGCAAGTCTCAGTCACGCCGCGTTGGCCGACATCGTCGGCGCATCACCGGCGTCCTGCTGGCGGCGCATCAAGGCGTTGGAACAGGCCGGCGTCTTAAAAGCGCAGGTCCGCCTGGTCGATCCCACGCTGGTGGGGCGCGGGGTCAGTGTCATGCTGCAGGTACGTTTGAAATCGCATGCACCGCCGGAGCGTTCCGATTTCGAGGCGTTCTTGAGGGGCCGACCCGAAATTCTAGAGTGCCATTCGATGTCGGGTGAGTGGGATTACCTGATGCGCATTGTCGTTGAAGGCGTTGCCGACTACGAGAGCTTCCTAATGCACCGGCTGCTCAATCATCCAAATGTAGCGAGCTGCACGTCACACTTCGCGCTAAGCCAAGTGAAGTACACAACCGCCATCCCGGTCTGACATGAAGCGTCAGGCAGTCGCCGCCGGCGAAAAGGCGGACGCGATTGTCCATCGGATCGAGCTGCCCATTGTCGATGTGGTCGAGATTCGCGCCCGCACCGGTCTGTCACAGAGCGCTTTTGCCAAGAGCATCGGCGTTGCCAAGGGGACCCTGCTAAACTGGGAACATGGCCGTCGAAATCCGACCGGCCCCGCGCAGGTGTTGCTCGCGATGATTGCCCGCAGGCCATCTTTGGTGAGCGAGATGCTGAGGTAGATGGAAGTATCGGACTCTATGGCGAAAAGGGCCTGCATCAATGAAGCCCACGAGCCCTGTGAGTGATCAGGTTGGTCAGCACCATAATTATCGCCGACACCGTTCTCTGGGGTTCTATTTTCGTGTCTGGCTCCGACGCTTCATTCCGATTTTGGCTGAGACTGAATGATTTCCTTGCCCATTTTAATCAGGAGCCAAATTGGAACGCCTACCAGCAGAGGCAGGACCACAATCACTCCGGTAAGCCAAGCGCACCCTAGAAGCCATTCCGCCGCAGTTGGAGGTCTTGGTGTGATCGATACTGCCGGCATGTCTATCCTGACTGTGACAGTTGCCAGTGGGGCGCAGACAAGAAGTACCAGAACGAAACCTGCAAGAGCCAGCCCACCCAGCTTTAGCCAACCCGATCTTGTGATTTTCCGACCGAACACGTTCGCCCTCCAAGGGGTTCATCCCATGGCATGAGATCGGGAATGTCAACGGCGTCCTAGGTCGACCATAGAAATTGTGCCATAAGAAGTATTGGCTGACATTTTTCCGAATATATGCCACATATAGCGCTATGCGGCACGATTTTTTCCGTCAACCCGGTAAGGCAAACCATGACAGTGCAAGTCTTGATCACAGCTAATGGCCGCATGAGCTTACCGGCAGACATTCGCAAACGCCTTGGTCTTACTGCAGGCGGAGCCCTTTTGATTGAAGAGACCCCAGACCGGATCATACTGCGAACGGTTGCGCAGGCGATCACGCATGCCCAGGCCTTGGCCGCGCAGTTTACATCCGATAAGCCCGAGGCGTCAGTCGCCGCGTTCCTGGCCAACCGCCGGGTGGAAAGTGGGGAATGAGCGGGGTTGTTCTCGATGCTTCAGCGCTTTTGGCCCTACTCAAGCAGGAGTCTGGAGCGACGAAGGTCGCCGGGGTACTCGCCGTCAGTCGAATGAGCGCCGTCAACTATGCCGAGGTCGTCAGCCATTTTGTCCACGCTTCCATGCCGGCGCACAAAGTGAACGCCATGTTAGGACCGTTGCCTGTCGTGATCGTTGATGTCGACGAGGCTCTCGCCCGTGTCGCAGGCCAGTTGCGAGCCATCACGGCGAGTGCAGGGCTTTCGCTCGGGGACCGGTTTTGCCT